>JAFGMD010000021.1 GCA_016927685.1 Candidatus Falkowiibacteriota bacterium
TAATTTATCATAAAAAATAATTTTTGTCAAGATTAGATGCAGATTTATTATATTTTTAGTATAATATCTTTATAGAATTATTGAGTTATAGCGTTATAGAGTTATAGTGCTAGAATTCTATAATTCTAAAATACTAAAACACTAAGTAAAAAATATGCTCAATATTGAAATTCAACATGGCAATTTAATCAAGGTAGTCGCCGACGCCATTGTTAATCCAACCAACTCTTTTGGTTGGATGGGTGGCAGTTCTGCCAGTGCCATTAAGCACGTAGAAGGCGCAGAAATTGAAGATAAAGTAAAAGCCAAAGCGCCGCTGGAAATTGGTACTGCTATTGCTACGCCAGCTGGCAAATTGCCTTATAAAGCGATTATTCATTCGCCAGTGGTTATTTCGCCAACAGATATGGCAGAGGCCTATAATGTGGGCTTAGCAGTACAAGGAGCTTTAATTTTAGCTGATGACAAGGGCTTTAAAATAATTGCTATGCCAGGCATGGGCACAGGAGTTGGCAGTTTTCCGATTAAAGACGCAGCCAAAGTAATGATTGCGGAAATTAAAAAATTCAAGCCAATAAATCTAGAAAAAGTAATTTTGATTGATGAAAATGATGAACTGGCTAAGGCCTGGAAAGAGGAGCTGGAGAAGAAGTAGGCTGAAACACGAAATCACCAACACGAAAATATACGAAATTATCAATAGAAAAAGCGGGCGCATTAGCGTCCGCTTTTGTTTTTCTGTTCCTTAAGTTTATCACGTGCCATCTTTTTCAAAATATCAGTAGGTGCTTTAATTATCCAGAAATCCAAATGAGTTGTGTCGTCAGTGAGTTCGATAGCTTTTTTAATTGCTACTAAATGCAAATTTGAATCATTTGAAGCCATGTAAATATAAATTGCTTCATCGTAATATTTTACAAAGCTTAATGCTTTTTTTAAAGCATCTTCTCTTTTAGAGCTGCTAGCTTGCAAAGCGATTTCTAGGCATTTTTCAAAAGTATTAGCTTGCTCAAGAATATTGTTAAAAGCTGCATCTTCAGGATTTAGGCTCATTTTTTCCTCCTTTTCAAGGATTTTATTGATATTATATCTTAACAAAATATAATTTTTTGTCAAGTCATAAAAAACCCCCTGGTATAACCAAGGGGTTTTTAAAAATCACTTCAACGAAGGAAGTATATCAGGTACGAGTTGACCTCTTTTAAACCACATGTTGGCTTCCACTGATTGGGCAAGTCCCTTGAGGTTTTCTGTGCAGAATTTTACTGCATGGCGGATTTGCCTGACATTTTCGGCCAAGGCAATATACATTTTCCAGTAAAGTTCGTGCTTGGAGTAAGCATAGAGATAATCATTAATCTGATCAATTCTTTTTGCTGCCAGCAAACAGGCATCAGCCGCCCATCTTTTTTGCAAGGGGTTAGGTAATTCTTGCGTAAGCCAGAATAGATGATTGTAATTAACCCTTTCATCAAAAAGAAATCTTCTCACAGTCGTCCTAAAGCACTTGTCCATGGCTTGAAAGCGAAAGTCAAAAGTTGAATAATCGCCCATGACTTGCTCATAAAGCCATTTGGCATCAAAAGGATCATCGACGACTTTCAGCGCCTGACTAATAAGTCTGCGGAATTCATCTCTTTCTTTATTTTTTTTGGCTAAAGAGATACATGGCTGCAGATCGTGAAATGTAACTTCTTTTTCCTCTGCCTTTTTTCCTTTGCCTGAAAAGTTTAGCACCTTTGATTCAGGAAATAAATCCATTTTTTTCCTCCTTTTTACCCTCCGTAGTTTTAACCCGCCTTGCGAGGCAGGCGAAGGAGGGTTTTTTGATTTTTAAATTTACCAAAAAATTATTTTTTTGTCAATTCATATATATTGGATAAGAGCATGGCAATAGTCATTGGTCCGACTCCGCCGGGAACAGGGGAGCGATAAGCAACTATTTTATCAACACTTGGGTCAACATCGCCGATTGTTTTGCCATCAACTTTATTTATGCCAACATCGATAATAATGCTATCTTTTTTAACCATGTTTGGCTTAATAAATTTTGGTTTGCCTACGGCAACAATGAGGACATCGGCTGATTTGATTTGAGACTGGAGATTTGAGACTGGAGATTGGGGATTGGAATATTCAACTTTCGAACTCTTTAAAAGTTTTTTAAATGGTTCAGCAAATTTTTCTGAGTTGGATAAAACAACAACTTTTTTATTTTTCAAATTTTCACCTGTGCTTTTAATAAGTTCAATTATACCTAAAACATTTGGCGAAATAACTTTGGTGTCGGGATGAAAGCCATCAACATCTTTAGCAGCTGAAATTTTGGAAATAATTTTGTCAGTATCAAATTTTTTTGGCAATGGTAGTTGCAATAAAATGCCAGTTATTTGCTGGTCTTTATTTAAAAAATCAATAACTTCCAGAATTTTTTCTTCAGTACAAGATCCATCCAAAAAATAACTGGAAAATTCAATGCCAACTTCAGTGCAGGCCTTAGCTTTTAATTTTATATAAAGTTGCGAAGCAGGATTTGTGCCAACTAAAATAGTAGCCAAGCCAGTCTTGGTCTCCATTTTTTCAATTTTTTTCTTGAGATCTAATTTTATTTTTTCGGCTAATGCTTTGCCATCAATGAGTTTCACTGGCATATGGCATATAGCAAATGGCATATGGCGCATATAACTATTAGCTATTTGCCATAAGCCATTTGCAGATTAATATTTCAAGTTTTTATAAATAGGGAATTTCTTTGTTAATTTTGCGACTAGTTTTTTAGCTTTTTCTTGAATTTTAGTATCTTTAGGATTTTTTAAAATTTCGGCAATCAAATTGCCAATTATTTTCATTTCTTTTTCCTTCATGCCACGCGTTGTCAATGCCGGAGTACCTAAGCGCAGACCAGAAGGGTCAAGGGCCTTTCTTGTATCAAAGGGAATTAAGTTTTTATTTGTATATATTCCTACTCTAGCTAAAACTTCCTCGGCTAGTTGTCCGCCGATGCTCAAATTATTTAATTTTAATAAAACTAAATGCGTATCTGTTCCCTTAGAAACCAATTCTAATTTATTTTGGATTAAAGTTTGCGCTAAAATTTTAGCATTAGCAATAACTTGTTTTTGGTAAGTTTTAAATGTTGGTTTAAGCGCCTCTCCAAAACAAATCGCTTTGGCGGCAATAATATTTTCTAGGGGACCGCCTTGAATACCAGGAAAAACCGCCTTATCAATTTTTTCTGCCAAATACTTTTTGCATAATATAAAACCGCCGCGTGGGCCAGCTAAAGTTTTATGAGTTGTACTAGTTACTACATCGGCATAGGGAATTGGGTCAGGATGAACTTTAGCCGCAACTAGACCGGCAAAGTGCGCCATATCAACCATTAAATATGCTTTTATAGAATCAGCGATTTCTCTGAATTTTTGAAAATCAATTTGGCGCGGGTAAGCAGTCGCTCCGGCAATAATCAATTTAGGCGCTTCACGCTGGGCCAGCTCTAAAATTTCCTTATAATTAATTTGTTCTGTATCTTTATCTACTCCATAAAAAGTATTTTTGTAAAGTTTGCCGGAAAAATTAACTGGCGCGCCATGGGAAAGATGTCCGCCATGAGCTAAATTTAAGGCCATAATTTTATCTCCAGGATTTAGTATGGCCAAATAAACAGCCATATTGGCCTGGCTGCCAGAATGGGGCTGGACATTGGCATGTTCAGCACCAAAAAGTTTCTTGGCTCTTTCAATAGCCAAGTTTTCAATTTCATCAATGAATTGATTGCCGCTATAATATCTTTTGCCTGGATACCCCTCAGAATATTTATTACTCAAAACAGTACCCATAGCTTCTAATACGGCAGGGGAAGTATAATTTTCTGAAGCAATCATTTCCAGGCCATTTTTTTGCCTTTGCAGCTCGCTTTGCAGTAATTTATAAAGTTGTTTGTCCTTTTTAAGATTTTTCATAATCTTGGAGTGATTATAGCTTAATTTAGCTAAAAATAAAAGGGGACATCACGATGATGTCCCCTGAGGACGAATTAGAGCGAACCACTCTTTTATTTTTACCAGCTTTGCTGGGGTTATACTGGGCGCCGACTCGGCGCCCGTTAAAAGGGGGGTAGGTTCGAGCAAAGAAGAAATTTTATTATAAACCAGCATTGCTGGTTATTTTCAGGGGCACACCGATGGTGCCCCCCCCTGGAAAAAAGGAGTCTGGACAAAAGCAGAACTCTTTATTAAAAACCAGTTAGTCCTGGTTTATTTCTTCCTGCACCCTGCGGTGCAGGATTAGGAAAGGAGCGTAATAAAATGAAGAAATATCAGAAGTCTATATTTCGACTGGCTGGGCCAGATTGTTGTCAGGGTGAACCAGGCGGTTCACCCCTGATGCCCAAGTGACAAGAGAATATGCCAACCACCACCTCGGGAAGGTTGGTATCAATATTATACAAAAGTTTATCCACAATTACAAATTCTTAATCATATATGTATTTTGTAGATGATAACCTAAATTTTTATAATATTCGCGCACACCAATGCCAGAAATTACTGCTATTTTATTAAAACCCTGTTTTTTGGAAATTTTTTCTGCTTGTTGGATTAATTTTTTGCCTAACCCAATGTGCTGGACCGCCTTATGCTTGCTTTTAATTGGAATTAATTCGCCATAAGTATGAACTTCACGAATTAAAGCAGCATCTTTTAATTCTGGCAAAGCTTTTAATAAATTTTGGTCAACTTTTTTCAAAATTCTTAAACGCAAAAAAGCAAAGAGAGTTTTTTTATCTTTTGATTCATAGCTTAAAAAGTATTCTATTCCGTGTGAAGCTTTATATTTTTTAATCTTTAATCTCAAATCTTTAATCTCAAATCTCTTACTCCTGGCTTCTCGGCAACGAATACATTGGCAAATATTTTTATCCTTTTGAAATTTCTCGGCAATTAATTGGCGCAGGTTGGAAATTTTATTACCAGCCACAATGCTTTCAGAGGGAATATCGCGGATAATTCTGCTTAAGCGCACATAAGGCGGAATAATTTTTTTAATTTTTATCAATAGATCGATTAATTGTTTGTCAGTATAAGGCCTAAACTTGCCAGACTTGTACCAGCGATAAATTTTGGCAGTGTCAGTGACCACGCAAGGATAAATTTTTAACATGTCTGGCTGATAATTTTGGTCATGGAATAATTGCTTGAACATTTTTAAATCCTTGTTTGGATTTGAGCCAGGCAAATTTGGCATCATGTGGTAAGAAATTTTAAATCCCGCATCTTTGAGAAGTTTTGTTGCGCCAATAACTTCTTTGGTCAAATGTCCGCGATTATTAAATTTTAAAATTTTATCATCAATGGCTTGTACTCCAATCTCAACTCTTGTAGCGCCTAGTTCGCGCATTCTTTTTATTTCAGGAATATTAATATAATCGGGGCGAGTTTCTAAAGTTAAGCCAATAACTCTGTATTTAGCGGTTTCGTTCCATTTTTGCGCTTGAGTTAAGTTTTTGGCAGTTTTTTCATTGAATGCGTCAAAACACCTTTTCAAAAACCAATCTTGATATTTATGCGGTAAATAAGTCCAAGTCCCGCCCATGACAATTAATTCGCATTTATCTGTTTCATGTCCTGTCATGGCTAGGGCGCGCAATCTCATTTGCACTTGTTTGAATGGGTCAAATTTACATAGGATAGCGCGCATAACAGCTGGTTCGTTATAAATATAGGATTTGGGCATTTTCTTCTCGTTGGGGCAGAAAACACACTCACCGGGACATTTATAAGGTTTGGTTAAAACTGCAATAACTGCTACGCCTGACAAGGTGCGGATTTCGCGTTTTTTTAGCAGTTTTTTTAGGCCCAAATCCTTATTTCCAGATTTAGCTAATTTATGATAAGCTGAAAGTAGTTTAATACGCTTTGGCGAGGGGATTTTATAACTGCTTGCCAGTTTTTTAACTAAATAATTTAACTCCCGCGAATTGCTGGGTTTGGCTTTGATAAGCTGCTGGACTATTGATTTTTCGATATGGGATTGGTTCATAACTTAGATGAGCTATAAGAGCTAAATGTCGAAAAGAGCTAAAGGCTTAAATGGTAATAGGCAAAAGTAAACCTTTTAGCCTATCACCATATAGCTCCTATAATCCTATAGCTCCTGTAGCACCTATAAACACATGAAAGAAGAAGTCGCAAAGAAAATATTAAATAGCAATAAAGAGCTTTATAATAATATTGCTTCGGATTTTTCGCGTTCGCGCGGAACACTTTGGCCAGATTTTGAGTATTTTAAAGGTTATTTGGCTAATGGTCAAGATGTATTAGATTTGGGCTGCGGAAACGGTCGTCTTTTGGAATTATTAAAAGATTATGATGTAAATTATTTAGGCATTGATTATAGCCAGAAACTTATTAGTCAAGCCCAAGCCAATTGGCCAAGCGCTAAATTTTTGGTGGCTGATATTTTAAATTTGCCGCCTTTGAAGAAAAAATTTGATTTAGTTTTTTGTGTGGCAGTCATGCATCATATTCCTTCAAAAAAAATGCGCTTACAAGTTTTGAAAAATATTAAATCGCTTTTAAAGCCAGAGGGCAAATTATTAATGATGAACTGGAATTTATGGCAATCACGTTATTTAAAATATATCATTAAATACACGCTATTAAAAATGACAGACCCGCTTAATGAAGCCAATGGCATCAAGCATATGAATTTAGATATGGGGGATGTCTTTATTCCTTGGCAGAAAAAATATCATAGATATGTCCATGCCTTTACAGAAATGGAGGTTGAATCCTTATTAAAGAAATCTGGATTTGAAGTTATTAAAAATGTTTCTAATACTCGCAATATAATTACAGTAGCTAAGCTTAAATAATTCTCATTTTTTTGCTAAAATTAGAATATGGATTTAAATAAAATTAAAAAAGTTCATATCATTGGCATTGGCGGAATTGGCATTTCAGCAGTAGCCAAATTACTTTTAGGTTTAGGCAAAAAAGTCAGCGGTTCTGATTTGGTTTCTTCAGATATTACTAGTACGCTAATTAACTTTGGCGCTGATATTAAAATTGGTCCGCATAATGCTAAAAATGTGCTTAAGGATTGCGATTTAGTTCTTTTTACTGATGCGGCGCCAGAAGATAATCCTGAACGAGTTCAAAGTAAAAAGTTGAAAGTTGAAAGTTTAAGCTACTTCCAATTTTTAGGAGCATATAGTAAAGACAAATACACCATTGCTATTTCTGGCTGTCATGGCAAAACTACTACAACTGCTTTAGCTGGATTGCTCTTGGAAGCTGGCGGTTTAGACCCCACTGTAATCGTAGGCAGTAAGGTGAAGAATTGGGATGGCAATTTGAGAATCGGTTCCAGCAAGTATTTTGTGGTTGAAGCAGATGAATACAAAGCGCATATGCTGGAATTAAATCCCCAAGTGATAATTTTAAATAACATTGAATTTGACCATCCGGATTTTTATAAAGATTTAAATCAATACATAGAAACTTTTAATCATTTTGTGGAAAAACTGCCAGAAGATGGGATTCTCATTTATAATGGCGATGATAAAAATATAGATCAGATTGAAAAGCCGGCCTGTGAAGTTTTAACTTTTGGCCTGGAAAATCCTTCAGTAGATATAACCATAAAAAATATTAAAGTTGACCATGGTCGCCAGATTTTTAAGCCCATTTATAAAAATCAGGAATTGCGTGATTTTAATTTACAAATACCTGGCAAGTTTAATATCTTAAATGCTCTGGGAGCTTCTTTATTGGCTTTAGAGCTTGGCGTTAATCCTGATGTTATAAAAAATACTTTAGCCCAATATACTGGCGCTTGGCGCAGATTTGAAGTGGTCGGCACAATTGAAAACCTGACTGATGATAAAAACGGCGCTATTGTAATTTCCGATTATGCTCATCATCCCACTGAAATTGCGAAAACGATTATAGCCGCCAAAGAGTTTTACCCTGACAGAAGATTATTGGTTACTTTTCAGCCGCACCAAATTCAAAGAACAAAAGCTTTGTTCAATGATTTTGTAAAAATTTTTACCCAAAGTCCGGCTGATATTGTTATACTTTCGGAAATTTATGATGTTAGAGGTAGGGAAGAAAAAGATGTAACTAAAAGAATAAGTTCAAATGACTTGCTTGATAAAATAGTTTTGGCAGAATCCAAAAAGCTGGTTGAAGGCGCTAAAACATCAGAATATTTTTATGCCAGCGATTTAACAGAAACCAAGGCAAAAATATTGGAATTAGTTCAAGCAAATGATGTGGTTTTAATTTTAGGGGCAGGGGATATTGATGTGGTAGCACGAGAATTAGTAAAATAATTTGACAACTTAAATAACACAATGTAAAGTAATTCTATGGATGGGTGCGGTAAAACAGTGGGCACAAGGTAGTGTGCAGAGGCGGAAATCCTCCAAGCTGGGCTCTCCGATAGGAGAAAAAGTAGGGCTTTGGTCTTAAACGAAAAAAATTTTACTTCGCGAAGACCACCGACGCTGAAAAGTATCTGAACCCCAGGCTTTTACCGGTGAATCCTGATTCTCGCAGAGCACCGCACCCATCCTGCTTTATATCTGTGTTTAAACCTAAACACAGATTTTTTTTACAAATAAGTATTAATTAATTTCTAAATTTAAAATGTATGAAAAAACTAAGCAAAAATTGGGCGCTAGGATTTTTAGGCCTCGTATCATTATATGGATTAATTTATTTTCAAACCCATCAATTAATTGATTTAATTTGGTTTATCTGGATAATTTGGTTTATTTGGTTTATACCAACAAATACTAATTCTTAAAATTTATTAATATGGAAGATTCAAAACAAATGTTTGATGCCGTCTGCACCGAATGCGGACAAAAGTGCCAGGTGCCATTTCGGCCAACTGGCGATAAGCCAGTTTACTGCACTAATTGTTTTGCCAAAAGGCAGGGAAGTAGGGATCAAAGACGAGAGCGACAAGGCCGAAAAATGTTTTCTGCTATTTGCGCTAAATGCGGCAAGCAATGCGAAGTCCCATTTCAGCCAACACCAGGCAAACAAATTTTTTGTAACCAGTGTTTCGGCAGAGGTGGTGAAAGAGGCGGCGCTGGCTCAGGCAATAGGCCTGATCAATTGCAGATGATAAATTCCAAGCTTGATAAAATTATCAATGCTTTGATTGTGGCTAAAATTATTAAGCCGACTAAAGAGGTAAAGCCAGAAGTGAAAAAGTCAGAAACCAAGAAAGCCAAACCTGCAGTTAAAAAAGTCATGGCCAAAAAACCAGTAAAGAAAGTCGCTAAAAAGAAAAAATAGTAATGCAAATTATAGAAACATGCTAATGATGCGAATTTATTAATTTTTTATGAAATTTTTTGGGGGAAAAGATAAGATTATTTATCCTGAGCTATCTTTTAAGATTTGTGGTCTATGTTACGAAACTCATAATAAATTAGGTAGATATTTAAATGAGAAGCAATATGCCGATTATCTGGAAGAGCTTTTTAAAAATAACGGAATTAAATATGAAAGAGAAAAGCCGTTGTTGCCTTTATTTAACGGAGAAAGACTAGCCAGAAATATTCCAGATTTTGTGATAGAGGATGTGATTATTCTGGATTTGAAAGCTAAATTTATGGTTACTAAGCAAGATTATTTTCAAATGCAAAGATATTTGAATTCTGCTAATAAGAAATTAGGATTGATAGTGAATTTTAGGCGTAAATTTTTACACCCAAAGAGAGTATTGAATATGAATTTCAGGCAAAGTAATAGTGCGAGTGTTGCAAATCCCACAAAAGATACTGGTATAATTAGTAAATTGAGAAGATATATGAATCATTCGTAGATTCGCATTATAAAAAAATATTTGCATTATCTCTATACAGCTATAAATTTAAATAAACATGCTATTCAAAATAAACGAGCCATTATCTAAATATACAACTTTTAAAATTGGCGGGGACGCCAAATATTTTTTTATTGCCAAAAGTAGTGATGAGCTGATTAAAGCTATTAATGAAGCGAAAAAGAAAAAATTAAATTACATTATTTTGGGCGGAGGGAGTAATATTTTAGTTTCCGATTCTGGTTTTGACGGCTTGGTTATTATAAATAAAAACGATGGCATTAAATTCCAAAAGGAAAAAGTGATTGCTGGTTCCGGTACGATTTTAATGAATCTGGTTCATAAAAGTATTGAAAAGGGTTTGACTGGGCTAGAATGGGCAGTGGGGATTCCTGGCACACTTGGCGGAGCTGTACGCGGAAACGCTGGCGCATATAGGGGACAGACATCTGATAATGTTTCCAAAGTAGAAGTGCTTAGAAATGACAAGAAAATTATTCTAGATAAAAAAGATTGCAGTTTTGGTTACAGACAATCTATTTTTCAAAATAATAAAGATTTGATTTTGTCAGTGGAATTAAAATTAAAAGCAGGAGATAGGGCAGAATCTGAAAAAAAGATTGAAAAACTGCTTGAAGACAGAAAAAATAAACAGCCGCTGGAATTTCCCTCGGCTGGCAGTGTTTTTAAAAATGTTTTGATTGATGATAATGTTAATTTAAATAAACTTAGAAATTTGCCCAGGGAATATTTGGAATATAAAAAAATACCAGCCGCTTGGCTGATAGACACCTTAGATTTAAAAGGTAAAACGATTGGCGGGGCACAGGTTTCGTCTAAGCACGCTAATTTTATTATTAATTTAGACAAGGCTACAGCTAATGATGTTTTGCAACTTATTAGTTATATTAAAATGAAGGTACGCGATAAATATAATATTGAATTGATGGAAGAGGTTGAATATATTGGTTTTTAATCCACCTACGCATAAAGCTTTGGTGGATGTATAAAAAAAGGGGCCAAAATCAGCTTGGTTTGGTTGGTCCCGTTATCAAGGGCGGGTCCGAGGGTTTGCTGATTTTGGCCCCAGAGACCAGTGCTGATAGTCAAAGCACTGGAGGTCTAAAACAGTTTTATTTTAGTATTTGTTGATTTTTTTGTCAAATGAATTGAAATTTTATATTTTTAGTGATAAATTATCATATATGAAATTAACCAAAGAAGAAGCTCGCCTTGGGCGAAGCCAGGTTGAAAAAATCGCCAAACTATCTCGTTTGGAATTAACAGAGCAGGAAAAAGAATTGTATGCTAATCAGCTGACAAAGGTTTTGGATTATGTTGATAAATTGAAATCAGTTGATACAGAAAACGTGCCAATTACAGCACAAGTGACTGGCTTGGAAAATGTTTATCGAGGCGATGACATTGACCAATGCGACTTTCAAAAAGATTTAATAAATCAATCAACAGAAAACGAGGATAATTTAATTAAGACAAAAAGTGTATTTTAACCGCCCTTTGTCATTCCGAACCGCGGTGAGGAATCCAGGACTTATGGATTCTTCGCTCCGCTCTGAATGACTATTACGACAAAGGGCACTAATATATGGAACTAAACCAACTTACAATCCGCGAAGTACATGAGAAATTGCAATCTGGCGAGATTTCCAGCTTAGATTTGGTTAATGCCTGTATTGAGCGCATAAAAAAGACAGACAAAAAATTGCATTGTTTTTTGGCTACTGATTTTGATAATGCTATAAAGCAAGCCAAGGAAGTAGATAAAAAAATTAAAAAAGGCGGTAAGCTAAAAATACTAGAAGGCATTCCTTGCGGTATTAAAGATTTGATTTTAACTAAAGGCATTACCACCACTGCCTCTTCAAAGATGTTGGAAAATTATGTACCTTTGTTTGATGCCACAGTAATTAAAAGATTAAAAGATAATGGCGCAATTATTTTAGGCAAGCATAATTGCGATGCCTGGGGGCATGGCGGTTCTACTGAAAATTCTGATTATGGCCCGAGTCATAATCCCTGGGACTTGGAAAGAGTTCCTGGCGGCTCATCTGGCGGCAGCGCTGCCAGTACAGCGTCTGATCAAGTTATTTATTCATTGGGGACAGATACGGGCGGTTCAATCAGATGTCCGGCTTCTCATTGCGGTTGTGTTGGTTTTAAGCCAACATATGGCCGAGTGCCGCGTTTTGGCACAATTGCTATGGGCTCTTCATTAGACACAATTGGTCCTATAGCTAAATGTGTTGATGATGCAGCTATTATTTTAAATATAATCGCGGGATTAGATCCGAAAGATTCTACAACATTGCCAAAAGAAGTGCCTGATTATACAAAAATGAAAGACAAAGGCGTTAAGGGTTTAACCATTGGTTTGCCTAAAGAAGCATTTGGCAAGGGGTTACAGCCAGAAGTTAAATCATTAATGCAAATCGCTATTAGAGATTTAGAAAAATTAGGAGCAAAGTTTAAAGAAGTTTCCTTAAAATATCTTGATTATGGCTTGGCCTGTTATTACATAATCATGCCGTCAGAAGTTAGTTCAAATCTTGGGCGTTATGACGGAATTAGATATGGGCACCAGTCCAAAGAAGCAGATAACCTATTTGAAATTTATACTAAATCGCGCGCTGAGGGTTTTGGCGCAGAAGCCAAGCGCAGAATCATGATTGGTACTTATGTGTTGAGCGCAGGTTATTATGATGCATATTATAAAAAAGCCATGCAAGTGCGTACTTTGATTAAAGAAGATTTTGAAAAAGTTTTAAGCGAAGTTGATTTGATTTTAATGCCAACATCACCGCGGCCAGCTTTTAAAATAGGGGAAAATGTGAATGACCCATTAACCATGTATTTGGAAGATATTTACACTGTTACAATTAACATGGCTGGCGTACCAGCCGCTTCAATTCCCTGCGGTTTTGTCAATAATTTACCGGTGGGCATGCAATTGATTGCCAAGCAATTTGGCGAAGAAAAAATTTTCCAGGCGGCCTATGCCTACGAAGCAATAAATGGCTGGAATAGAATAAAACCTAAAATATAATGCACCCTTGTCAAATAGATTTTCGTATTATATAATAATATTACTAAATAATTAATAGAAAAATAAAATTATGAACAAAAAGATCATGTTTCTGGTTCTATTTTTAGTTATAGTGCTTACTGGTTGCGGCATTACAAATAGTATGACTAAAAATTTAACTCCAGACGAAGCTCAGGCAAAAGCTTTAAGCTTTATTAATAATAATTTAGTGGAGCCTGGCAGTGAGGTGACAATAGATAGCGTAACCGAAGAAAACGGCCTTTATAAGGTTGTGGTTAAATTAAGTTCCGGCCAAACGGTTGATTCTTTTATTACAAAAGATGGCACAAAGTTTTTTCCTCAAGTAATGGATATTGCTGAGATAGAGAAAAGCAATAATCCTGTTGCAACAGAAGTCCCCAAAAATGATAAGCCGGTTGTGGAAGTGTTTGTTATGAGTCATTGTCCATATGGCACCCAGATAGAAAAAGGACTTTTACCAGTAGTTGAAGCCTTGGGCGATAAAGCAGACATAGAAGTTAAGTTTTGCGATTATGCCATGCATGGTGAAGCAGAGATAAATGAAGAATTGACGCAGGTCTGTATTAAGAAAGTTGCGCCTGGCAATTATTTTACTTATTTAAAATGCTTTTTAAAAGAAGGCAAAAGCAGTGATTGCTTAAAAGAAATTAATATAGATCAGGGAAAATTAAGTTCTTGCATTAGCGAAACAGATAATCAATTTAGTGTAACAAAAAATTTCAAAGATCAATCCACATGGTTAAGCGGACAATTTCCGTTATTTGATGTATATAAGGCAGATAATGAAAAATACGGCGTTCAGGGTTCGCCAACTATAGTTATTAATGGCGTACAGGCAGAAAGCGGCAGAGATTCCGCCAGTTTATTAGCAACAATTTGCAGTGCTTTTAATACTTTGCCAAATGAATGTACAGTTCAACTTCCCAATGAAACTCCGTCAGCCGGATTTGGCTTTAGTACATCAGCAACAAGTACTACTGCAAGTTGTGGCGGTTAATAATTGGTTAATATAATATTAAAAGGGACGAGTAAATCGTTCCTTTTATATTTGACCCGAAATAAAATAAAAGATAAAATTGATGTATGGTAAATAAAGAATATTACAAAAAATATTTATTATTCCTAGCATTTGTAAGCGGTATGGCCATTATGGCAGTGGAAATTTCCGCTTCACGCCTTTTAGCGCCATATTTTGGCACTTCCACTTTTGTTTGGACAAATATAATAGGCGTTATTATGGCGGCTTTGGCCATTGGCTACTATATTGGCGGAAAAATGGCCGACAGAAAGCCGCATCTAGAGGTGATTTTAAAAATAATAATTATTGCCTGCTTAATTTTATTTTCAATTTCTTTTATTACCAGGCCATTAGTTGAATATATAACAGGCAATATGATGCTTTGGCATTCTGCATCTTTAATGATATTTTTTGGTTCACTTTTTACCGTGGCTATTTTATTTATTTTTCCCATAATTCTTTTGGGAGCAGTCAGTCCTTTTATAATTAAATTATTATCCCAGGAAAGTACAGCAATTGGCCATAACGCAGGTATGGTTTTTTCTATATCTACAGTTGGTAGTATTTTGGGCACTTTTTTGCCGACACTTGTTTTTGTGCCATATTTAGGGACCAGAAAAACAATTATTTTTTTTTCTTTATTGCTTTTTTGTACTGCAATATTTGGTTTATTAAAAAGAAAATGGCTGATTATTTGCTATGCTTGTTTATTTTTTTTATTAATCCCTAAATTCCCGGCCATTAAAGCGCAAGATGGGGCAATTTTTGAAGACGAGTCAGTTTATCAATATTTTCAAGTGGCAGATGAAAATAATCTTAGATTATTAAAGGTGAATGAGGGCCTTGGCACTTTTTCCATTATTAATATTAAACCCGGTCAAATAATGACCGGTTCATATTTTGATTATTATAATATTTTGCCCTATCTAAATGGTAATGAAAAAAAACAGGATGTTTTGATTTTGGGGCTGGCTGGCGGCACAACTAGTACGCAATACAATTATTTTTTCGGCAAAGATTATGACTTACATATTGATGGCGTGGAAATTGATGATAAAGTGATCAGTACGGCAGAAAAATATTTTAATCTAAATAATTCCAGCTTAACTGTTTATAATTTTGATGGTCGAAATTTTTTGGATTATTTAGACAAAAAATATAATTCCATAATTATTGATGTTTATTCAAACCAGCTATACATTTCCTTTCATTTAACCACTCATGAATTTTTTGATTCAGTAAATAAACATTTAAAACCAAAAGGAATTGTGGCCATGAATGTTAATGCCGTATCGCCAGATTCGCCAATATTGAAAAATATTACCAATACCATGCTTTTGAGCTTTAAAAATGTTTATATTATACCGATTAAAAATGGCGCCTGGAATTTTATGGTATTGGCTTCAGAAAATGAGATAGAATTTACTGATTTAAATAAAATAGAGAACATAGAATTATATCCAATTTTTACTGATACTATAAATGCTGTAGAAAAAGTTAGTTATGATAATAATTTTGGCTACTTAACAGATGACAAAGCGCCCATCGAACATTTGACTGACAAGATGATTATGGATTTTATTTTTAATAGTATGTAGCTTTTTAGGGAAGGTTCGCCTATCCCGCGGGGCGGGATGCCGCTCCGCGGCAGAGAGCATTAATATAATATGTACATCGTCTATATTTTGAAAAGTAAAATTAAAGACAGATATTATACTGGACACACAGATAATTTAATTGCAAGATTATTAAGACATAATAAGGGGTTAGTAAAATCAACTAAGCATTTTAAGCCCTGGGAAGTTGTTTATATTGAAACCCATAAAACAAAATCAGAGGCGTATAGGAGAGAACTGGAAATAAAAAGTTATAAAGGAGGCATATTGTTTAAAAGATTAGTAGGGCGTTTTGATAAGATACCTAAAAATAAAATTAATAAGCGTTTGCTCAAATATTAAATCTGGAAGGTTCGCCTAGTGGCCTATGGCGCACGCTTGGAAAGCGTGTTGGGCGCAAGCTCTCGAGGGTTCAAATCCCTCACCTTCCGCCAACCAATTTGCTTGACAATTCTTATTTTTGTGCTATAATTATAAAAGAATTTTAAATGATTCTGCTGTTTTCAGCGGATTTTTTATTTAATTATGAATATACGAAATGTCGCCATTATCGCACATGTGGACCACGGCAAAACTACGCTCGTGGATGCTTTGCTGCGCCAATCAAAGACTTTTTTAGGCAAGGAAATGAATGAAAAGGACTTAATTATGGACAGCAATGAATTGGAAAGAGAACGCGGTATTACTATTTTTTCCAAAAATGCCTCTGTGATGTGGAATGGTACAAAAATAAATATTATTGATACTCCCGGACACGCTGATTTTGGCGGGGAAGTGGAGCGCGTTTTAAATATGGCTGATGGCGTTTTGCTTTTAATTGATGCTAAAGAAGGGCCAATGCCGCAGACACGCTTTGTCTTGAAAAAAGCTCTAGAAATGGGACACAGAGTTATTGTTGTAATTAATAAAATAGATAAAAGCGATGCTCGGCCTGATTATGTTTTGGATAAAACCTTTGATTTATTTGTAGAATTGGGTGCTAATGACCAGGCCTTAAATTTTCCCGTTGTTTATGCGGCTTCAAAACAAGGCAAAGCGGGCTTAGATTCTGATTTAAGTAAAATGCAGGATATCACGCCAATTTTTGATGCCGTAATTAATCATATTCCCGCACCAATTTCCAATACTGAAAAGCCTTTGCAGCTGTTAGTTACAACAGTGACTGCTGATAATTATCGCGGCAGAATTGCCATTGGCAGAATTTATAATGGCAAGATAAAAGCCGGACAAGATGTGATGCACATAAATCGCGAAGGTCAAATGACTAAATATCGTCTAGTTTCATTAATGACTTTTGTGGGCTTGGGTCGTGTTGATATTACAGAAGCAGTTTCAGGTGATATTATCGCCATTTCTGGCATTCCCGAAGTAAATATTGGCGAAACAATTGCTGATGCGGAAAATCCCAATGCTTTGCCGCTTTTAAATATTGAAGAGCCAACAGTTAAAATGACTTTTATGATTAATGATTCTCCTTTTGCCGGTAAAGAAGGTGAATTTTCTACCTCAAGGCAAATACAAGAAAGATTATTTAAAGAATTAGAAACTGATATGGCTTTGCGTGTGGAAAATAATGCGGCTGGCACATGGACTGTTTCTGGCCGCGGGGAATTGCATTTAGCGATTTTAATTGAGCGCATGAGGCGCGAGGGCTATGAATTTCAAGTTTCCAGACCGCATGTTATTAATAAGGAAAAAGACGGGAAAGTTTTAACTCCATTTGAAAGAGTTTTTATTGAAGTCCCAGAACAATATAATGGTTTAGTTATTCAGAAATTAGGCAGTAGAAAAGGTGAATTAAAAGAAATGAGAAATATCGAGGGCATTACATATTTAGAATTTGTTATTCCAACCCGCGGTCTTTTTGGTTACCGTAGTGAGTTTTTAACAGACAGTCGCGGTCTTGGTATAATTAACACATCTTTTTATCAATATGATCTTGACCCTAATAATTGGGGTGAAAAAGAACAGGGTTCCTTAGTCGCTCATGAAACCGGCACCACTCATTTATATGGCATGGTTAATGTACAAGATAGGGGAATATTATTTATTGAACCAGGTGTTCAAGTTTATGAAGGACAAGTTGTGGGTCAAAATTCTCGGCCTGGTGATATCCGCGTTAATGTTTGTAAAGAAAAACAACTTTCCAATATGCGTTCCAAGGGCGATGGCGCCACAGAACATTTTAATAAACCTAAGGAAATGGACTTGGAAGACGCCTTAGAATTCATTGGCGACGATGAACTCGTTGAAGTTACGCCCAAGAATGTCAGAATCAGAAAGGTTTTTTTGGATGAAGTGACTGCCAAAAGAATGGCTAGAAAATAACAATAAATATTTTAATCCCCAGTTTCTAATCTCTAATCTCTAACCCGGAGAGGTGGCCGAGTGGTTGAAGGCGCGGCTCTCGAAAAGCCGTATACTCGAAAGGGTATCAAGAGTTCGAATCTCTTTCTCTCCGAAAATAAAGGGTTTCCCGCGTAGCGGGATTCCGCTTCGCGGAACAAATCCCGCCCTCTCCGCCCAGACCCAGAAGCATGCAATATCATTTTTATTGCGTGTTTTCGTTTAGGCGAGGCTTTGGTTCGGAGCTGGACAAGATCATGGCATTAAAAATTTTAAGTTTGACTTAAGCATTATAAATTGATAAGGTAAGTCAGGTGAAAGAAAATTTAGAGAATTCCAAATAAGGAGGGAATTGAGATGACTGAACGTGGTGGGCTGAAACAGCCAGGTTCGAAAGACGTGCCGGATTTTTACATTGGTCAAGTTGTTGAAAGTACAGAAAACATATTTATATGTGACGTCACTGCAGGTAACGCAGTTGTCCGTCAATATTTTTCTGCAGAGGTAATGAAAAAGCACAATTTAAAAAAGGGTAATCTGTTTCTGTATTATCCCACTGAAGACGGTGCTTTGAATGAAAAGTGTATCGTCCCGATACCCGATTCAGACTTTTCTAAATATCACGATCTGAAACTTACGGGGTTTGATCGGATGAGGGAAAGGTTAACGAAAGATTTCCCCGAAATCTTTTCCAAATTGACTTAAATGAGGGAATTATTTTAAGAAGCGGCCCTTTCAGGACCGCTTCTATTTTTTTATAAAGTTCTCATAAGTTCCAGTATAGTCAACAAGACCCCGCCCAGATTTCGTCAAAGAAAAAAGCCCAGCGGAGCGGGGCTTTTGATTTAATTACTTCTTGTTTTGGCCTTCAAGTCTTGCCAAATGCTTTTGCCTTTTCAAAAATATTTTTTCAGATACTTTTGCCTCAGTAAAAGCTTTTTTTGACTCATTAAAAGCTTTAAAGAGCAAGCATAGGAAAGTATAAGTCTCATATTCGTTCGCCAGACAAACTGTGAACTCCTTTTTATCCTTAGCATACTGACCAAATTTCAGATTTTCTGGAAAACCCTGGCAAAAACAAGTTTCTTTGTCCGTAAAGAAACGAAGGCATGTAAAATCGGCTCTAATCGGTAGTCTCGATTTAACTGATATATTCCAGTCATGAAAGTTACCACGCATGATCAGGGTTAACCCATTTTCTACCTTAATAGAGTAAACTGGCAATTTAATGGACTTAGAGATATGGGTTGAGATTATGGTAACAGTGTATTTATAATTCCGCAACAACTGAAGAGCAATAGTGTCACAAACGTATTCAATCTGCCTCTCAAAATCTTTGGCCCAAATCATGATTTCTGAAGGCTTATTAGCTTTTGCCCAGTCCCACAATACTTGGTGTGCCTTTTCACACATTGAAATTCGTGGATTTTTCATCCTTTTTACCTCCTTTCAGGTTTTTTATATTTCAACTTATCATTGCCATTGTAATTTGTCAATAGCTAAATATTTGCTATAATAAATTTAAGGAAATGGGGGATATTAATTTTAACCCAAACCAAGGAGGTAGGAAATGGCAAGATTTAGATTGCATGGAATCATGTAATAAAAAAGCCAAGGAGGTAATATTATGAGAAAGCTTCTTTGTGTACCAACACCCCGGTTGAACGCCTAGCAAACTTGCCGCTGGGTGATCAGCTAAGATAAACATTAAAGGGCGGCGCCAGATACTAAAAATAAAGCCGCCCAAGAAAAAAGGCGTGTCGCTATGCGGCACGCCCTTTATTTTAATAAAAAGAGAGGGTCCCATTTCTGGAACCCTCTTTGTGTTTAATTGGCTAGGCACATATTGCGCGAAGGATTGGATCAGCATCCAAAGCTTCTTTGATCTGCTGGTCTTTCTCACGGGAAATACGCTCAACCTCTTGAATAAATTCGGGGTATTCCGCGAAACAGATTCTCGCCAGTTCAGGTATCTTCTTGTAAAGATAATTTGGTCCCGTGCCGCGGATACAGCGCGCCATTTTTGGAGTCTGCTCAATGATACAGTCCTCGGCCAATGAATAGAATTCATCGGCTCTTACCACGCCGTTCATTTTTTCGGCGATCAGTTTAGCCCAGGCATAGACATCGGAGTAAATCACAGTCATCTTGAGATTTGTCAGGCGCGGCTTGGCCTTGTTCGTATATGCCATTACTACCATTTTTTCCTCCTTGTTTTAGGGGTTACATCCTTTTATTTATTTTTTATTAATCATATATATTAACATAAAAAAATAAACTTGTCAAGATTACTATTAATCTTTTTAGCTAATATTAAATAAAAAACCGCTTTTTTCAAAGCGGTTTAATAGTTTTATTGCAATGTTTGTTTTTCATCAAGCCCATCTGCAAAACTATTGCAAATAGATTTAATAGTTGGCAATATTTTGGTACGAATTTTTTCTTCAAGTTCGCCAGAATATTGCAAAAGCGTATTTTTGATGCACATCATGGATACAAAAGTAAGTAACCATTGATGCCTGGAAAGAAAAATATCTTCCTGTCCATCCTGAGTTGTTTTTTGAGCTTTAATTTGTTCTACAAGATCAATAAAAAATTTATCAGGATCATCATAATCAGTTAAAGCTTTAAATTTTGCTAAAGCTAATGGCTGGGATTTGAAATAATCAGCTAAATTTACAGATTTAATAAACTCAACGGCCATATCAATTTCACTGCCAGTTAGTTTTACAATCATCATATCGCCCTCCTTTTTTTCTTTTGATTTTAATATTTTATCATGCTAAAGTCAAGATTGTGCTATAATAAAAGTAAATAATTTAGCAATTTTATGAAAAAAATAATTATATTTGGTTTGATTTTAGGCGGATTGTTTTTAGCAGCACCTGTTTTTGCGCAGGAACAAATTGATAATTTTGATGTTACAATAAAAATCAACCAAGATGCGAGCATTAATGTTTCTGAAAAAATTGACTATAATTTTGGCGATTTAGAGCGTCATGGCATCTACAGATTTATCCCTATAAAATATAAAGCCAGAGGCGGAAATTTTAAATTGAGAATTTCTGATATTAGCGTGGTTGATGAAAATGATATGCCTTACAATGCAGAAATTACTTACCCTGGCAATAATGTAAATATTAAAATAGGCGATGCAAATATTTTGATTACCGGCAAAAAAACTTATATTATAAGATATAAAATTAAGCGCGCCATTAATTATTTTGATAATCATGACGAGTTATATTGGAATATTACTGGTAATGAATGGCAAATACCCATATTAAATTCAAGTGCTAATATAATTTTGCCATCTGATATTGATTATACGAAATTGCAAAAAGCCTGTTATAGCGGTTCTTACGGTAGTGCAACAAATTGCACAAGTTCTGAATTTATTTTTGCTGAAAATGCCTTAGTGCTTGGTGCCCACTTTAAACAAGGCTTGCTCAATAGCTATGAAGGTCTGACTATTGTTTTGGGTTGGCCAAAAGGCATTGTTTACCAGCCAGCAATTTGGGAAATTATATTAGATACAATCAGAGATAACTGGGTTTTATTTTTACCTCTTATAACATTGCTTGCGCTTTTTATCCGTTGGAATACGCATGGTCGCGATCCCTTGGGCCGCGGAGTGATTATTCCAGAATTTGATACGCCAGACAATATGACACCAGCTGAATCTGGCACTATACTTGACCAAAAGGCCGAAAATAAAGATATTTCCGCAGAATTAATCTATTTAGCTACTAAAGGATTTTTAAAAATCACCAAAAAAGAGGGAGATTATATTTTAGATAAACTAAAACCTACAGAAGAGCTTACCGATAATTTTGACAAAGAATTATTTACGGCCATTTTTGGTTCAAAATCGCAAATAAATCTTTCGGATCTGGAAGAAAATTTTTATAAAGACCTGGCTAGATTGAAAAATATGCTTTATGAAAATTTAACTGCCAGAAAATATTTTAAGTCTAATCCTAATATAATCAGAGGCGCATACATTGGCGTTGGAATAGCTATTGCTTGCATTGGATTTGTACTGGGCGGCATATTTGGCGGATTGGGTATATTTAGTCTTGTTCTAAGCGGAATTTTAATAGCTTTTTTCGGTATTTTTATGCCTGCCAGGACAAAAGAGGGGGTATTAGCCAAAGAGCATATTTTAGGATTAAAAATGTATCTAAATGTTGCTGAGAAAGCTAGGATTGAATTTCATAATGCACCAGCTAAAAATCCAGAAACATTTGAAAAATATTTGCCCTTTGCCATGGTTTTGGGCGTGGAAAAAGCATGGGCTAAACAGTTTGAAGATATATATAATACCAAGCCTGACTGGTATAATGATCCATCAACTTCCAGTTTCAATTCCATGGCGCTTGTTAATAATTTAAATACTTTTAGCGCTGAAGCGCGCTCCACTTTATCTTCTGCACCAGCTTCTGCTTCCAGCGGTTCTAGCGGCTTTGGCGGTGGCGGTTCTGGCGGAGGAGGCGGTGGGGGTGGGGGAGGATCTTGGTAAATTCTAAATACTAAATTCTAAATCCTAAAAAATAGGAATATTATTTTAATGAACAAATTCTATACTCAATTTAACGATATCTTAAAAAATCAGCCTGCTTATAGAGTAAAACAGATTAAGCAGGCGATTTTTGTTGAACTCATTGATAATTGGGATAAAGCCATGACTTTACCTAAAGACCTTAGAATAGAATTGGCAAAAAAATTACCCCTGGAAATTAAGGCGCAAATTTTTGAATCAAAAGATGAGGATGCTGCCAAGGCTTTAATAACCTTAAGCGATGGCCTAAAAGTTGAAACAGTGTTGATGAAACATAATCGCCGAAATACTGTTTGCGTTTCTTCGCAAGTCGGTTGTCCTTTGGGGTGTAAATTTTGCGCCACAGGCGCCATGGGGTTTAAAAGAAATTTGGAAACTTGGGAAATAGTCAGCCAGGTTTTATTTTTTGCCAGAATTTTAAAAGCCCAAGGTGATAGGGTAGACAATATCGTTTTTATGGGCATGGGTGAGCCATTTTTAAATTATGATAATGTCATGGAGGCGATTAGAATTATTAATGATCCTCATGGCCTGTCCATTGGCATTCGTCATTTTTCCATTTCTACAATTGGTATAATCGAAGGTATTGAAAAGTTTGCTGATGAGAAAATGCAGGTTAATTTGGCCATTTCTTTACATGCGCCAGATGACAGGACTAGGATTGGCATAATTCCTTGCGGTAAAAAGTATACTATTCATAAAATTTTAGAAGCAGTTGATAATTATATTGCCAAAACTAATCGTAAGGTAATGTTTGAATATTTGCTCATAAAAGATGTGAATGATTCAGATGAATTTGCTTTAAAATTAGCCAAATTAATGAAAAAACCACTTTATTTTGTGAACTTAATAACGTATAATAAAACTGGGGCCTATCAGCCACCCTCCACTGATAAGATAAAGCATTTTAAAGATATTTTAGAGAAAAACAGGGTATTTACCACCTTAAGATACCGCTTTGGTGCTGATATTGAAGCCGCTTGTGGGCAATTAGCAGCTAAGAACAAATAAAAATGAAGTTAAATTACATCACAATTCCGATAATTACTATTGCCGTTTCAGTATTAGGTAGTTTTTTAACTAGCGCTGGTATGGATTGGTATAAAACTTTAAAATTGCCATCTATAGCGCCTGGCGGAAATATAATTGGCAGTGTTTGGACAGTTATTTTTATACTTTCAACTATTTCAGCATTGATTGTTTGGAATAACATTCCTAAAACAAATTTATTCTGGTGGATTATTGGATTATTTATAGCAAATGCGATTTTGAATGTGCTATGGAGCTTTATTTTCTTTTATTCTCAAAGCATTGGACCCTCAATTATTGAAATGATAATTTTAGAACTTACAGTTTTGTGTCTATGCATTTTAATTTGGCCATTTTCCAAGATCGCTTCAATTTTACTTTGGCCATACGCGGCTTGGGTTATTTTTGCTACATATCTGGCCTATAATATTTGGATTTTAAATAAATAGGTCTTTTGACCTAATATCTAATAATTAACGTTAAAAACATGAGAAGATTAAATGTCATGGATTTAATTGCTTTTATTCTAGTGATCGTTGGCGCACTTAACTGGGGCTTGGTTGGTATATTCAACCTTAACCTTGTTACTGCAATTTTAGGCTCAATCCCTGTTTTAGTAACAATTGTTTATGTTTTAGTCGGATTGGCAGGCGTTTATTGCATTTATTTGCTTTTAAACGTTGGCAAAAAATAAGAATTTTTCAAAAACCCTCTTGCTTTTTGGCCAGAGGGTTTTGAATTGAATTAATGTTTGAATTATGGTAAATTAGGCATATGCTAAATTCACAAATTGAAGAAATAAAATCAAAAATTGATATTGTTGATTTGATCTCCGAATACACTGCTTTAAAGCCAGCTGGAACTAATTGGAAAGCGCGCTGTCCGTTTCATAATGAAAGAACACCGTCTTTTATGGTTTCGCGAGATAAGCAAATTTGGCACTGTTTTGGTTGTGGCGAAGGCGGAGATATTTTTGAATTTGTGCAAAAAATAGAGGGTATGGAATTTTCTGAGGCTTTAAGGCATTTAGCCGAGAAGGCCGGAGTAAAATTAAAGAAAGTTGACCCTGCCATTGTTTCGCAAAAAACTAAATTATTAGATATTCTTAAAGTAGCCGCTGAATTTTTTCATTTGTCTTTATTAAAAACCCAAGAAGGCAAAATTGGTCGTGATTATATTGAAAAACGAAATTTATCTCAAAAAACAGTTTCTGATTTTAAAATTGGTTATGCGCCTGATTCTTGGGACAAGCTTTTAAATTTTTTAATTAAAAAGGGTTTTAAGCAAAACGAAATTTTACTTTCTGGCATGGTTATAAAGAACGAAAAGGGGCAATGTTATGACCGTTTTAGGTTAAGATTAATGTTTCCGATTTTTGATCAGCATGGTGCTGTTGTTGGTTTTACCGGCAGAATTTTAAATGAAGAAAAGCAGGATCAAGGCGGTAAATATGTAAATACGCCGCAAACAACGATATATAACAAGAGTTTGGTAATTTATGGTTTAGATAAAGCAAAAAATGAAATAAAGAAAAAAGATTTGGCAGTTATTGTTGAAGGCAATATGGATGTAGTCGCCTCTCATCAAGCTGGCATAACTAATGTAGTGGCTTCATCTGGGACTGCTTTAACGCAAGAACAACTTAAATTGTTAAAGCGCTATACAAATAATATTGCCTTATCATTTGATGCTGATTTGGCTGGTCAAGCTGCTGCAGAAAGAGGAATTGATGCAGCGTTGGCTTTGGGATTTAATATTAAAATTATTCAGTTACCTAAAGAAATAAATGGCAAATCCATAAAAGACCCCGATGATTGCATAAAACAAGGTCAGGAATTTTGGCAAAAAGCCATAGATTCAGCAATTTCTATTATGGATTTTTATTTTGATAAAGTTTTTTTAAAATATAACAAGGATAATCCAGAACAACGCAAGGAAATAGCCAATAAACTCTTTAAGCAAATAGCTAAATTGCCGGATTTAGTGGAGCGGGATTTTTATCTGACAAAATTAGCTCAAAAACTGGATGTTCCTGAGAATATTTTAAGAGAGGCCTTTCATCCTTTTAATGACTCAAAGCAAAAAAATACTAATGAAGAAACTCTCTTTAATAAAAAGAAAATTGATAGAGAAATAATGTTGGCGAGGCAATTAGTAGCCATAATTTTAAAATATCCCCAAAACCTTGATTATGTAATTAGTCATTTGGAGGTAGAAACATTGCCCGATTCGCAATTACAGCAAATTTACAGGGAAATTATTTTATATTATAATGATAAGAAGGAGTTTGATTATTCTCAATTTGAAAAAATATTATCAGACAAGACCAAAGAATTACTCAACCCAACTTCTACCTTGTTGCTATTAGCTGATAAGGATTTTTTTGATTTTACAGATGATCAAATAGAAAGAGAATTAATTAATATTGTTTCGGCTTTAAAAAAAGATTATATTAATAAAAAATTAAAACAGGTGCAAATGCTGATTGCTCAGGCGGAAAAACAAAAGAATAAACAGCAAATCGAAGAACTGGCCAAGGAATTTTCAATCTTAACTTCAAAATTAAACAACTTATAATATTTATGCCTAAAAAAACAAAGAAAAAATTTTCTTCTAAAGTGAGAAAAATAAAAAAACTGCGTCCTAAAAAGAAATTAGGCAAGAAGGCTAAAAAAGCAGGCAGAAAGAAAAAAGCAGGCAGAAAGGGCAAGCGCGAAATAAAGAGGCCAACGGATGATCAATTAAATTTGCTTTTAGCCAAGGGCAGAAGTCGTGGTTTTGTGACTGAGCATGAATTATTAATGACCTTTCCTGAAGTTGAAGATTATATTGATACATTTGAAAAGTTTTTAGATATTTTAGACCAAAATAGCGTACAAATAGTATCTTTAAAAGGCGGAATGTTAATGAAAAGCAAGGAAAAAGATGAAGCACTTGGCAAAACAAGCACCGGCAAGGAAAGAAAAAAAATTGAATTAGCAGACATTAGCAGTGAAGATTCAATCCAAATGTATCTTCGCGAAATCGGTAAAGTCCCGCTTTTAAAAGGTGAGGAAGAAATGGCTTTGGCGCGCCGAAAAGATAAGGGTGATCAAGAAGCAGTAAAAAAATTAATAGAAGCTAATTTGCGCTTAGTTGTGTCTATCGCCAAAAAATTCGTGGGAAAAAACATGTCTCTGCTTGATTTGATTCAAGAGGGTAATATGGGTTTATTTAAAGCAGTAGAAAAATTTGACCCTAGCAAGGGCTATAAGTTCTCAACTTATGCTACTTGGTGGATAAGGCAGGCCATTACCAGATCTTTGGCTGATCAATCAAGGACAATAAGAATTCCAGTCCATATGGTGGAAACAATAAATAAATTCCAGCAGGTCCAAAGGCGTTTAATTCAGGATTTGGGTCGCGAGCCATTGCCAGAAGAAATTGCTGCTGAAATGGGGGAAGACGTAGAAAAGGTTAGGCATATTATTAATATTTCACAAGAAACAGTGTCATTAGAAACATCAGTGGGCGAGGATGAAGATGATTCAACATTAGAGGACTTCATTGAAGATGTAAAAAATATGGCGCCAGACCGTTCTGCTGCTTTACAGCTTTTAAGGGATTATGTTAAAGAAATTATCAGCGAATTATCACCTAGAGAGCAAAAAATATTAGAAATGCGCTTTGGTTTAACTGACGGCGTAGCTCATACCCTAGAAGAGGTTGGAAAGGAATTTGATGTGACTCGCGAACGTATCAGACAGATTGAAGCCAAGGCATTAGAAAAAATAAAAATGCATCACCAGATTGAAAAATTAAAAGATTTCTAAAATAAAAAAGCCACGCGTTGCGTGGCTTTTTGATTTAAGCCGACAAAAGCTCAAGTTCATGATAATGGCAGATAGAAATTGTAGGGTGGTCTTCACCAATTTTATCCAAAACTTCTTTAGTTTTGTCTAGCCAGCGAGCATCGCAAGGCATAAGATCAGTCTGATTGAAACAAACAAGTGCGTCCTCTTTTGTTAAGAAAAGAGCAACTATTTTTGATGTACCAGCCCTCCACCACATAGTATTGACTATTTCAAGACGGCGCTCTTCTCCGGTCTGGGAAGATAACATACTATGAGCTTCGGGGATATAAAATTGTAAATTCTTAGCAATTGCTAACATAGGACCACTAATTTTTTCACTAATCTCTATTTTTCCTTCTTTTTTCTGGGCGATCTTTTCTGCAAAAGGCTGACCACTTTCATTCTTGGATATTACCATGTAAAGCGAATTCTTTGTTACAGCATAGAATTTTTCCAAAATTTCTGACATAAACACCTCCTTTTATATATTTCTTTTATCAGCTTGAGAATATTTTGTCAATATAATATTAATTCATTGACTTGAAGATTTTTTTGTGCTATTATATCATATATAAAACGAATTTCACTTCGTTTTTTTATTCCGGGGTAGCGCAGTTTCCGCCAGAGGCGGATCAGCCTTCGGCTGAGGCTGTCTTAAGGGCTTAAAATTATGTATTATGTTTACGTATTAAAAAGCTTAAAGAATGGCAAAAGATATGTTGGCTTTACCAGTAAACAATTGAATGCTAGATTTAAGGAACACAATGCTGGTTCTAATAAATGGACACGAGAAAATAGACCTTTTATAAATATATATTCAGAAGAATATAAAACAAAAACCGAAGCAATGAAACGCGAAAAATTTCTAAAATCTGGGCAAGGAAGAAAAATTTTAGATAGTATTATCGATAAGTAATAATTTTCCGGGGTAGCGCAGTGGTAGCGCAGTTGGCTGTTAACCAATTGGTCGTGGGTTCGAATCCCACCCCCGGAGCCATTCTGCACGAACAGAGGCGAGAGCCTCTGTTTTTGCTTTGTTTAAGGGCAGTATCTTTGGTTCTAACCTTAGATATTCTTTTTCTAAGACTGAATAACTATTTTTTATTGGGAGAAACCAATTATTGGCGGAAATAGTGAGTTTCCCGTCTTTCATCAAAAAGTTCGAGCCTAAAGCCATTACAATGCTTTTCTTGGCTTGTAAATCTCCCAATAAGAAGTTTTTGTAAGCATAAGTAGCAAAGTTAAAGGTATTTTCAGTCAATTCTAACCAACGCTCTGCTCTGGCTTCGGTCTCCCGTAATTTTTCTTTTAGCTGAATTATTTTTGATTGGAGTAAATTTTTTTCTTTGGTAAAAGCTTCATCATCAATCAGCTCCCTATATCGCATTTTGGTAAGCTCATCAATTTCTTTTTGGGTTTTTAGCAAATCAATGCTTAAGCTTTCGTGAATTTTACTTCGGTCTTCAATTTCCTTATCATTTGACTGATTTAATACTCCCAAAGCCCAATCTCTAAAATCTGGTAAAATTGTAATGCTTTTTAGTTCATCCAAGATTTGATTTTCTAATTCTTCCTCTCTGATAACTTTTTTTTGGGAGCAATTTACTCTTATTGTTTTTCTGGTGCAATGGTAGTAAGTATATTTTTTAATCACCCCCGTGCTTTTAATAAACTTCTTTTTAATTTCAGCCGTATAAAGACAACCGCATTCAGCACATCTGATAAGTCCAGTAAAAGCGAATTTATATTTTTGCGGTCTTGGCTTGCCCTTTTTGCCAAGTAAAATCTGCACTCGGTCAAATTCTTCCAATGTAATAATTGGTTTGTGATTGCCCTGATATTGTTTGCCAGCCCAATCAATAATGCCAGCATAGAAAATATTGTTAAAAATTCTGTATATCCCGCTTTTAGATAATTTGTTATCGCCAATCCTTTTATATTTTTTAGTTCTAAAGCCCCATTCATTATTAGCTAATTCAAGAATTTTAGGCGGTGTATAATTGCCAGTCAGCATTAAATCCCACATTTTCCTAACCAAGTTAAAACGCTCTGGGTCTTCAGCGATTGTTTTATTTTCTTTATCGTTGACATAGCCAAGGGGAGCTAAATTGGGCAACCAGCCTTTTTCTAATTTACTTTCCAAACCTCTTTTAGTATTTTTCTTTAAATCAAGGATGTATTGATTGGCAACGCCAGTTTCAACACTAAAAAGCAGAACATTGTCATCTGGGAGATATTGCCTATCTATTGTTTGAATTGATTTAAGCGTCCCTTGCTGTAAAAGCCAGCCTAATTTACCGCTATCAATCGGATTTCTTGAAAGGCGGTTTATTTGCCAGCATAAAATCCCATCTGCTTCGCCTTGCTCTATTTTTTGTATCATTTCATCAAATAGGGGTCTGTTATAGGGTTTCTTGGCAGATTTGGCTTCAGTATAAATCTTTTTAATGCTTAAATTCGTTTCTTGAGCTAATTTTTTTAAGCGGTTGATTTGGTCATCAATTGACTGGACTTGGCGGTCTTCACTTTCAGATGATTTTCTGGCGTAGAGAAAATATTTGATTTTTGATTTATTTTCGGTCATATAATTATAATTTAATAATTAAAATGGACGGTTCTGGTTAACCCAACACACTTGCCCGAAGGTAGTTTTGTCGGCAGAACCGCCCATTAAAAGCGACAAAAAATAATAAATCCTTCGAACATAGATTGTGTGTGGGTTAACACTTGTATTATAGCCTATTTTAAAGATTAAGTAAAATTAAATTTCATCTAATTTATTTTCTCTTTTATCACTTCGCTTGCCTTGGGATAACTTGCATACATTTTATCATTTTCTTCCTTGCCATAAGTCATTGCTATAAGTTGCTTTACTCTTATTTTAAACATTGCTTTTTGTTCTTCAGTTATTTCATTATTTGTCTGGTTAGACTGATTAAAATTATTTTGTTGAGAAACTAGAAATTTATTATTATCAAGCATTGCTGGCAAAAAACCAAATCTAACTAACAACTTATCAAGTTCATTTAAATGATTAGACAGTTTAGCAAGGGATATTTGTAAAAATTCATAACTTAAAACTAATGACTTGCTGGGCATTAAATCGCCTGCATTGGCTTTTTTAATTTTCTTTTTTAAATTGCCGATACCTTCTTCCATTGATAAAACAATACTTTCTGATTTTTGATATAATTTCACCCTTGCCGAAAAAATATCAAAATCTTTTAATACTCTGCCTATTTTAACTTCATCTCTTAGTCGCAATGCTATACCTTGAACTTCAAGTTCTTGATTTTCCTTGCTCAACTTCTTTTTAAAATCATTTATACTAACAACGCTTGGTATAAGTTCTTTGGGTATATCTGGAAATTCTCTAAGCATATCTTCTAAAAAAAATGGGGCTGGAACGCTTAAGGTTATCAATGCTTTTATGGCAAACTCACGAAAACCTTTTTTGGTATTCATCAAATATCCAAGCTTCCCGCCATACTTTTTATACTTTATAGCAGTTTGAATATATTCTTTACCGACTGTATGTTTCTTTGGTTTAACATTAACTTGCTTATTCTCTTGCGGATTTTTCTCTATTTGTAATTTTAATTTTGCCATAGTTGCTTTTTTTAGGTATTTTCTCTTTATTTCTCTATAATAAAGAAAGTTAATTATTATCACTAAAGAAGTAATATATTAAGTATCAACACATTATAGGAATAGACTTTAAAGTTCTTTTATTTTGCTATATAGTATTATAATACTATTACTTTAGAATTCTATATCCATTGCTAAACTAATCCCTTTCGTTTATTGATTGGCTTATCAGATATTCAGTATGTTCAGTATTAAATTTTTCTAAAACTAACTTGCAAAATGAATTCCACAGCTCCTTATCATCAGTCCAAAATATCTTTATCCATTTACCGCCCCCAGAACGATTAGCGGGCGGATATGCTACAAAGGGTTCTTTATTTTCAAATATTGATTTTCTAATAGTGAAACCTCTGATTTCAAACTGCCCAATTATTAAAATCATTGTAGCTGGCATTTCTGGATTGTCAGTAAATTTGAATTTGAATTTTAAAGCATTTAAATCTATAGTCATAGTCATTTATGTTAATAGCTTAAATAAATCGCTGTAATCGCCAATTTGCCCCTAATTTGGGCGGTCTTCAGAGGTGTTAGCAAAAAGCTCAAGATGTTTTAATATGCCCCTTTTATCGCTTTGGGAGTAATCGTCTTTAACTACCAGTCGATTAAACCAATGGCTGATTGTCTTTTTAGTAAAACCTCGACCCTTTATTGCCATCGCAAAGCAAAGATAAGAGCTGTAATAGGAATTTCTATTTTGGATTTTGGTAAATCTCCGTGCTAAAGATTTCATAATTTTAATGTTAATTATAATTATTTAAGGATTTTTAATTTTGTTTCATCTTCTCCCAAACTTCTTTAAATTCTGTTTCGGTCATCGGCTTGTAAATCAATTTAAATAACTCAACGAGCTTTGCTCCCATATCATAGGCAACTTCACGGCTTATTTCCTTGCCGAAGTTTTTTTTATAGATATTCTGAAATTTTATTATTTGCTCATCGCTTAGCATAAGTAAGCATTTTATTTATTCGCTATAAATCCTGTTTTTAAGCATTTTGATATTATCAAAAAGTGTGCGGGCATTAACTTTTAGGTTGTCTTGCCAGTAATTGTTTATGGCAAGGTCAATGCTTTCAGCACGCTTAAAAATAAACTGCACTTTTTTAGAATTGGTCTTGTCTAAACCAACCAATTCATAATCAAGGGATACTAAGACAGAAGCCAATCCTAAATCAAAGGTTAAAAAAATTTCTGACGGCTGTAATTGGGAGCAATTTTTTGTCATATAATTTAATGAATAATAAAAAAAGTAAGCTTAATGTTAGCTTACTTAATTGTGTGTATTTTTGAGTAGTGGTTATTTGGGGTCTGTTTGGGGTTTATCTGGAGGCTGTTTTAAATATTTAATATAATATTTCCGCTATTATTTACAAATTCTTTTTGATTTAAGCCAGTCTTTAACCTAATATCTTTTACGACTTCATTTATTTTATTGGTTATGGTTATTTCTCGTATTGATTTTTTTCTTATTGTTTCATCTCCCAAAGCTGATAATATTTTTCGAGGGTCAACGCCATTATCAACGCCATTAAGATTTAATACTTTAATAACATCTTCTCTTAAAATCTTCCTCCCCCTATTTTCAAAAGCCAAATCAAAAAGTTTTTTATATTTACCGCTATCTTTAAGCCGTTTAAATTTTTCGCCCCTCAATTCACCGTCTCCAGTTTCAGGATTATATTTAAAAATTCCATCTTGTCTTATATCTATTTTCTGAAATATAATTTGATATTGTTTATAAACCTCATCAAATTTTGGCTGTAAAATATCTACTAAAACCGAAATAGATGTGGGCACTATCCCTAACCAATCCCATTCATACTCATTTAAAGGTGAAGGTAAATATTTTTCCTTGATTATATTTATAGCACTTTCATTATTTAATAATATCAGGGCTTTTTTCTGTTCTATTTTCGTTGGTATTGTTTTGGTAGGATTTTGAAATCTAAAATTAAGATACTCATCTTTAGGCGTGGTTAAAAATTCAGCCTTCAATTCTTGTAAAGTCCACCATACAGCTTTATTAAGTTTTTCTTCTGTTGTCATAGTAATTTAGGCTAATTTTCATAGTAATATATCTATATTTTAGCTTATTTTGATTACTTTTTCAAGATTTCAAAAGCCCTTTTAAAATTTATCGTGTTTTGATACAATATAAGTGTTCACCCATAACGAAATAACCTAAAGGGAAGCTGTCCATTCATTAGCCAATTATGGCTGGAAATGGGCAGTCGAGTTCCATAATTGGCTCTCCCTTTGGGTGAACCGTTATGGGTGAACAGCTCGGCTGTCCTTTTTTATTTAACTTAAATATAAAATTAAATCTTAATCTTAATCATTTTTATGGAAAACGAATTAAAAAACAACTCAAAAAGTAAAAAACCGATTTATAAAAAATGGTGGTTCTGGGTGATTATTTTCTTTTTTGTAATGGGCATAAAGGGATTTATCGGAAATTCCATCATAACTACAGATAATACAAATAATCCCGTTAATGCTCCAAAAGAAATTGAAAATTGGAAATATGGTGAAAATGTAGATAAAATGACATCTGAAAAAATATATTATGCATACACAACTTCGACTAATCGGATTGACTTTGATTTCCCTTACAATGGTGGCTCAAATTTTCAACTGCTAGTTAGAAATGGGGGCAAAAAAAATGAGATACTTTTAAGTGTCTCTAAGGGGCAGTTTATGACAAGCATTGGTTATTCTGATGTAAGAGTTAAATTTGATGACAATAAACCAATTGTTATAAATTATAGTTCTCCTTCAGATGGAAGTTATGATACTATATTTCTTAAGCAATCAGATACTTTAATATCTGAATTAAAAAAGAGTAAGAAGGTCATTGTTGAAGCCGAATTTTTTGATGAAGGCAACCAACTAATAGAATTTAATGTAGAGGGTTTTAAATGGGATAAATAGTTCTTCTTTCTCCCAAGGATAGTGAAATGGTATAAAAAAAGATGTATTTAAGATAATTAAATTAAAAAAATTATGGAAGTCCTTTTTTATTGGTTGATAGTGTTGGGTATTTATTTTATACCAACCTTTCAAGCAATCAATTCACACAAGAAAAACAAAGGTGCTATTTTCGCTCTCAACTTATTGCTTGGGTGGACTATAATTGGGTATATCGTTGCTCTTATTTGGAGTTTAACTAAGGATTAAATTAGGTATATAAATATACTCATTTGACTGCTTAAATATAGTTCTAATGTCATTCACGATGTGGAGCAAGTATAATAAAAAGCCCTGCATTTATATCGCAGGGCTTTTAAAATATACAAAAATACGTTTATTACCAGCCATTAGAGCTGGTACGGGCGCAGTCACTATCAGATTCACATAGATTGGGAATTGCGCATAAAAACTCAGGTAAAAGATATTTTATACGCTCTCCTAAAGTAAATTTACGCAAGTGTTTTTGTGGTTTATCCACCCATCTTAGCAAGGGCATCCTCGTATACCTGAACCAGATGCCGTCAGCTAATACTAGTGTGCCAATGCTGATAACAATGGTTAAGATAATTATCCCAGGTAAAAAAGCGTACCACATCTTTTCCTCCTTTCGCCTGTAAACAAACAGGCATTTTAAGACCTAAATTTTTTATACGAACCTATTTAAATTTTGCTCCACTTTTTCTTTTTTGTCAATATATTTTTTAAAAAGATTATGACTTGATTTATTTTAAAAATTCTGTTAAGTTTTTCTTATATTTGTTCTATCAAAATTCAAAGGAGAGAAATAATGAAAAGAGCGTTTACTAAGGATCAAACCTGGCTACAATGCATGGATTGCGGCTATAGAGCTGATTTATTGAATGAAAGATTCTTCCGCTGTCCAAAGTGTCAAGGACTTTATGACATTCATCATGATTTGAATCCACCCCTAAAAGCATTGGCTCGTGTTTATGAATTAGAACGCCCTGATCTTACTTATAAGCGTGTATTTGATTTTAGAGCTGGGAAGGGTACTTCTTGGTCTGGTCCTGTTTTGTCTTCTGGTGTTTGGCGTTTTAAGGAATTGATAATGCCATATTTACCGGAAAAGCACATTATTAGCCTACAAGAAGGTAATGTACCAATCGTACGTGCTGGAAAGTATTTACGGCAATGGGTTGGAGATTCAATTGATTTATACATTATTTTGGAAGGCCAATCTCCGACTGGCTCATTTAAGGACTTTGGCGGAACAGTGATGATGTCAATCGCCAAAGCGGCCGGCATTGAAGCGGTCTGCTGTGCTTCAACGGGTGATACCTCGGCCATGGCCGCTGCCTATGCTGCTGCTGCAAATATTCGTTGTGCAGTTCTTTTGCCAAAAGGCAAAGTAACACCAGCGCAATTAGTGCAGCCGCTTATTTATGGAGCACGAGTTATTACTTTACCAGGCGATTTCGATGATTGTATGCGCGTTATGCAGCATCTTGTGACTAATTACCGTATTTATCCTGCCAACAGCTTAAATCCCTCAAGAATTGAGGGGCATCAAGTAACAGTATTTCTTATCGCACAAAATTTCGAGTGGGAATTGCCTGATTGGATCGCTGTGCCAGTAGGAAATGGTAGTAATTGTTCTTCAGTGGGCAAGGGCTTGCGCCTTATGAGCCAAGTAGGATTTAAGGTTAAGACAAAAATTTTGGGATGCCAGTCCCAAGCCGCAAATCCTTTGGCATTGTCATGGAAAAATGCAATATCCATACAAGAATGGCAAAATGCTTATAAGTCAATTAAGGTTGGCGAAACAACTGCTACTGCGGCACGAATCGGTAATCCTGTTTCTTGTAAAAAAGTCATGCGTGAAATCACGCTTTCAAACGGGGAAATGCAAACGGCTTCTGAAAAAGATCTTAATGAAGCAGTAGCGATTTGCGGTAGAGACGGATACTTTGTCTGTCCGCAAACAGGCATAGCCCTAGCTGGGGTAAAAAATGCAGTGCGGGATGGGCAGATTCAAAAAAATGAAAGAGTGGTGGTCGTATCTACAGCAACTGGCTTAAAATTTACTGACTCTGCATCTAATAATCTGAAAAAGGAAATAATTTCAGCACCAAGTTGTAAAACTGAAACAGTGCTCAATCTCATTATGCACACTTAAATTTTAAGAGGCAATCTAATGATTGCCTCTTTTCTATTCTTGACATTTTTATAATTATATGATAAGTTAAAAAATCAAAAAGAATTTTAAAGAGTGAAAGAGGGGAGTTGGGTGAGACGACATTCCAGATGTTCTTAATTGAACTACTGTGGGTCTGTCTCGCCCCCTTTCCCTGACTATTAGTTGTTGATGGTCAAGGAAAGGAGGCAAGAATGAGCAAAAAAAATGAAAAAAAGTGGTCACCATTAGACAATGGTACAAAGGTTAGAACAACTCGATCCAAGACAAAGAAAAAAGATTGGACTCCCGAGGCATGGAAAAGCCGAAAATGGAATGTCGAGGGCTCAATAACGGGCTACCACGATTCCCACGGCCTTTGCTACGAAGTAAAGCATGACGATGGAACACTTGGATGCTATGACCCATCAGAACTGAAAGTCCTCGAGTAAACCACTAAAAAAATTTTACGAGCTGTTGTTGCATAAAAAATTAAATCCCGTTGTCAAAAACAGCGGGATTTTTTTATTTATGTTATAATTAAATCAATAATAAAATCTGTATGAAAAAAATAATAATATTGATAAGCATGGTTTTGATTTTGAGTAGTTGTGTGCAAGAAAAATGTGCTAAAGAAGGTGAGAGAATAAGATTTGGGGATAATACTTTACCCGCAACTTGTTGCGGAAATTTAAAAGCTCTAAATTTAAGCTATTTTCCAGAAACTTGCGAGCAGGGTATTGGTGATATTTTGGGATGCAGTAAATGTGGTGATGGAATTTGTAATCCTCAAACATTTGAAAATAAATGCAATTGTCCTGAAGATTGCCGATAAAATTTATATAAAAAAAAGAGGGTTCTATTTGAACCCTCTTTGAATTTTTATTTAGATTATTGCGTAAAAGTAATGGACTCAATACATATCCAGGATGCCCAATCGCCAGATTCCAATCCAAAGCTTATGTCATCTATTGTTAGTGTGTCGCTAATGTGGATGGAAATGGAACCGTAACTAGATGAGTTGCAGTCAAACGAAAAGTTTTTCGATTGAAGACCTGCCATTACCTCAAAAACTGGTTCATCGTAACATGTGTCTGCCCTTGCTCGATAGTCAAAAGAAATTGTCATGGTTGATGGCACAATTAAAGTTGTGTTTAAACAATCAAGAACTTCGACCCCGGTAGTTGTGATATATGAGGATCCATGAGTACTAAAACCACACCTACTCTCAGGGCAGTCAAACCACGAAGTTTTTTGAACGCACATTCCATACCCATCATATATCGTAGTCGCATAGTCAGAATCAGAATATGGAGAATCTCCAGCTTTATTAAAGCCACGAGCTCGATAATAATACGTGGTTCCTGGCTTAAGTCCTGTATCGTCATAGTCATATCCATCCCCTATGGTTGCTATTTGAGTATAATTGGTTTCATCATCCTTGCTTCGCTCAATTTTTAATCCGTCTACATATACACCCATTGGTACTAATTCAAGATGGATTACTGATATTGAAACAGTATACGCATAAAGACTGGGCTTAGGCGGAGGAACCTTTTCCTCCTCGTCTTCGTAATCAGTTGACCAGTTGCCACATGCTAAATGAACAAATATCAAGGAACAAAATGCCAGCATGACCAGAACCATTTTAACTAAATTTTTCATTTTACTACCTCCCGGCCTTTGGCCATTTTTGTGATGTACCCACTCTTTAAAAAATACCCTATTATTAAAGGACTAATATCCTAATTTAAGATTACTACTGAATAAAATATTGTCAAATTGTTTTATTATGATTTAGATATGTTATAATACAATCAAGATAAATAATAAAAAATTATATGGACAATCAAAAACAATCATTTGGCGCATTTGTTTGGGCAGGTTTAATTTTGGGCATATGTTTTATAATAGCAGCCGGACTCGGTTCTTATGCTTTTTATACTGTTAAATCATTTGATAATGCTTTGACTGTGACTGGTTCAGCTAAAAAACAAATAACATCTGATTTGGTCAAATGGCGCTCAACGTTTTCGCGCAATATAACGCTGGATACAATAAAAGATGGCTATGCGTTAATGAAGTTAGATAATACTGCTGTTATAGCGTTTTTTGCGAAAAATGGTATTGAAGAAGGAGATCTGACCATTTCTCCAGTGACTATGAATCAAATTTCTTGGGATAGAAATCAGGGTCCGATTGAATATGCGCTTACGCAAAATGTAGAGATTCAATCAACTGACGTAGAGAAAATAACGCAAATTGCCAAAAATACAGAAGATTTAATTAATGCCGGAGTAATATTTTCTACGCAAGCACTAGAATATTATTACACCAAACTGCCTGAAGCCAGAATAGAACTTTTAAGCGAAGCAGTGCAAGATGCGCAAAATAGAGCCGCCAAGCTGGTAGAATATAGCGGCAAGAGCGTAGGCAGTCTAAAATCAGCCAGCGTAGGCGTGGTTCAGTTAATGCCGGTTAATTCTACAGATGTGTCTGACTATGGCACTTATGACACTTCCACAATTGAAAAAGAAATAATGGTAACTGTCAGAACGCAATTTGTATTGAAATAAAATTAACATTAAAAAACACCCCCGCGTGGTGGGGGTGTTTTTATTATTAGTAGCGATTTCTTTGTGGACGTCTTGCCCTGTGGCAATCTCTGCAAAGTAATTGATCCAATCTTGCTGGATCTGGTTCAAAAGGAAGCTCGGTAATATCAGCTCCGCAAGCAGAGCATTTCCAGTTACCTTGATACATCTTCCTTGGTTGAAAACCGCCTTGATTTCCAAAAGCCATTTTGCTTTTCGTTAATAATTAAACTCGAAACAAAACGGCACTTATGTTATAAAACGAAAAATTTTATATTTATACTGCCTAATTTGCTCGATGATAATAGTATAGTACATATTAAGGTTTTTGTCAATAAAGCTTTGACGTAAATTATTTATTAAGCTAAAATAATAAAATAAAAATAGGAGTCATTAAATATGCAAATAAAAAAGTTCCAAAGGAAAATTGAAGATTTTATTTGTGAAAATTGCGGAAATAAAATTAAGGGCACTGGTTACACTGACCATTGCCCAAATTGTTTATATTCCAAACATGTGGATATTAATCCTGGCGACAGAAAGTCAGTATGCCACGGTTTAATGGAACCCATTAGCGTAGAACTAAAAGGTGATCAGAAAATAATTCATTACAAATGCCTTATGTGCGGTTTTGAACATCAAGTCAAGGCATTAGAATCAGATAATAAAGAAAAATTAATTGAATTGAGCACTAATCCTATAAAAATGCTATAATACAGTTAATGATTAACGAACTCTTAATTTATATTTCAGCGCTTTTGCCCAAAATCAGTCATTTGGGCTTTTTTGCATATTGGCTAGTAGCTGGCGTAACATTTTTAGAATCAATAGCTATAATCGGAACATTTATTCCGGGCGCAATTATTATTGCTTTTTTTGGCTTTTTAGCGGGCCAAGACTATTTTGATTTCGGCGATTTAATTTGGTATGCGGCGATTGGCGCAATACTTGGTGATATTATCAGCTATTATTTTGGAAAATACGGCAAAAAAATATTTAAACCTAAAAATAGAATATTTAAAACAGAATATTTGTTAAGGGGAGAGAGGTTTTTTAAAAGGCATGGAGCAAAAAGCGTTTTTCTGGGCCGATTCTTGGCAGTTATTAGGCCAAATATTTCCTTTATCGCAGGATTGTTTAAAATGGATGCTAAAAAATTCTATTTTTATAATATTACCAGCGCATTTTTGTGGTCTTTGCTATATTTAACAATTGGTTATTTTGTAGGCCAAACAACTGCTTCGGTAGTAATTTGGTCAACTCGTATTGCCGTCTTTGTCTTATCAATCATTCTTTTCTTATTGCTAATAGATTTAATCAGATATTTAATAATCAAATACGGTAAGCCTTTTTATGCTTTTTGCAAATCAATAGCTATTTCAATCAAAGAAGCCATTTTTACAAATCCTGATGTTAAAAGAGCTCTTAAAAAACATCCTCGTTTTTTTGGGTTTTTGGGGGATAGACTTGAAATTAGAAAATTTACTGGGTTACCATTAGCATTACTATGCGTACTTTTTATATATTTTTTATCTTTATATTTTGATGTTACAAGCAGTATTTTGCGTACTACAGCAATCGTAGAAGCAGATTTGCGTATTGAAAAATTAGTTTTTGTATTTCGAGAGGGCAATCTGATTAATTTTTTTACTTGGATTACTTTATTAGGTGAATGGCAATTTGTAATGTGCGTTATCGTGATTATATGCATTATTTTTTGGCTATATAAGAAAAAGGAATATATTCTATCATTTTTAATAACGACTGGCGGTACAGCTGTTTTTGGCGTGCTTAGTAAGGCCATTTTACATCGTCCTAGGCCGGAAATGGGTTTAATAGAAGAAACATCTTTTTCTTTTCCAAGCAATCATGCTGGCATAAGTATGGCGATTTTTGGCTATTTAATTTACTACATATGCAGAAATACTAAACCCTGGAAAACTCATCTAAATGTTTTTTTTGGCGGTTTAGTTATTATTATTGCCGTGGGTTTTAGCCGCATTTATTTGGGTGTACATTATTTAAGCGATGTTATTGGGGGTTATTTATTGGGCTTGCTTTTTTTACTAATCGGCATAACCATAAATGAATGGTTAATACATAAAAAAATAATTAAGCGAGAGAGAATAAAGCATAGAAAAAAAATACATTATATTTTTATCTGTTTAATTATTTTAATCGGTATAATATATTTTTGCCTTGGTATTTTTTTAAAGCCAGAAATTAGCCCAAAAATAGAAAAAATAGAAACGCCTATAACTATATCCGGCATAATTAATATAAGTCCGATTTTTGAAAATAATAATTTGCCCAAATATTCTGAAACTTTGATTGGCACGATGCAAGAGCCGCTTCAATTTATTATTTTGGCAAAAAATGAAAATGATTTTATTAATATTTTTACCAAAGCAGGCTGGCATCTGGCAGAGGAACCCGATATATTTTCAGTTCTTAAAATTGCCAAATACGCCGCATTCAATGAGGAATATTTAACCGCTCCCATGACGCCTTCTTTTTGGGATGGTGAGGTTCACGAGTCAGGATTTCAAAAACCCACTGAAACTAATTCTGTACGTTCTAGACATCATGTTAGATTTTGGAAAACTAATATAACTTCTGTTGATGGCAAGAAGGTTTATGTGGGCACGGCCAGTTTAGATACTAATATAAAATGGATCGTAGTGCATAAAATTGATCCAAATATTGATGCTGAGCGAGAAATAATATTTAAAAACCTTTTGGATACCGGGCTTATTAAACAATATCAAAAAGAACAATTTGTCACGCCATTTTTGGGAGAAAATTTTGCCCGCGACCAATTTTTTACAGATGGACAAATATACGTAATTGAACTAAAATAGGGAAAAATAAAAAACCCTCATGTTTATCAAGAGGGTTTTAAGTTTATTTCCAGCTAATATTTTAAATTCTCTTTCTCCCATTCTTCTTTCTTAGAATTTTAATGGATATGATGTGTCGGATATTTACTGCTTTAATGCATAAATGAGTTTTAGGATCCTTAATGGCAATAATTTTGTCAAATTCAATATGCGGTGATGGTTTGTCGAGCCAGCCATGTCCAATAATGCCTTTTACCATCATGGGCTGGCAATAATCTTCTTGATAACAAATGATAGCCAGCTTACTGCGAAATTTGTCAAGAATGGCAATCTTTTTTTGAAACAGTTCCCTGTGAGCCTCTTTAATTTCAGCCATTTCTTTTCTAAAAGAATAAGATCTGCGCATCTTCATATTTATTTTCCTCCTTTTTTTAATGTTCAAATTTACTAGAGTTTATTATAAATTCTATGATTTGTCAAGATTGTATAGTATAATAATATAAATAATCTAAAATTATGCAAAAAAATAAAACTTATTGGGTAATTTTGCTGTTTATCTCCATTTTATTTTTAGATATGTTGATTATGTATTTTATTTATAGCAAAAAGCCCTCGGCTTATATTATTACTCAAGATGCTGCCATTCCATTAACTCTAAGCTCTGAAATTAAAAATAGTAATTTTAATACACAGCTTTATTATTATACAGTAACCCCAAATGAGATAAAATTTTATGATTTGGCAGGTAATTTATTAATGGATAAAAAAGGGAAATATAGTATATTTGGGATTTATGATCAAGCAGGTAACTATTTAGTGTCTGAAGATAAATCATTGTTTGTAATTAATCTGCATAAAAAAGAAATGAATGAGATATTAGTTGCCAATAGTAAAATTGTTAGCGCAATAGCATCTCCTGAGAATGAATTTATTACTTATGTAATAGAAAATAAAAATAATTACGAAATTTGGCAATATGATTTGGATGCAAGGGACAATAAATTTTTAACCTCAATCCCTTCTGAATTTGATATTAATTTACTGGATTGGATAAAATAATATGTACTTTGTCATTGTCTTGATTTTATTTTTAATTTTATGGACCGTAGCTATAGCCGGACTTTCTTTTGCGCCGTGGGTTCCTTCAAAAAAACATGATTTTGAAAGAATATTTAAATTAGCAAATTTAAAGCCAGGTGAAATTTTTTATGATCTTGGTTGCGGAACCGGCAAAGTTGTAATTTATGCACATAAAAAATTTAAAGCTAAATCAATCGGACTTGAAATTGCTTTACCATTTTATTGCATTTGTAAATGCAAACAAATTTTTAATCCTGGGGTTAATTTTAAATATAAAAATTTATATAAAGAGGATTTGTCCAGGGCAGACGTTATATATTTTTTTGGTACTCCAAAAACAATAAATGAAAAATTGAAAGCTAAATTAGAAAGAGAAGTAAAAAAAGGCGCTAGAATTATTTCTTATGTTTTTGCTATTAATAACTGGTCGCCTGCCGTGGTTAGTAAGCCAGACGATAGCGCAGTACCCATTTACCTTTATCTTAGATAAAACTGTTGAAAAATCGCTTGACAAAAAGTTAAATAATATTTATCATATTTTATATCCTAATAAGGATCCTAATTATTAAGGGTATTGTAAACTATGTTAGACGCTCTATCATTGCTAGATTTAAGAGTCTTGGCAATGTCTGATGAAGAAGAGGGAGAAGAAATGGATGAAGAAACAGAAGAAGAGGGTGAGGAAGAAGAAGAGGGTGAGGAAGAAGAAGTTGAGGGTGATGACGAAGAAGAGGCCATGTAAAAAGTAGTGTTTTATATAAAAAAGGGTAAAATTATGCCCTTTTTTATTTTTGCTTTATTCACTAATTTTTGTTAAGCTTAATATTAAGTTTAATCTTATTTTTAAAAAATATGCAAAAAATTCTTAAAATTATATATATTATAATCGGCTCCGTTATTGTGGTCGCTATTTTAATAATGTCAGGTTTGCAAATAAATAAAATTATTTTTGACAAACAACTTAATCAGGCGAAAGAGCAAGTTAAAAATTATAATGCATATAAGTTTGGCGCGGGAGAGTATAATAAATTAAAAAAGAGCGAAAAAAATGAAGTATATTATTATGCAGCTGATGGCAAAAGATATGTCTTTCCGGATACAAATACTTATCAATCGTGGTTTGGCCCAATATCAATAGAAGATCTTAATACTTATGATTTATTGAAATTATATGAAACTCCCCTGGGTGGGAATGTAACGTGCAGACCAGGCACCTTACTAAAAACCATTACAGACCCAAATACTTATATTGTTATTGGAAATGGTCATATCAAAGCTGTTGATAATAAGATTTTAGATCAAGTATTTGATAAAAATTGGCAAAAAAATGTTATTGATATTGCTAATTATTATTTTACAAATTATAAAGTGGATAAACCTATAGAAAATTTATCTGAATTTCCAGAAATACCCTTAAGTATAACGATAGATCAAGATAAAGATCTAAAAAATGATAAATAAAATAAAAACCTTCTTGCTTATTATTTTTAATATTTTCCTGCTGACCATAATCGTCACTGTAATTTTTTATTCTTCAAAAAACACCCAGATATTGGCACAAAATGATAAGTATGCCCTTAATTTTACTACAGATTTTTCTTATAAAGGGGAGATAAAAACAATTACTAAGCGTGAGAAGGTAAAAGAAAAAGAAATTCGTGGATTATACTTAACTTCATATTCAGGCGGAAATGGTGCGAAGATAGATGAAATAATAAATGCCATAAAAGGTAGCCAACTTAATGCTGTTGTTATTGATATAAAAGATTATTCTGGCCAGATTTCTTACGATAGCAATATTCCATTAATAAATGAATTGCAAACAGATCGAAATACAATTAAAAACATCTCTGCATTGATTAAAAAATTACATGATAATGGCATTTATGTCATTGCCAGACAAACCGTATTTCAGGACCCTGAATTGTCTGATAAAAAACCGGAATGGGCAGTAAAAAATAGCGCCACGGGTGGTGTTTGGCGCGACAATAAGGGTTTGGCTTGGCTGGATCCGACAATTAAAGAAAATTGGGTTTATAATTTGGATATTGCAAAAGAATCAATTGGGTTGGGCTTTGATGAAATAAATTTTGATTATATAAGATTTCCATCGGATGGCAAAATGGCTTTGATGAAATTTGCTAATTTAGGCAATACAACAAAAGCCACTGTTATGAGAAATTTTTTTCAATTTTTATATGATAATCTGAAAGATGAGCCCGCCTATATTTCCGGAGATTTATTTGGTTTTACCACGGAAAGAGATGATGATATGCAAATTGGCCAGCAAATAGAAGATGCGGCTGCTTATTTTGATTATGTTTGCCCTATGGTTTATCCATCTCATTATCCATATGGTCATTTAAATTTTGAAAATCCCGCAGCTCATCCCTATGAAGTAGTTAAAATGGCCCTCGTAAAAGGCGAAGAAAGTTTAAACAAAGTAGAGGGGATTAGAGCAAAAATTAGACCCTGGCTTCAGGCCTTTGATATGGGAGCTGATTATACGCCAGCCATGATTGATTTGCAGATTACAGCAGCAGCTGAAGCTGGTAGTTATGGCTATATGCTCTGGAATGCCAGAAATGTTTATGATTATATTCCTAAATAATATTGACAATTTTAAATAAACAGAATAAGGTCAAGTATAGTTCTGATAAAAAGGAGGGTGAAAATGAATTCATGCTTATTCCTATTGCCGATTGGATATTTGGTGCTCGGAGCATTGATTTATTTAAGCTGGCTGTTCTCTGAATTAAAGATGGGTACAAAATTTCTGGAAAATGGAGAAAAACAGACAATCAAGCTATTTGTCGGAGTAATTTTCTGGCAAGTTATTATCTCTATTCTTTTCTGTTTTTTTTGGCCACTATATCTTCTACTCTATCTCTTATCTTACGATCCAGCCTAAAAGGAGGAGAAAATGCTCACAGTAGAAAGAATCGCGAGAATCAGGGTTTGCGGCGATAATGTAGAACTTTATCAGCAAAAGTCGCCGCCAAGGTTTGATGGTCCAGGTTTTATTGTCTGGCGCGACAAAAAGCACCAGATAGCCACGGTCTTGATGAATGGCCTAACTCGCGGTGGAATTGAAGTTGCTGCCAAGGCCTTCAGAGAAAATGGGATGAATCCCACGAATCTTGTTCTTGAGCAAGATCGTCTGAAACAAGTCGGACACAGTCAAGTCAAACTTACCAGACTTGGAAGAAGCGAAAAATTCGTATTAAAGATGATGCATTGACATCTAAATCCCATCCAAATAGGGTGGGATTTTTTATTTAAAAATGGTATAATAAATTCATAATTGTTAATTCATAATTAATATAATATGGCCAAAAAAATAAATAAAAAAGTATCCAAGATTCCAACCCTACCAGGTCCCGGACCCGAGAAAAGAATTTCCTTACAGAAAATGTCAGATATTACCTGGCGAATTTTCCGTATCATGTCCGAATTTGTGGAAGGCTTTGAATTCCTTTCTAAGCTAAAAAAAGAAGTGACTATTTTTGGCTCAGCGCGCTTGGATCACCAAAATCGCTGGTGTAGGGAGGCAGAAAAGCTGGCCAAAATTTTAGTTAAGCATAAATTTACTGTTATTACTGGAGGCGGTCCAGGCATCATGGAGTCCGCTAATAAAGGCGCTTATAGCATTGATCCGAGCAAATCAGTGGGGATTAATATCCAATTGCCAACCGAACAAAGGATTAATCCTTATGTTAAAAAAAGCGTAGGATTATATTATTTCTTTACTCGCAAGGTTATGCTGGCCGCTTCCGCTCAAGCTTACATATTCTTTCCCGGAGGGTACGGCACAATTGATGAATTCACAGAAATTCTTTGTCTAATCCAAACCGGTAAAATGCAAAAAACCCCCATGATTTTAGTTGGAAAGGAATTTTGGTCCCCGATGGTTAACTGGTTTGAAAAAACAATGGTAAAAAAATATAGGACTGCAAAACCGCAAGATTTAAAATTATTTCATGTGGTTGATACCGCAGAGCAGGCCTTTAAATATATCAAGGGGTCACACGAAAGAACAATATTTTAGAAAAAAACAATATTATATTTTTTTTAATAAAGCCGCCGAAATCGTTAGATTGAGGCGGTTTTATTATTGACATGAAATATATAAACATGCTAATTTAAACTATCAAGGGTTCTTTTAAATTAAAAGGAGGTAATATCATGGCCATGCCAAATGATTTAGTGTTGGTACGTCATGGAGAATCAGAGGGAAATGTGATTAAGCACGCACAAGAACAAGACAAAAAGATTAAAATTCCCGCTGCATACTATGAACGTCATTCAACTGATTGGAGATTAACCAAATTAGGCGTTAAACAAGCGAAAATGGCTGGAAAATGGTTAAGAGAGAATGTCGATATGCAATTTGATAGATACTATACATCTAGCTATAACAGAGCCAAAGAAACAGCCGCGCACTTACAATTGCCAAATGCCCATTGGTTTCCTACGCCATATTTAGGTGAAAGGAATTGGGGCATATTAGATCAATATCCAGTAGAAGTCAGAATAAAAAAGTTCCAGGCAGATTTTAAAAGCAAAGAAATAAACGCCTTTTACTGGGCGCCTCCTCGCGGAGAATCAATGGTCCAAATATGTATGCGGGTTGACCGCGTCCTTGATACATTACATCGTGAATGTGACGGTAAAAGAGTAATAATTGTCTGTCATGGTGAAATTATGTGGGCATTTCGCATCAGGATAGAACGCATGACTGTTGAACAATTTTTAGGGCTTGACCAATCAGAAAATCCATTTGACCGTATTAACAATTGCCAGATTATTCATTACACCAGAAAAGATCCGCAGAGTAAAAAAGTCACTTCTCACATGGATTGGATGAAATCGGTTTGCCCGACTAATTTAAGTTTATCAAGGAATGAATGGGTAAAAGTTACGCGGCATTCCTTTACCAACGAAGACCTTTTACAGGAAGCCGAGAAAATTAAGCGGCTTATCAATTAGAATTCAAACCCGCCCGGCTAAAGCCGAGGCGGGTTTTTTATTTGACAAACCTCAATTTCAAATGTTAAATTAGGGTATTCGTACTTTGAAAATAAGGAGGTAATAAATGAAATCATATAATGACACCGCTAAACAGCTATCCAGAGAAAAAGAACTCGATTTTATATCACAACACCTGCGAAATGAAATTTTAGCACCTCATAACATTAAAGTTGTGTGTCTCGAATCCGAAGAACTTCTCGAGATAATTAATGTATTTGATAAATTGGGAGTGCCGAGAAAAAACATAAGGGTTATCGAAAGAAATGAAGAAATAGCAAAAAGAATTTATGAAAAAGGTAATGGCGTATGGGTTTACAATTATCTTGATCATCATTTTTTTGCAACCACCCGCGAACAATTCGATATAATCAGTCTTGATTATACTGGCAAAAAAAATCAAAGGATTATAGAGAGCATACGATTGATCACTGGGAGAAAATTGTTGAAGAAAAAAGGAATATTAATTATTAACACCTTCTCGGCTCGCGAAAATCGAGAAAAATTATTCTTAATGCCAGTTGCAAATATGATTGATATTTCTTATTCGAGAACTAACGACAAAAATGTAATTTCGGAAAATGAGTGTCTAGAAAATGCCCTGAAAGAAATTGAAACATTTAATGAAGGCGGAGCTTCGCTTGAAAGTTCTAGAGATTCTTTTACGGATTTCATAATCGCCAACATATTTGACTCTGGATCGACTAAATTCACGGAATTCAATCGCCTTTATCCCCAAGTCAAGGACACTGATGAACTCATAAAGCAAGAATTAGAGAAAATGGAATTTTCTGATGCTACGCAGAAAGAAAATGCTCGTTTACTCCTATCAGCCAATCTTCATCGTCGAGAAATGTGCCTTCATCTGGGAAGACTTTTCGGAAATTCTGACTATAGAGTAACATGCTTCTTGTATTATGGCCTCAGAGCTATTTTTGAGATGAAATATAAAATTGATGCAATTGAACGCTATAAATATATCAGTTCAAACGGAGCACCTATGGAATTTGATCTTTATGCATTCAGTGATATCGAAAATCAATTTTCTAGTCTTCGTTCATATTTTTATCTTCAGGATTCAGCGTTTGGGGGAAAAATTATGCGAGTCAAGAGTGATAAAATCCGCAATTCAAAAAAATGGCAGGAGATAGCGACAAATGTTTACAATGCAAACTTCCTAATAAGGCTCCCGCCAATCCCTGAAAGGGTTTTTCTGGGTTCATCTGCCAAAAATGGAAAGGAGGATGACGAAATGGCAAGGCCAAAAAAAGTTGAAAAACAACAGGAAGACTCATCAATCTTGGCGAATATCAAACCCGGTGACACAATAACCAAGGAGCAAGCGATCGAGCTGCTCGATGCTGGCTGGACCGCCAAGCAAATAGCCAAAATTTTTAAAGGCTTCACTAAAATGCAAATCGCAGCTTTTAAAGCTCATATTACCATGGGGACATATCAAGAGTGATATTTAACCCGCCCGACTAAAGCCGAGGCGGGTTTTTTATTTTGCTAAAATTTTGCTAAAATTAATCTATGTTCAAGAAAAAACAAAAAGTTGCGATTGCTATGAGCGGAGGAGTTGATTCTTCAGTTGCCGCCGCATTACTAAAAAAACAAGGCCTTGATGTTGTTGGTATTTTTATGCATTTTTGGTCAGACCCTCATTATGCGCCAAAACAAACCATTGCCAATAAATGCTGTTCAATTGACGCTGAAACAGATGCGCGTCGCGTGGCTGAAAGGCTTAATATTCCGATTTATACGATTAATCTTGATAATAATTTTAAAAAATACATAGTAGATAATTTTTTAGATGAATATAAAAGGGGCAGGACGCCTAATCCCTGTGTACGCTGTAATCAATTTATTAAATTTGGAGAATTTTGGATAAAAGCTAAATCTCTGGGCTGTGATTTTATTGCCACGGGCCATTATACTCAAATTAAAAAAGATAAAAACGGATTTCATTTACTTGAAGCCAAAGATAAATCTAAAGACCAGTCATATTTTTTGTATCGTTTAAATCAGAAAATTCTATCTCATTGTTTATTTCCTCTTGGCGATTATAAAAAGGAAGAGATCAGAAAAATCGCGCAAAAATTAAAACTGCCAGTTTTTGCGAAAAAGGACTCGCAAGAAGTTTGCTTTATAAAAGAAAAAACGCCAGCAGAATTTTTAAAGAGGTATTTAAAACCTCGAATGGGGGAGATAATTACGACTGGAGGCAAGGTTATGGGCAAACATCTTGGCTTGCCATATTATACAATCGGCCAAAGAAAGGGTTTGGGTTTAAGCGGAGGTCCTTGGTACGTTATTAATCTTAATGTTCAAAAAAATCAACTAATCATAACTGATGATCCGGGACATTCAGTGCTTTTTAATGATATAATGTATGTATCGCAAATAAATTGGATAAACAATATTCCCAAAATGCCGGTTAAGGTTGAAATAAAAATCCGTTCTATGAATAAAAAACAATCGGGAATCATTAGAAAAGAAAAAAATAGTTATCAAATTAAATTTAAAAATAAACAAAGGGCCATCACGCCTGGCCAATCAGCTGTTTTTTATAAAAAAGATGAAGTGCTCGGTGGTGGCATAATTATAAAAAAATGAATGGGTTATCAGTAAAACAAAAAATGCAAGGATTATTAGCAATTGCTTTTTTAATAGCGCTTAATTTTGCTTTTTTTGCATATGTTGAATCTACGTTCTTGAATCAATTCTTTACCCTAGAATTTATTGGTATTGTATTTTTTGTATCATATTTGATTACATTTTTCGCTATAAACAAGTATCCGGATTTTATTACTAGATTTAATAATTACCATACAATTATTTTTTCTATCATTTTAGAAATTATCAGCATTGTTATTTTTCTTTTTTTCCAAAATCCAATTTTAGTAATCATAGGGTTCGTATTGTATATTGTCTCAACAAATTTGATTTGGATTAATTTTGATATATTTCTTGAGGCCTATACGTCAGATTCTGCTACCGGTAAAATCAGGGGGATATATTATACAATTCATAATCTTGGCTGGGTATGCGCGCCTTTTTTTGCTGGCAGCATATTACAAAACATCGGGTTTGATTGGATTTTTTATTGTGTAATTTTATTAGCCATATTACTTTTGGCTATTATTAAATTTATTTTTTCCAGTTTTAGAGTTAAATATGAAAGAAACCATTTTAGTCTGAAAAGTACTGTTATTTCTGTAGTAAGGGATAGGAATATGGAAAGAATATTTTTTATTGCTATGCTTTTGCAGGTATTTTATGCAACTATGGTAGTATATATGCCCATATATTTAAACCAATATATGGGACTTAATTGGTCTCAAATCGGCTTGATTTTTATGATAATGCTTTTGCCATTTATATTTTTGCAATATCCTGCTGGCTATCTGGCAGATAAATTTTGGGGCGAGAAAGAAATGCTTACTGCCGGCTTGGTAATTATGGCTATAAGTTCAATAAGTGTCTTTTTTATTGAAAGCAATAGTATGCTTCTTTGGGCATTTATTCTATTTTTTAGCAGAATTGGCGCCAGCATAACTGAAATAATGAGAGATACTTATTTTTTCAAAAAAGTAGATGTTGAGAATATTCATATAATAAATGCTTTCCGTTCTACAACTCCCTTGGCTTATATAATAGTGCCTATTTTTTCTAGTATTTTGCTTTATTTCTTGCCATTTAATTATATTTTTTTAATTTTAGGATTGTTTATAACCAGCGGGCTGACTTTTTCATTGACATTGAGAGATACAAAATAAATAAAAATACACCCCAATCAAGGGGTGTTTTTTTATTTAAAAATTATTTAATTACCCAGGAAGGCAAAATAGTGAAATTTAGATTAATTTTAAAAACATCAAAATAAGCAAGAATAATAATTAATACAGTGTAAATTAGAGTGATTAATGCTTGTTTCCAAAGCGTTTCTTTTTCTTCTGATTTGCCAGTAATGCTATAATGAATCATTAAAAATCCTAATAAATTAGTTAAAAAGTATCCGACAATAAATAAAATTATAAAAAACCAGCGAGGGATCAAAATAAAAATATGAATTATTCTGCCCACTGCATAGGCAAATCCGTAAGCAAGGGGAAAATTGATAAAAATATCATTCCACCAGGAAAGGGGAGATAGTAAAAATCCTATAACAGCCAGCGTGCCCCTTTTAAGCCAAGTTGTAATTTTAAAATATTGTTCAGCCATAAATAAATTATAACCAAAAATTTCTAAAAGAAAAAGGGCCTGGTCTAAAACCAAGCCCATTTTTTTAAATTTTATTTTATCGCGAAAACGCGCGATTTACCTGCTCTTTTGGCTTTACGCATCAGCTCATTGGCCCTGCGCACTGCCCGAACCAGATTTTCTTCTTCTGGCGTATTGACCTGATAAAGGCCGGCCGAGAAGGAAATGGACTGCTCCTCGAATCCTCCTTCTTTGAGAGTGAAATCGCTGAAGTGCTCGAGAATAGCATTCATTCTTTTTTGCATGATTTCAAGCGGCTGGCGCCAGATGACCACGAATTCGTCTCCGCCGACTCGGGCGAAAATGTCATCGCTGCGTAAAAGGCGTCGCAATTCGGAAACGAAAGCAATAAGCAGTTTGTCTCCGAATGCCTCCAGATGGCGCTTGTTGACCTGGCCGAATTCGTCCAAATCAATGTAAGCCACTGAAACAGGCACATGCGGCGAGCGAAGTAGTTCGCTCTGCAGTTCTTTCATCTTCCATTCCAAGCCGCGACGATTCAAGATGCCGGTCAATGGATCGGTAAAGCGGAAGTTGTCTATGTTGGTCCGTTGGCGGAAGACCTCATCCAGGAACAAACCTACTGAACCTAGCATTTCTACCTGGCCCTGAGTAAAATTCCTGGCCTTGGTCGTATCATCGAGTGCCAGCAAAGCAACGATTTCGTCGCCGTCATGGATCGAAACATAGATGTCCCAGCCGATGCCACTGGTCGGATTTCTGATAATCCTGTTGCTGAGGTCAAATCTGAATTCATGGCGCGAATCAAGCACGTCTGTGCCGATCTGCCCATGAATGCCCCTCAAGATAAATTCGTCCGTGTTGCCGCTATCCGCTCTGACAAAGATCGCCAAGCGGTTAACGTGCAGATCGATGGACAAATTCTTGAGCAAAACCTTCACGAACTCATGTATGCCTTTTGTTAGGGCGGCGATCAATTCTGTGATTCGACGATAATGGTCTGCAATCATTTATACCTCCTTATTTTTTTGTTAAACATCAATCATTACATTAAATCATATTTTCCATATTTTGTCAATATTTCGCCTTGCTTTAAGCCCTTAAATCAGCTATAATTTGTATATGGAAGCACACGAACTGCGCAAAAAATATATAGATTTTTTTGTATCAAAGGGGCATACACATATACCTAGCGCTTCTTTAATTCCAGAAAATGACCCCTCTGTACTCTTTACCACAGCTGGCATGCATCCCTTAGTTCCTTATTTAATGGGAGAAGCGCATCCTGGCGGTAAAAGAGTTGTTAATGTGCAAAAATGCATCAGAACATCTGATATTGATGAAGTGGGAGATAATCGTCATTTAACTTTTTTTGAAATGATGGGAAATTGGTCCTTTGGCGATTATTTTAAAAAAGAGGCTATAGAGTGGAGTTGGGAATTTTTAACTGATCCCGCTTGGCTTGGCTTGGATCCGCAAAGGATTTATGTCACGGTTTTTAGGGGCGAAGAGGGGATACCTAAAGATGAGGAATCGGTTAAAATCTGGCAAACCATTTTTAAGCAAGAAGGCCTTACCCACGAAATTGCTAAAAACGAAAAAGTAGATGACACTACCAGAATTATTCCGCTTGGCAAAGAAGATAATTTTTGGATAGCAGGCGCGACAGGCCCTTGCGGCGCAGACACTGAAATGTTCTATGACACTAATCCGCAAGCAGGTCCATTAACTGGTAATTTTAGTGATTTAGTTAAAAGTGGCAGGCTTATTGAAATCTGGAATGATGTTTTTATGGAATTTAATAAAACGCCAGAAAATAAGTATGTGCCGCTTAAACAGCAAAATGTAGATACTGGCATGGGTCTAGAGAGAACAATTACAGTACTCAATGGTTTTGAAAATGTTTTTCAGACAGAATTTTTTCAGCCGTTTTTTAAAGAGATAGAAAAACTTTCTGATAAAAAATATTCTGAGGAAGAAAATACGCACGCTTTTAGAATTATTGCGGACCACATTAAAACCGCTACCTTTATCTTGGGAGATCCTAAAGGGCTAACGCCCTCTAATGTAGATCGGGGTTACATTTTACGTCGACTTATTCGTCGTGCAGTCAGGTTTGGTAAACTTTTAGGCATAAAAAATATTTTTACCTTTAAACTTGCCGAACAAGTTATAAAAATGTATAAGGATACTTACCCGGAGCTAAAAGACAATAAAGAATTCATAGTCAATCAGCTTTCTTTAGAAGAGGAAAAATTTAATAAGACCTTAAGTCAGGGTCTTAAAGAGCTAGAAAAAATGTCTAAAGATAAAAATATTTCAGGGAAAGAAGCGTTTATTTTATTTACAACTTACGGCTTCCCCTTTGAAATGACTAAAGAAATAGCTGAAGAAAATGGATTTAAGATAAATGATAAAGAATTTAATGATGAATTTAAAAAACATCAACAGCTTTCCCGTACTGCCAGCGCCGGTATGTTTAAGGGAGGGCTAGCCGATACCTCTGATGCCACAAAAAAATTACACACTGCCGCTCATTTAATGTTGGCAGCTTTAAGAAAAGTTTTGGGTGCAGAAGTTTATCAAAAGGGAAGTAATATCACGGCTGACCGTTTAAGATTTGATTTTAGTTATGATAAAAAAATGACTCCCGAACAAATTAGGGAGGTGGAGGATTTAGTTAATGAAAAAATAAAAGAGAAAATTCCTGTTAATTGTGAAGAAATGGATACTGAAGAAGCTAAAAGGCAAGGCGCTATGGGCGTCTTTGGCCATAAATATGGGGACAAGGTAAAAGTCTATTCTGTTGGTAGCTTTAGCAAAGAAATATGTGGCGGTCCTCATGTAGAAAATACTGGGGATTTGGGACATTTTAAGATTCAAAAAGAGGAGAGTTCTTCTGCTGGGGTTCGCAGAATTAAAGCAATTTTAGAATAAAACTTGACAATTTTTTACATTTCTATATAATTTAGATATATAATTTAATTAGCTAAATTATAAGCAAACAAATAAAACAACCGGTTTTTTGCAAAAGATTCTTGCAAAGAATCCTTTTTTTTGTTATTATTTAAAACACGTCAAAAAAACACACTATGGTTGATAGCGAAAATGCTAATAAAACCAGTAAAAATTTTATTGAAACAAAAGGTGTTGTTATTGAACTTTTACCAGCCGGCAGTTTTAAGGTGAAATTGGAAAATGGGCAAGAAATCCTGGGATTTCTTTCGGGCAAAATGAGAATGAATAAAATTAGAATTTTGCCGGGCGATGAAGTAAAAGTTGAAATGACACCCTATGACCTCTCCAAGGGTCGCATCATCTATCGTTTCTAATTAATTGAAATTAAGAATAGACCAAAAGTCTTTTTATTTTCTATGAAAGTTAGAGCATCAGTAAAACCAAGATGCCGAGATTGTAAAGTTATCAGACGCAAAAAACGCGTTTGGGTAATTTGCAAGAACCCTAAACATAAGCAACGCCAGGGTTAAGTTTTTATTATTCCAATCCCTAATTACTAATTACCAATTCCTAATTACTATCATATGTCAATTCGTATCGCAGGCGTTACAATCCCACAAGATAAAAGAATAGAGGTTGCTTTAACCTATATTTATGGCATTGGCCGTCCTGCGGCTGCTAAAATTTTAAAAGACTTAAAAATTGATCCTAATGTCAGGACAAAAAATTTGACAGCTGTTGATGAAGGCAAGTTAAGAGATTATTTAAAAGATAATTATAAAGTTGAAGGAGATTTAAAAAGAGAGGTACTGGGCAATATTAAAAGATTAAAAGAAATTAGAAGTTATAGAGGTGTTAGACACGAAAGACATTTGCCTGTACGTGGACAAAGAACTAAAACTAATTCAAGAACTGTACGAGGCAATAAGAGGGTTACTTTAGGTAGTGGTAGAAAACCAGCAGCTCAAAAGACATAATATTTAATTAAATATGGCAGAAAAAATTAAAAAAGAATCCACTTCCGCTCTGGCTTCGGCCAAGACGAGCAAAACTGCGGTGGATAAAGAAAAAGAAGTTTTGAAAGACGAAAAGGTTGTAAAACAGCCCGAAATTAAAATTGAAAAAATAGAAGAAAAAAAGGAAGATATTAAAGATGTTACCTCTGAAAAACCAATTAAAGTTATCAAAAAGAAAAAAAATATTAGGCAAATTACACACGGTCGTGCTTATATTCAGGCAACTTATAATAATACCATAATCACCTTGACAGATTTAAATGGTAATGTTTTGTCATGGTCAAGTGCGGGACAAAACGGCTTTAAAGGGCCTAAAAAAGCCACCCCTTATGCGGCTTCTGTTATTGTAAAAGATGCTGTTGAAAAGGCCAGTGTTTATGGCTTAAAAAATGTTAATGCATTCGTTAAAGGAGTTGGCTCAGGACGTGAAGCAGCTGTACGCGCTTTAAATACGTATGGCTTAAATGTTATATCAATTAAAGATATAACACCCATTCCGCATAATGGTTGCCGCGCTAGAAAGCCAAGAAGAATTTAATTAATTCATATTTCATAATTCATAGTTCATATTTAATCAAAATGGCAAGAAATATTAATGCAAAATGTAAACAGTGTCGTAGGGAAGGAACTAAACTATTTCTTAAGGGTGAGCGCTGTATGTCTCCAAAATGCGCCATGGTTAAGAGAAATTTTCCACCCGGCGTTCATGGCGGAAAAGGTTACCCCCGCTCAACTTCTTATGGTTTGCAATTGCGAGAAAAACAGAAAACAAAGAAAATTTACAGACTTTTAGAAGCTCAATTTTATAATTATTTCGTTAAAGCTTCAAAATCTCGCGCAAATACAGAAGAAGTTCTTTTTCAATTATTGGAAATGAGGTTTGATAATATAATTTATCGTGCTGGTTTCGCAAAATCTCGCGATTTAGCCAGACAGCTTATCGGCCATAAACATTTTTTGGTTAATAATAAAAGGGTTAATATTCCATCATATCGTATAAAAGTAGGCGATACTATTAGCGTTAAAGAAAAAAGCTTGATGTTAAAAGCATTCAGTAATATTAAGGAACAAGTTAAAAAAGTAGAAGGGTTAAGCTGGCTTTCAATTACTCCAGATAAATTGGAAATAAAAGTTGTAGATAAACCAAAACTAGCAGATTTAAAAGAATTTAACCCGAAATTAATCGTAGAATTTTATTCAAAATAAAAATAAATTTTTAAAATTAATCTTTTTTTTATGGAAAATCTCTTCTTGCCAAATAAAATTGAACTAAAAAAAGGTATAGATGAAAATGAGGGTGTCTTAGTAATAGAACCCTTATTTCATGGCTATGGCACAACAATAGGGAATGCTTTGAGAAGAGTATTGTTATCGTCTTTACCAGGCGCTGCAGTTACTTCATTTAAAATCAAAGGGGCCACTCATGAATTTTCAGCTGTAAAGGGAGTTCAAGAAGATGTCTTGCAGATTGTACTAAACCTTAAGCAGTTGCGTTTAAAAATGTTTGTAGATGAACCAGTTGTTTTAAAATTGCACAAAAAGGCTGAGGGCGCGGTTACCGCTGCTGATATAGATAAGGATGCCAGTGTGCAAATTATAAATGGGGATTTAAAAATTGCTACTATTACGGACAAAGGAACGGAATTAAACATGGAAATTACCGTTGAAAAAGGTTTGGGTTTTGATCCAACAGAAAATAGAGATAAAACAAAATTGCCGGTTGGCGCTATTGCTATTGATGCAATTTTTACTCCAATCAAGGATATTGGCTTTAAAGTGGAAGATACGCGTGTCGGGCAGATTACTAACTATGACAAATTAACCATGAATATTAAGACAGATGGCACAATTACGCCATCATATGCTATTAATTTTGCCGCTAAATTATTAATAGATCATTTTAGCTTAGTCACTAATGAACAAAATATTCCCGTGGAAATGACTAAGGAGGTAAAGACTGAAACTAAAAAAGCTAAAAAGCCCAGAGCAACTAAAAAAACCAAAAAATAATTATGAGGCATGCGAATAAAAAGAAAATTTTAGATAGAGCTAGTGCTCAAAGAAAAGCCTTGCTAAGAAGTTTAGCAACCAGCTTAATTTTATATGAAAAAATTAAAACAACTCAGGCCAAGGCTAAGGTTTTAAGGCCTTTTGTGGAAAAACTCATTACCAAAGGCAAAAAAAATGATTTATTAGCCAGAAGAGACTTGAAAAAGGTTCTGTATAAAGAAACTGCAGTAAAAAAGGTGTTAGAGGTATTAAGCCCTCGTTATAAGGAAAGAAAAGGGGGCTATACTAGAATAATTAAACTTAGCGCAAGAAAAGGTGACGCGGCTAAGATGGCTATCATTGAATTTGTATAAATTTATGAAATCAACAAATTTAAACGTAAAAACTCAAAGAAAAACCATAACTCTTGATGCTAAGGGCGTACCAGTTGGTCGTTTAGCTACTCAAATTGCCAAGATATTGATGGGCAAACATAAAGTTGGTTATACGCCGCATATTAATGATGGTGATTTTGTAGTAGTTATAAATTCAGATAAAATAATTTTTACTGGAAATAAACTAGCGCAAAAAGTTTATAGGCATCATAGCGGTTATCCGGGAGGTCTAAAAGAAATTAAAGTGCAAAAAGTTTTTTCTGAAAATCCTGGCAAGGTTATAATTCATGCGGTAGATAAGATGTTGCCTAAAAATAGACAAAGAAAAGAAATGTTAAAAAGATTGACCGTGCTTCGCCCAGGCGAGCATATTAAATAATATGGATAAAGCTCAAATTAAAACAAAAGATACATTAAGTAAATATTCTTTTGCGGTTGGACGCAGAAAAACATCTATTGCCAGAGTTAAACTATTTGTTAGGGGCAAGGGCGAAATTACTATTAACGGTAAAAAATCACAGGAATATTTACCCGATTATGTATTACAGGAAACTATTAATGCTCCCTTGAAACTTGTTAATTTGGCAAAGGCAGATGTTATAGCGGTTGTTAGTGGTGGCGGAAAAAGGGGACAGGCAGAGGCTCTTAGACTGGCAATTGCCAGAGCTTTAATAAAATCCGATAAGGATTTGCGTAAAACTTTGAAAGTCGCCGGCTTTTTACACAGGGATCCAAGAATTAAAGAAAGAAAGAAACCAGGACTTAAACGAGCCAGACGCGCGCCACAATGGCAAAAACGTTAATACTCATATACAAAAACACTCCAGGAATGGGGTGTTTTTGAATTTATTAGTATTTGACAAAATTGTATTTCTGTGTTAATATATAAAATTATAAAAAAGGAGGTGAAGGTGTTCATTAAAACAAACCAATTTATTATTAGGCCATTTAAGCTTTCAGATGCAGCAGATTTAGCAAGGAACATAAATAATGCTAAGGTTGCCAGATATACAACTTCGATTCCTTATCCCTACAAATTGCAATACGCTCATGATTGGCTAGCAAAACAAATAAAAACATACGAGGAAAAACGGCCAGAAAATATTGTTTGGGCAATTGAAATTGATAGGGAAGTAGTCGGTGCCATTGGCATCCATAAAATTATTTATGGGCATAAGGCTGAACTTGGCGCTTGGATCGCCCAAAAACATTGGAATAAGGGAATCATGACTCAGGTTATTAAAATTATGACTGATTATGCTTTTAAGTCTTTTAAGCTCAAAAGAATCTACGCCAGAATTTTTACGCCAAATTTAGGCTCAAAAGCAGTGGCGGAAAAAAATGGTTTTAAATTAGAAGGTATTATGAAAAAAGATGCGAAAAAAGATGGTAAATATTATGACGTTTATCTGCTTTCTAAAACAAAATAAAAACGACAAAAAGCGCCTTAACGTATTTAGCAAGGCGCTTTTTTATTTTTGTGTTTTATGTTAAAATTACATTAAATATGGCGGAAAATCCTCAAAATATTGCTAAAAATACGACTTGGCTAACCTCGGCATATATCTTCCAAAAGATATTTGCCTTTATTTATTTTACTCTAATCGCCCGCTGGTTAGGCGCAACTGATATTGGAGTTTATACCTTTGCAATTTCTTTGACAACATTAATGGCGATTTTTATAGATTTTGGTTTGTCTAATGTTTTAATTCGGGAAGCAGCTAAATATAAAGATAAAGCTAATGACTATCTAAACAACATAATAAGCTTAAAATTGCTATTTTCTGTTATAACCTATATTTTGGTCGTTATTATTATTAACCTGCTAAATAAAAGCCATATTTCATTAATAATGGTCTATTTAGCGGGCATAGCAATGGTTTTTGACTCTTTTACTCTTAGTTTTTGGGCAATTTTTCGTGCTTATCAAAATTTAAAATATGAGGCAATTAGTATTGTTATTAATCAGATTTTAATTTCTATAGTGGGTATTATTGGCTTATTATTAAAATTTCCTCTTTATATTTTAATTATTGCCTTAGTTTGCGGCAGTTTATTTAGTTTTTTATATTCGCTGATTCTTCTAAAAACAAAATTGAAATTTATTTTTAAATTAGATTGGAATAAGCAAGTAATAAAATTTTTATTTTATATTGCAGTACCCTTTGCTTTGGCTGGCATATTTGCCAGAGTTTACAGTTATATTGATCAAATTTTACTTTCGGTTTTGATAGGCGATAAATATTTGGGTTGGTATGAAATTGGATACAAGATTACTTTTGCCCTGCAGTTTGTCCCGGCTGCTTTTGCTGCGGCAGTTTATCCGGCTATGAGCCATTCGTTTGTAAATGATAAAGAGCGTTTAAAAATAATATTTGAAAAATCCATATTTTTATTACTTATATTTTCTGTACCTGCAGCAGCCGGAATTGCCCTGTTATCAGATCAAATAATCTTATTGCTCTATACCAGCGAATTTCAGCCGTCTATTTTAGCCATGCAAATTATTATCTTCAGCATCATTGCTATGTTTTTAAATTATCCAATAGGTTCATTGCTTAATTCTTGCGACAAGCAAATTGTTAATACGATTAATGTCGGCATAGCCATGCTTTTAAATATAATTTTAAATATAATCTTAATTCCTTTATATCAACATATTGGTGCTGCCATTGCTTGTCTAATATGTCAATTTCTTTTATTTATACTAAATCTAATTTGGGTACCAAAAATAATCAATTATAATTGGAAATATTTGCTTATTAAAACATTGAAAACAATATTTTCAGCAATACTAATGTCTATAGCGGTAATTTATTTAAAAACTTATCTTAATTTCATAATTGTGGCCATAATCGGAGCATTGCTTTATGGTTCGATTATGTATTTAATTAAGGGTTTTACCAAGGAAGATATTATATATTTAGTACAGGCAATATTTAAAAAAACTCCTTATGAAAAAGAGCTTATTGATAACAATTGATTTTCCGCCAAAAACCGGAGGCGTAGCCAATTATTTATCTAATTTGAGCGAAAATTTGCCTCATGATAAAATAGTTGTTTTGGCTGATAAAAAAGTAGGGCAAAAGTTGCATCATGAAATAAAATATCAATTGATTAAAGTTGATTTGTTTTTTAAATATTTCTGGCCTCACTGGTTAAAATCTTACTTTGAGGCCAAGAAAGTAATTAATGAACATAAAATTGAACAATTGATTATCAGTCATGTTATTCCTATGGGTTATGTTTGTTTAATGCTTAAATTGCCTTATTTTGTGATTTTACACGGTTATGACATTGTTTTGGCCAGAAGATCTGCCTGGAAAAGATATTGGCTTGAAAAAATATTGAATAAATCAGAGCATATTATTGTAAATAGTAATTTTACGAAAAATGAAGTTTTGACTCTCGGTATTAAGGAAAACAAAATAACTATAGTTAATCCATGTCCTAATTTTGTTAAAATGCAAATAAATGAAACTGAAAGGCAAATCATTAAAAATGAATTAGATTTACATCATAAAAAAATATTATTATCAGTTGGCCGGCTTATTCCCAGAAAAGGTTTTGATAAAGTTATTGAAGCCTTGCCGCAAGTTATAAAACAAATACCAAATTTAACTTACATGATTGTGGGTAACGGTTCTGATGATAAACGCCTAGAAAAAATAGCTCAAGATTTGGGCGTTCTCAAAAATATCACAATTATCAAAGATGTGCCTGATACAAATTTGCCTGCTTATTATTCTTTGGCAGATATTTTCATTATGCCTTCCAGAATTATAAATAAAAGTGATGTTGAGGGGTTTGGCATTGTTTATTTGGAAGCAAATCTTTTAGGCAAACCAGTTATTGCTGGAAAAAGCGGGGGAGTAGAAGACGCTGTTATTGATAATCAAACTGGTCTATTAGTTGATCCGGAAGATGTAAATAGCATTGCTATAGCTATTATTAAATTATTTACTGATCAAAATTTAGCGAACACATTGGGTGTTCAGGGTAAAGAAAGGGTAGAAAAAGAATTTTGTTGGTCAAAACAAATTGGTAAAATAGAAAATTTATTGTAAGTAAAAACCCCTTGATATTATCGCGGGGTTTTGGTGGCTATTTTTGCGTAAAAATGACGACAAGCGCAAATTTGTCTTCTTGATACTCACTTGATGTATAATGTGAAAATTCAACAGATGGAATTACCTGGAGAACTTTTTTGTCACTAGCTTTAAAAAAGCTGTCAAAACTTTTTTCTACTTTTTCAGCATCTCCCCTAAATATTTTGCATTTTGTCATTTTCTACCTCCTTATTTTATTGATTTATTAATTTATCATAATATTTATATAATGTCAAGCAATCCCAAATTGAATATCATAATGTTTAACATGTCAAAATATGGCGATTGGCAAAAAGGAATTGCCAAGATTGAAAATTTATTGTAAATATAAAAACCCCTAATATATTTAATCAGGGGTTTATAAATGGCCTTAATAAATAACTGTGATGATTAAATGCTTTCGGTCATCTGGCAAGTCTCCCGTATAATTATAATATGATTGTACTACGTGAAGCGGTTTCTTATCGCGTAGAAACCTATTCAACTTATTCTGCACTTCTTTAATCGGACCGTCAAATATACGACACTTCATTTTTTTCACCTCCTTTGCTATTTTTAAGTTATCACAGTACTTAATTTATGTCAATTTTATGCAAAAATTAAATATTATAATGTTTAACATGTCCAAATACAGCGATTGGCAAAAAGGAATTGCCAATCGTAATTATCATATTTTGCATAATTTAGTTAAGCATGAGGAAATAAACAAAGTTATTGCTGTAGATTTTCTACCTTTTAACTGGAAAAGGGCAATTAAAACTTTTATTTATGATCAAATTATTAAAGATACTAGGGGCAAGATAATTTTTGGCGATTTAACTTCTAGATGCTGGCAAATCTCCAGCAAAATATTAGTTTATTCAACCATTGATTCTATGTTGAATAAAGAAAGGATTATTTCGGAATTAAAAAGGATTATAGATAAAGAGGGGATGAACAGTAATTTAATTGTCTGGAATTATAATCCTATGTTTGTTGATTATTTTAATCAATTTGGCCAAAAGCTTAATATTTTTGATACAGTAGATAATTGGCTAGAACATTCAAGTTATGAAACATACAAAAAGGTTCTGCAGAAAAATTATAATTTAATTAAAGATGGCAGTGATTTAATTTTTACTGTTTCAGAAAATTTAAAACAAAGCTTATTTAGTAACCAAGAAAATACATATTGGATCCCTAATGCAGTAGATTTAGAATATTTTCAAAGCCAAACAAATATTTCAGAAAAATTAAAAAATATTCCCAAACCAATAATTGGTTTTTTAGGTATCTTACAAGATAGAATTGATGATGAAATCTTGCTATATTTAGCTAAAAAAAATCCAGACAAATCACTGGTTTTAGCTGGACCTATCTGGAAAAACTTTCCTAAGAAAAAATTTGAAGGACTAAAAAATGTCTATTTTTTGGGGCAAATAAATCATTTAGAAATACCATCGCTTTATAATGGTTTTGATGTGGGCATTATTCCTTATAAAATCAATGCCTTTATCAAATCCACTGACCCCATGAAATATTATGAATATATAGCCGCTAATTTGCCAGTTGTTTCAACTCCAGCGCCAGGCATTGATCGCTTTGGGAATTTAATTTCCATTGCTAATAATCTTGAAGATTTTAATGATTTTGTTAATCAAGCGATTAAAGGGGGGAAAGAAAAAAAGAAAGATGAAAGAATTAAGATTCTTCATGGAAATACTTGGAATGATAGAATCGAACAGATGCTTAAATTGGTAAACGCAAAACTCAACCCCCATAGTCATTCCGAGCGTTAGCGAGGAATCCAAAACATCTGATATATGAAACAATATTGCGTTTATATAATGACCAACAAAATCGACTCAGTTGACTATACTGGAATAACAAATGATTTATTTAGAAGAGTCTATGAGCACAAAACTCATTTTAATGAAAAAAGTTTTACCTCAAAGTATAATATAAATAAATTAGTATATTTTGAAGAATATAATAATCCCAAGCAAGCCATTAACCGAGAGAAGCAAATCAAGGGCTTGAGTCGGGAAAAGAAATTTAATCTAATTAAAACAATAAATCCTAATTTTAATGACTTAGCAAGGGATTGGTATAAAGATAACCAGGCCGAGCATAAGGAACAACCGACTTAACCTAGGTTATAGATTCCACGCTGCGCTCTGAATGACAGTTGCGGCTCGGCTTTCATAAATATATATGGACTTATCAATAATTATAGTAAGCTGGAATGTAAAGGAGTTATTGGAAAAATGCTTAAAATCTATTTATGAAAAAACTCAAGGCATTGAGTTTGAAGTTGTTTTAATTGATAATGCCTCGAAAGATGGCTCCGCACAAATGGTTTTAACTAAATTCCCGCAAGTGATCTTAATCGCGTCCAATGAAAATCTTGGTTTTGCCAAAGCTAACAATTTGGCATTAGAACAAGCAAGCGGCAAATATGTTTTATTCATGAACCCGGATATGGAGCTAATAGAAAATTCATTTCCTAAATTAATTGAATTGATGGATAAAGATCCCAAAATCGCTTTATCAACCTGTCAATTAATTTACCCTGATGGTTCAAAACAAAATAATGTTAAGAATAATCCTAGACTTTGCGACCAGCTTTTAATACTTCTAAAACTTCATCATTTTTTTCAGCCTCAATGCTTAAAAAGATATTTAGCCAAAGATTTTGATTATGCCAAAGAACAAGAGGTTAAACAGATAATGGGTGCGTTTATGTTTGGCAGGGCAGATATAATAAAAGAAATGGAGGGATTTGATATTGATTATTTTTTATGGTGGGAAGATTTAGATTTATGTAAAAGAGTACAAGATGCCGGTTATAAAATTATTTATACTCCAATTACAAAAGTTATTCATTACGAGGCTAAGTCCTTTGAGCAGCAACAAAGTTTAGAAAAACAAATTAGGTTTAATAGGGGAATGAGATTGTATTTTAGAAAACATTTTGGTTTATTAGTTTATTGGTTAATTGGTTTATTTGGATTCATAAGTTTAGGCCTAGCTTGGCTAAGCCAGATCCTTAAAATCAAGTCAAAACCACAGTCAAAAATTTAAAATAAAAAGCCCCACATTTTATGTGAGGCTGTAAATTCGCCGGTGAGGAGGTTGCTTGGCATCCAGATTACTCTGGACGAGCATAGAGTTCTCTTGGTGCTTGCCGAAGTGGACCCGAGAATCTATCCTCGCTTTGATATCCGAGTACTTTTCTATCGCAAGCCCTGACAAATTTCCCTGGACATCTCTGGCGGCATCGAAGTCCAGACACATACCGTGCATTTCTACGTTCGTCAACGTAGTTGAGCGTAGCCATTTGGCCTTGTAAAACCCCTGCACTAATACATGCCCAGAAAGCCACCCTCTCTCCTCCTCGATCTGTAATAAACATTAACAAACGAATAAAATAATGTCAAATAAAAAGCCCCACATTGCTGCAGGGCTGAATTTACAAATGATTGGAAGGGTTAGAACAGCATTGCTGAACAACAATGCCGACGGCGACCAAATGGGTCTGCTCCTAACCTGACGTTTTTATAATGGCTCGGTCAGCGCCCTTTGTCCATCCAACCATTTACCTGATGGCAAGTCGTGGGAGAGGAAAGGCTTTGGAAAGAAAAGGCAGTTATTGCCCTTGCGTATTTCAACGCAAATTTCCTTCTTTTCTGCCCAGATGCTCTTGCCAGCTTACTAGGCAGTATTCCCACTTCAGGATTTGAATAATGATGATCGCTACCAAGGACAAAGCCCATGGGAGTGATGCTAATAAAATATCAAATGGATCAGTTTTTGTCAACATATGAATATTCTCAAAAAAAATAAAATTCTCACCGTATTTTTACTGATTTTTTTAGTGGAAATGTTATCACTAATCAGTTTTAAAATTGCCTGGCTTTCGGGCTTATTTTTTGTTCTGATTTGTACTGGAGTATTTTTAATTACTTGGAAAAAATTAGAATATGGGATATATGTCGTTTTAACAGAATTAATAATTGGATCGCAGGGGTATTTATTTTATCTGGTTTTACCTGGATTTAAAGCATCAATTCGCTTGGGAATTTTTCTAATTGTCTTTTTTGTCTGGCTGATAAAATATTTGAAACCCAGGATTTTTCTCAATTTATTGAAAAGAGATGCACTTGTTCAAAATTTTATCTTGCTTTTAATTTTTGTCGCCTTCGGAACGATTAATGGAATAATAAATAAAAATGGTTTGACTAATGTCTTTTTTGATGTAAATGGCTATTTGTATTTCGGTTTATTTTTCGCTTTTCTTGAAGTATTCAAATCAATTGAGCAAATTAAAAAATTTTTAAAAATATTTATTGGCGCCATGATATATGAATGCACTAAGGTATTTTTAACTCTCTATTTATTTTCCCATGATTATTTCATTAATGCCTCTGATTTATTTTATCACTGGATTCGCGATACCCGAGTAGGGGAGATAACTTATGCCGGAGGCAATTTTTTTAGAATATTTTTTCAGTCGCAAATTTGGGCTTTGATAGGAATTTTTATTATTATTTGTTTAATAATTTGGGTGATGCAAAAAAAACCGCTCTGTCATCCAGAGCGTAGCGAAGGATCTAAGACATTGGGGGTTATAGATTCCTCACATTCGTTCGGAATGACAGAGCGGGTTTGGCTTTTTTTGCTGTTAACTATAATCCAAACATCAATTATAATTTCCTTTTCCCGCAGTTTCTGGGTTGGTGCTATAGCTGCTTTTATAATTTTACTTGGTTATCTAGTCTTTATTTATAAACCAGGATTTAAGATAATAAGCAAAATAATTGGTATTTCTGCCAGCTCATTAATTTTAAGTATTTTTTTGGTTATTTTTATTGCCAATTTCCCCATTCCCAAACCATCATCAGAATTATCAGCGCAGTTAATCGGCGCCAGATTTTTATCCTTTTTTGGCGAAGCAGGAGTTTCTAGCCGTTGGAATGAATTGCCGTCGCTCCTGGAAAAAATAAAACAAAGCCCCGTATTTGGTTCTGGCCATGGCACAACCATAACTTTTAAATCTGAAGATCCTAGAATTAAAAATGAGCAAAACCCCGAGGGTTGGTATACAACTTATACTTTTGAATGGGGCTATTTAGACACGCTTATAGAGATAGGAATTCTAGGTTTGCTGGTATGTCTGGTATTTATCGGTCAAATCGCTTATATGGGCCTTAAAACGCTTAAAAACAAGGAATATGGCCTGATTTCAGCCGGTTTACTGCTTGGCCTAGTTGCCATGTTAGTCACCCATATGTTTAGCCCTTATTTGAATCATCCCCTGGGAATAGGATATCTAATGCTGTGCGCCAGCATCTTTAAATCAAAGCCGTCAGATTAATCAAGAGCTAAAATTTGATCCTTAGACGAGGATCTTTTTTATTTCTCTTGTGTTCGGTCTTTGTTCGGGTTATAATGTAAGTTGAAACACAGATACTTAATCGCTGATAGCACAGATAATATCAGTGAATATCTGTGAAAAAAATCCGTGGTTCAAATCTATGCATCTCATTAAAGAAAAACAACCTATCGAAGTTATTACCATCTTTAAAAAAGACGGTCCCAAACCATATGCCATCAAATGGGGCGGCAAAAAATACATTATTGAAAAAATCAATCTGCGCTATGAAAAAAGAGCAGGCGATGGTAAATTGGTTTATTTTTCTGTGACCAGCGAAGATAATTATTTTAAGCTGGTTTTTGATACTAATAATTTAAAGTGGTATTTGGAGGAGGCGTACCATGAATAAAAAAAGCCGCGACTTGATAGCCGTGGCTTTAAGGCCAATCACTAAATCAGTTAGGAGGAAGAGGGCATAATTCCGGGATTTCTGCCTCGAAATTTCTACCTTCTTGATACCACTCGGTTTCCTTCTTGTCAGTGGTCACATCCTTCGCAAAGAAATATACAATTCTATATAATTTTCTTGAAGAAGCATCGACGGGAATATCCTTTACCACCGCTCTTACCATGCCGTTGGAAAAATAGTCCGTAACCGGTAAGAACACGCCGTTATAATTAATGCCTATCCACATTTTTGCTTCTGAATCAATGAAGGCAGAGGACCCATGTTTTTTGATATAAACACAATCGGCGACATGGACCTGAAGGAGAAGATCCCTGGTCAAGTATTGTGCGACTTTGGCCTCCTCCTCCTTGGTGGGCATATTCAGGGCCTGTCGAATATTGTTATCAACATCACCCTGCAGCGAAATATCCTTTTCTACGGTTATTTTCCCCGTCGTGGGCGAAATAACCGTCAGGTGGATCGCTGACTCATCTGCTTTGGGCTTTCTCTCGCAACCGAGCGAGAAAACTGCCATAACACAAACCCCAATAATCACGAACATTCTCTTCATCTCTTCCTCCTTTTTTAAAGAATTTATATAGCTCAAATTATCACTCTAATCATTTTTTGTCAATGTCCAACTTCATCTTGCATCTCGACATGAATTCTTACTTTGCCTCTGTAGAACAGCAGGCCAATTCTTTTTTGCGCGGAAAACCAGTGGGTGTTTGTGCTTATTTGGCACCGCGGGGTTGTATTATTGCATCATCCAAAGAAGCCAAAAAACTAGGCATTAAAGTCGGCTGTACGGTAGAAAAAGCCAAGCAAATTTATCCTAAAATTATATTGGTAGAAAATGAACCAGCTAAATACAGATCAACCACTAAAAAAATATTTAATATTTTGAGCGACTACACCGACAGAATTGAACCCTATAGCATTGATGAGGCCTTTTTAGATATGACTGGCCATATTAAAAACTGGCAACAAGGCGAAAAAATAATATTGGAAATTAAAGCCAGAATTAAAAAAGAAGTGGGGGAATGGCTGGCTTGTTCAGCTGGCTTATCTTGGACGCGCTTTTTAGCCAAATTCGCTTCTGACATTTGTGAAAAAGATAGTTATTTACTTATTGATTCAATTGCCAAAATGGAAGATATTTTTAATCGTGTTAAAATTACTGAGGCCTGGGGCATTAAAGAAAGAATGCAAGTTCATTTAAACCGTTTGGGTATATTCAACCTGCTGGATTTAAAAAACTTTCCAGTTGCCAATATTATGCAGGCTTTGGGCAAACCCGGCTATTATCTCTGGGCCAATGCCAATGGCGTGGAAGTACAGGGCATTAGAACGCAAGAAGAAATCTTGCCAAAATCAATTGGTCATTCTTATTGTATGCCTCGGCATACGACTGACTTAAAATACCTGGCTGGAATTTTAATGAAACTCTCAGAAAAAACTGGTAGGCGTTTGCGCATCCAGGGATTAGAGGCGCGCGGCATATACGCTGGCTATTGGCTAAAATATGGTGGCGGGTTTTTCAAAAGCAAAAAAGTTCCCAGCGCCTTGTTTACCACTGAGGAAATCTTTAAAGCGGCACAGAATTTACTATTCAAAACTTTGCCGCCGCGCGCCGTCACCATGCTGGCTGTTTCAGTTACTCAATTACAACCCTTGACTAATCAATTGGATTTATTTTACAGCTTGGATAAAAAACGCTTTGCCTGTCAGGCCATGGATAAAATTAATGATAAATTCGGCGAATACACGATTTTTAATGGCACTATGTGGGGCTTGGGCGATCAGGCACATGACAGAATCGGTTTTAGAAAATCAGTAGAAATTATGGACAAATTAGATAGATTTAGTTATGAACCGATTTAATTGACAAAATTATTTATCTTTGCTTAAATATAAAAAAAGGAGGATAAAAATGGCAAAAAATAAACTTAATTATTTTGCGTTACCATTTGCCGAGGAAAATCAATGGCTAAGGTTAGAATGCCCTAATTGCGAATCCAGTGCCTATAAAAGCTCAGAAGAGGAGACTCAACAGGGTACCCAAACAATATATACCTGCACAAAATGCCAAACGAAATTTAGAAATCCCAAAAAATAAAAACCGCTCCAACTGGGGCGGTTTTACTTTAAAATGTAGTGATTGACAAAAATATAATTTAATGATAAAATGTAAAAATATCATAAATAGGAGGAGGGATAAAATGTCTGAAATGCAGGGAGGAAAAATGCTGAAAGCTGTGTCTCTGAAGAGCCAAACTAAAATAGGCATCTTGAAAAAAGGCGAAACAAAATGCCCATTTTGCGGAGATCAGATCTATTATCACCATGCAACTGAAGAAAAGGATGCAGAAGGCAGACAAATTATTGTCTGTACTGGCTGCTACAATAAGTATGTGGAAGTTTAAAATAAAAACCGCCCTCCGCGACACGGAGAGCGGTTTTTTCTTTTTATGCTAATATTGTGCCAATTATTTTGGGGTGACCATTAATAAATTCCTTGACAGACATTTTATTTTTTCCTTCAAGCTGTAATTCAACTAATTCTAGTTGTTCTTGTCCACATTGAACTTTTAAAATTCCATTAACTTCATAAATCTCACCCGTTACCTTATTAACCTCGTCAACCCAATGAACTTCAGATTTTAGTATCTTTAAATTCTTGCCTTCCCAATTTGTAAAAGCGCCTGGCCAAGGATTAAAGGCGCGAACTTGGCGTTCAATTTCGTTGGCTGGTTTATGCCAGTCAATTTTACCATCTAACTTTGTAATTAATTTGCAATAAGTTGCATCAGTATCTTTTTGTTTTTTACCTTGCAATTGCCCGCCCAAATATTTTGGCAATATCTCAATTAATAATTTTGCGCCCAAATCAGCCAGCTTGTCATGCAGAGTAGCAAAATCATCATAGGGTAATATTTTAACTTTATTTTGGGATAAAATCGGGCCATGGTCCATTTGCTCATCTAAAATCATTATTGTTACCCCGGTTTGTTCATCGCCATTTAAAATAGCTGATTGTATGGGGGAAGCGCCGCGATATTTTGGTAATAAAGAAGCATGTGCATTAATAACTCCAAATTTTGGAATTACTAATAATTCTTTTGGTAAAATAAAGCCATAAGCCACCACTACAATTAAATCTGGATTCAATTCTTTTATTTGTTTAAGAAATTCTGGATTGCCCCTAACTTGTTCTGGCTGCAAAACTGGAATACTATTTTGTAGAGCAATTTGTTTAGTGGGTGGGGGAGTAAGCACTTGATTTCTTCCAACTTTTTTATCTGGTTGAGTAACAACCGCAATCACATTGGCATTTTCTATTAACATTTTTAAACAAGGCGCGCCAAAATCTGGCGTGCCCATAAAAATGATTTTTTCTTCTTTCAAATTGATTGCCATAGTAGCTTTATTTTATTTCCGGTTTATCAGTAATCAACTTACCATTCAAATGATCTAGTTCGTGCTGTATTACACGGGCAAAAAGTCCACGTGCCCTGAAAAATAAATATTTACCATTTTCATTTTTAGTTAAAACCCAAATTGATTTTGCTCTTTTTACTTTCTTAAAAATACCAGGACAGCTTAAGCAACCCTCTTCTTCAACCTCTTTTCTAAATGATCTCCATAAAATTATTGGATTAATAAGAGCCAGGGCGCCTTCGCCAGTATTAATAGTTACTAAACGTACATTTAGACCAATTTGTGGGGCAGCCAAGCCAATGCCATCACTAGCTTTCATTGTTTCTACCATATCTAAAATAAGCTGTTTTACTTCTGGCGTAATAGCTTTAATTTTGGCGTTTTTGGCGCGCAAAATTGGATTTGGCTCTGTAATTATTTGTAATCTTGACATATTATAAAATATAGTGTAAATTTAGTTATCTGCTATTATAGCAGTTGTTCATAAAAAAATCAAGATGAAGGAGGCCTTTAGATGACAGAGAGAAAAGAGGTTAAGGTAGCAATTTTTGTTGATGGCCCGAATCTTTACCATATGACTAAAAATCTTGGCTACAGGATTAATTTCAAGGAATTGATTTATACGCTTTGCAATGAAGAAGGCGTTTATCCTACTATTTTGGAATATTTCTATGATTTTAATCCTAAAAAACCATTGACTGATGGCTTTAATCAATTTCTTGGCATGCTAAAAAGTCTTAGTTTTAACATTATACCAGTTGAATTAAAATCATACTACGGCAAAAATCAGTATAAAGATTTCAAAAGCAGAACAGATTCGGCCATAAATTTCAGAGTTGGAAAATATCTTGCTCAAAATATTTTTGACACCATTATTTTGATTTCTGGAGATAGTGATTTTGAATATTTAACTAAAGAATGCAAGAATGCCGGAAAGCAAGTTATTATTATTGCCATCACTGAGCAGATAGCAAATAATTTATATAACTATGCGGATATGGTTCTTTGTCTTGATAAATTAAATCAAAAAGGAAGGAAGCTTCTTTTGCCTATTCCAGAAAGGCACGATGAAGCTGATGAATTTCCTCAAGAAAATACAAGATAAAACACTAGTTAAATTTATAACCTGTCATTAAAAATGACGGGTTTTTTTATATCAAACTTAGCGGCTTAACATCGATAATAACATCGTCGGGCAATTTTTTTAAAAAATCTATATTTGTATTATCTTTTAATATTTTTATAATCATTTGCCAGCGAAAACGGCCACGCACCTGTTGTGAATAAATTAAATTAGGGGAACTAATAAAAACTTCATTATTTTTTGCCTGTAACTCTAATATTTTATAAATTTCGTTTGCTTCCTTTTGTCCGGCATTAAATTTATAACTTTGGTAAATAAGTTTAATTATTTTTACAAATGGTGGCAAATTAACTGCTTTTCTTTCCTCTAATTCTTGTCCGTAAAAACTTTGAAAATCAAGCTTGATTAAATATTTAAAAATATAATTATTTATGGCAAGAGTTTGGATTATTATTTTTTTATTTTCTTTTCCTAAAAATAAAATCATTTTTGCTAGTAAATCGAAAGTTCTTTCTGTGCTTTTAAAATCAGGTATATACAGCGAAGTATCAGCGCTGATTACTCCAATAAGATTTATCGTTTGCCAGTTTATAAAATCAAAAGCATACTGCGTGCCAATAATAATGTCATAATTGGACAAATCTTTTTCTGGTTGCGGAGTTTTTATGTCAATCTTGGTAATTTTAGCTTTGGGAAAAAGTTTTTTTATTTCCTGCTCTACTTTCTCGGTTCCTGCGCCAGACAATTTAATATTTGGGCTTTTGCATTCTGGGCAAAATAAGGTTAAATCTTCTTCAAAACCGCAATGACCGCAAGTCATTTTTTTATTGGCATAATAGGTAAGGGGCAATTTACAAGCAGGACATTGTAAGGATTGTCCGCAATCCTGGCAAATTGCTAATGTGGCTATGCCTTTGCGATTTAAAAATAAAAATATTTTTTCTTTCTTTTTTAAATTATTTTCTATATCCTTAATTAATTCCTCGCTAAAAATACTATAATTGCCCTTTTTAAATTCTTCTTTTTTATCAATAATTTTGATTTGGGGTAATTGGGTGGCCTTATTAATTTCAAAAAACTCCCAATCGCCATTTTTAGTTTTATAAATACTATCCAGTGATGGTGTTGTAGAAGTCAAAATCAACTTCGCCCCTAATAAATCTTTAATTTTTGAAGCTACTGCTTTGGCATTATAACGGGGGTTTGGCTCTTCTTGCTTATGATTTTCATTATCTTCTTCATTAATTATTATCAGGTCCAGATTATTAAATGGCGCAAAAATCGCGCTACGAGTACCAATAATAATTTTTGCTTGCCCTGATTTAATCTTATTGTATTCTTCAAAATATTTATTCATGGGCAAATCATTTAAAAAAACAGAGGTTTGCTCTTTATAATCTCCCAAGTACTGGAAAATCTTTTTAATATTGATTAATTGCGGGCAAATAATGGCAACTTGCTTATTTTGCTTAATAACTTTTTCAACTGTGCCTAAATAAATTTTAATTTTTGTGTCAGCGTCAAAATATTGTAATAAAACTGGCTTGGTTAGATTATAAAAATCATTAATATCAATTTTTTCTTTTGGCGCTGAAATAAATTGTAAATTTTTTAAAAATTTTTCTTCCGAACTCTTGACTCGTTTAGGTATATCGGGGATTATCATTTTCAATAAAACCCCCATGGAAACAAAATAATATTCTGATAAATCTCTGATTAAATCCAATTGCCATTTAGCTAAAAAGGGTAGAGGATCGATAATTTTACTAATTGGTTTTAATTCAAATTCATTCTGGCTTTTTTCACCCGTCAAATTTAAAATAACCCCTTTAACAAATTGTTTTCTAAAGGGGATTTCTACTAATTGTCCAACTTGCGCTTGCTCTTGCATATTCGAAGGTATCTCGTAATCAAAAAAATGCATGTCACGCTTTAAGCGCAAAGCGGGAATAACTTGGGCAATCCTATTTTTCCTCATGTCTGCTAACCGTGAATTTATAAACCACAAATTTATCGGCCTTAGGATCAATGCCTGCTTTTTGGCAGGCAATATTAATCTGCTTTTCTACGGTATTTACTCCTTCCAAATTGGGGAGGAGTAAGCCGCTGGCAAAACCATCTTCCGTTTTAACCATAACGCCATGAACTTTTGGATTCAGCTTCTTGATATCTTTTTCTGCAACTAGCTCAGGAGTGCTGAGAACATCAATTGAAACAGTTACGTCCCTCAACTCTTTAGCAGATACCGGCAAAAAACGGGGATCTTGCGTGGCAGCTGAAATTGTACTATTAATAATTTCTTCTGCCACATTTTCCTGCGTTGGCATATAGGTGCCAATGCAACCACGCAATTCGCCCTTGTTTTTGAAACAGACAAAAACACCTGCCTGCGTATTTAGCATTTCAGCAGGCAGATCTTTTGACGGCTCAATGGTCTTGCCATGCAAAAGATATTCTTTGATTGCCTCTTTGGCTAAATTTATATAAGCGTCCATATGGTATATAGTAGCATAAATAAAATAAAATAAAAAAGCCGCGGGATTTCTCTTACGGCTTTTTAACTATATTTATAGAAATTTAAAATTGGCCACTAAATAACCCACTCCAAAGGGGCCTTCGTAAGAATAAACTTCTGGCTCATATTTATATTCGTCTAAAATGCCTAATAAAATTATAAATGAACGCAGACCGCACTCTGCTGCCTTATCAATTAATTTAGGATCCATTTTTATGATGCCGCGTACATCTTTGCGCTGTAATAATTGTATGAATTTTTTATCAAATTCTGCTCCCTTAGGCGAATAGCGGGCTGGCGCGTCTTCTGTCAATGCGTGAGACATATCACCAGAAGCAATCACAGCAATTCTTTTTTCGCTTTTAGCAATTTCTTTTTTTAATAACTGACCAAATTCAAAATGGCTCTGATAATCTAAAAAACTGTAGCAAATTGGCAGAATTTCAATTCCTTTAAGGTGTTTGGTTAAATAAAATAAGGGAACTCCGATTCCGTGATCAAGTTGTTCTATGCTGGTTAAAACTATGGGCAATGTGCCTTCAATCCTTTCTTTTATTTTCATGGCTAAAAGGGAAGAGCTGCGGAATTCCATTTTAGTTGTAAAATCTCCAAATTGCTCGAAATTAGCATTATATTTGGTATTTAAATTCAAACAAAAGGCATCGGGAATTATTTCGCCATGAGGCGATATAACTATAATAATATCTGGCTTACTGGCATATAAATCAGTTTCCAATTTTTTCATGGCCTCTGCTGTATTTTTAATTTTATCTAAATTGTCCTTTCCAATTGTAGGAATTAAAATTGGCGGATGAGGACAAATAGCTGAGAAGACTAGCATAATTTTAAAATATGAAATACGAAATATGAAATACAGAAAAAATTAATCATCCAATCACTTATTTCCAATTTCTTATTTCTTATATCAGTTAATTATTTGTCGCAATTGTTGCGGTTGGAATTAATAAGTCCAAATTTTCACCCTGCGGATGTAAGCTCAAGACTTTATCAGTCACGTCAAATATATCTGTCCAGCTATAACCTAAGGATATAAAAGTATTTTCATTAGCAACCCAGCGACGCTGACCATTAGAAATTACATATACCTTGGGATCGCTAGGACTTTTTATTAAAATACCGTCACGAATTTTTAAGCCGTTAGCTGCTGTAACATATTTATCAAGTTCTTCGGTAGTGACTTTAATAGTGCTGTATTTTTTATTGTAATTAATATTTAAAACATCTTTTGACCAAATAGGATATTTTATGCCATCTTCAACATAAAATACACCCCCCGTTTTTGAATCCTGAAGCAGAGCGCCCTGTGGATATAAGCTAGTAAGTGTTATTTTTCTACCCTCCAAATAATAGCCAAGCTCTTCATCAGTAACATCTATGATCTCATCTGGATTATAACCTATAGCGCGAAAAACTTCATCTGATTCAATTTCCTTTTTTTCATTGCCGACAATTAAATATATTTTATTGGCAGGGGAGCGAAGTAATGAAAAATTAGCATACTTAATGGGATAGCCCTCTTCATATCTTAATAAATCATTTTTAGAAATTTCAATAATTTTGGCATTGGCATAACGGCTGGTTAGGGCTAAATTAGACCAGAATAATCTTCGTTTGCCATTGGCTATTAAATATATTTTAGAATCGCCTGTTTGTTTAACGATTGTACCATCAGGGAAAATTTTAGCAAACCATCGATTCCAAATATTCCAAAAATTAAAATTACCATGCAGATGTGGCGTATAATTATATAAATTTGCTGTTGATTGATTATAAGGAACTATTGTCTGATTATCAACTATACTGGATTTGCCTGGTAGAAAATTAAAGTCAGAAGCATGATCATAATAATATCTTATTCTCCAAGTACCGCGGTCAACTTGCGTGCCAAAACCCTTAAACATGGCAACTTGGGGGTCATCAATAGAACAAGAATCGCAAACTGCATAACCCATAGCCCAATCAATATTTTTTTGCGATGGAGTCGGATTTGTAATCAAGCTCTGTTCCTTTTGAAGTGTTGCTAAAATCCATTTGGGATTTATTTTATATGTCTGGGCAGCATTAAAAATTATTTCAGCCGCTAATTTTTGAACACCATAATTATCAGGAGTTATAAGGCTTTTTAAAACTCCATTTTGGTTATTTAAAAATTCTGCAATAGCAGATAAATTCATGGACTGAAAATCAGTCAAATCTCCATCAGAAATAATATCATTTGGATCAAATTCAAAAGCCAAAAGCTGGCCAAATGGCGCTAAAATAAAACTTATAACAACAATAAAAATAATAATTTTATGATAAATTTTCATATATTATATTTTATCATAAATTCATGCTTCTTTCAATAAATAAAAAGATCGCCTGCATAATTACGGACCTAACCCTCTAACCCCGGATTCAGCGAAAGCTGATACCGGGGTCTTTTTCTATCCAAAAAATATTTTGACATATTCTTTTACTATTGCTAATATATTTTTACGAGGGAATATGTCTGTGAAAAATAGCTCGGTTTGCTAGCGACAAAGAGCGAAAAGGCCATCCAATTGAAATACGCATTAACACTATGTGGCAGAAATGTCAGGTGGATGCGTTCCTCATGAAAAAATTGTGGGGTGGTGCCATACCCTGCGTACTGCACTGAGCGAGGTGCGCGGGAGCAAACCTGCCCATGATGCCGAAACCCCCATGTTTCTCGTTTTGCGGGACCGCATGCCAACGGGAACCTAGGGCGGCTGTCGCCACGTGCCTAGTTATGGGACCGGAGAAAAAAGCTCTGTTTTTACAGACTACCTCAAGTCGTGCCCCGGCGAGTTATGTACAAACTTGCCGGGGCCTTTTTTATTGACAAAAAGAGTTATATTTGTTAAGCTGCCAATAATAACAGTGAGCTGACCTGGCATATAGGATGCTATGGGAACGGCTCGCCCCTCCAAGCCCCGCTTTCACTGATCATGATTGCGGGGCATTTTTTATTTAAAAATTAAAAAAGAAACGGATTTACCGCTTCTTTTTTGTTTTATTTATTTAAAAACTACTTTATCTTTTATAACATCCACTCTAACCTTTTGCCCTTCTTTTATCTTGCCTTCAATAATTTGCAAGGCTAAATCATCAAGAATTTGATTTTGAATCACGCGCTTGAGCGGGCGAGCGCCAAATTGGGGATCAAAACCCTTATTAGCCAAATATTCTTTAAGCGCTTCTGTAAAATCAACTTTAATTTTTTTATCCAATAATCTTTTTCTGACAATTTCCAACTGCAATTCAATAATTTTTTCGATTTCTTTTTTTGCCAGAGGATGAAAAATAATTATTTCATCCAAACGATTAATAAATTCCGGCTTGAAATGCGACTTTAAAGCTTCATTAACTCGTTCTTTCATTTTCTCCTCATCAACTTTTTCATTTGTTCTGACTGACTTATCTTCAAAACCAAGAGTAACTTCTTTTAAAAGCTGATTGCCTAAATTAGAAGTCATAATTATAATAGCATTTTTAAAATTTACTATTCGGCCCTTGGCATCAGTCAAACGGCCATCATCAAGTAACTGCAACAGAATATTAAAAACCTCTGGATGAGCTTTTTCAATTTCATCAAATAAAACCACAGAATATGGACGTCTACGAATCTGTTCAGTTAATTGTCCGCCTTCATCATAGCCAATATAACCGGGAGGGGAGCCAATAAACTTGGAAATAGAATGTTTCTCCATATATTCTGACATATCCACGCGAATCATGGCATCTTCATCACTAAACATAAATTCTGCCAAGGCCTTGGCTAATTCAGTTTTGCCTACGCCGGTTGGGCCCAAGAAGATAAATGAGCCAATTGGCTTATTTTCCTCGCCAACGCCTGCGCGTGAGCGTCTAATAGCGTTTGCCACGGCTGAAATGGCCTCTTCCTGGCCAATTACGCGCTTTTTTAACTCATCTTCAGCGTGAGCAAGCTTAGCCATTTCTGATTGCAGCATTTTGGAAACAGGAATGCCTGTCCAGCGAGAAACAACTGCCGCTATATCTTCCTCAGTTACTTCTTCTTTTAATATTTTATTTTCTTTTTGAATGAGGGCTAATTTTTTTTCTAAAGACTTGATGTCTTTTTCCAAAGCCGGAATCGTGCCATAGCGAATTTCTGCAACTTTTTGCAATTCTGATTTTCTTTCCAAAATATCTGCTTCTTGTTTTAGAGAATCAATTTTCTTTTTAGCCTCGCGGATTTTTGTAATAATTTCCTTTTCATTTTTCCAGTGTAATTCCAATTGGTTTGATTTTTCTTTCAAATCATTCAGTTCCTTATTTAGATTTTTCAAATTTTCTTTGGCCTCTTTTTCTGATTCATTTTTTAGCGCGGCTTTTTCGATTTCCAACTGTTTAATTTTTCTTTTCATTTTGTCCAAATCTTCGGGCATAGAATCAATTTCCATGCGCAAGGCCGATGTTGCTTCGTCAATCAAATCAACTGCCTTATCAGGCAAAAAACGATCGGTGATATAGCGCTGTGAAAATTCAGCTGCTGCAGTAATTGCTGAATCAGTAATTCTCACACCGTGATGAACTTCATATTTTTCTTTAATGCCACGCAAAATGGCAATCGTATCTTCAATTGACGGCTCTAAAACCATAACCGGTTGAAATCTGCGTTCTAGGGCCGGATCTTTTTCAATATGTTTTTGATATTCTTTCAGGGTTGTTGCGCCAATGGCATGCAATTTACCGCGAGCCAAAGCAGGCTTTAACATATTAGAAGCATCCATCGAGCCTTCGATAGCGCCGGCGCCCACTACAGTATGCAATTCATCTATAAATAAAATAATCTGGCCATTGGAATTTTCTACTTCTTTTAAAACAGCTTTTAATCTATCTTCAAATTCACCACGAAATTTTGTACCTGCTATCAAAGATCCCAAATCCAAAGCAATCACTTCTTTATTTTTTAAAGTTTCCGGCACATCACCGGCTACAATTCTTTGTGCCAGGCCTTCGGCAATAGCAGTTTTGCCAACACCTGCTTCGCCGATTAAAACCGGGTTATTTTTTGTCCTGCGAGAAAGTACTTGCATAACACGTCTAATTTCAGAATCACGGCCAATAACGGGGTCTAATTTTTCCTGTCTGGCCATCTCAGTTAAATTTTGCGCGTATTTTTCTAAAACCTGAAATTTTGATTCTGGCTCGGGATCAGTTATTCTGGTTGAACCGCGTAATTGCGCTAAGAGCTTTAAAACCTCGTCATATTTAATTTCAAAACTTTCCAAAAGCGTTTTAACTTTGGATTTAGTATTGAGCATGGAGAGAAATAAATGCTCTGTAGAAATATATTCATCCTTGAGATCTTTAGCTTCTTTTTCACTTCCAGCTAAAATGCGCGCCAAATCTTCAGTTAAAAACATCTGGGTTAAATTAACTTCAACCTTGCTTTTAGGCATTGATTCAATGGCACGCGAAATTTCTTTTTTTAAATTTGCCGCTTCTACTTCCAGCTTTTTTATAATAGTCAAAACCAAGCTGTCTTCTTGAAGTAATAGAGCAGCGAGTAAATGCAGAGCATCAACTTGCTGATTATGATTGTCAACAGCTATTTCTTGCGCGTGGCGCAAAGCCTCCTGCGATTTTGTAGTAAATTTGTTTATATTAAACATAGTATTAAGATTGTAAAATAATTAGCACTCTCACTTTACGAGTGCTAATACTAGTATAAAAAAACAAATGCATATTGTCAAGTAATTGAGTTGACAAAATTTAATATAGTGTTAAGTTTAATTTGTACCTTAAAATCAAATAAAAAGGAGGTTGTTATGGAGTACGGATTTCGCGGTGTTAAAATTTTTGCATTGGAAGGGTCTGATCTCCTGGCTAATAAGGTTTGCCAGGAGCTAAACAACAAACTGCCTGATTCAATGAAGCCAGATGATGGTCTTAAGCTGATAAAGGTTGTGCTTGATGATTTTGACAACGAAAATGTCCAGGTGCAGATTGAAAAAGTTCGGGGCTACTTCACGGTCGTTATTCACACCCAATGCCCGCCAGTAAATACTCGGCTGATGGAATTATTCGCCTTGCTGGACGCTATTTACAATTCTAATCCGGCTGATTTGCTTCTGGCCTTTCCTTACATGCCTTATGCGCGTTCAGACCGCAAGGACCAGCCCAGGATTTCTGTCATGAGCAAGGTCCTGGCAGAAACATTCAATAATGTGCTGGGCGTCAGACGAGTTTTGTTGCTTGACCCACATGACTCTCATGTTAAGCATTATTTCAAGCCTTCGGCTGATGAAATCTCTTCAATTTATATGTATGCTGATTTTCTGCTCTATTGGATTGAAGAAAACTTGGGCGGCAAAAAAGACGATGTCCTTATTGCTTTTTCAGACGGCGGAGCAGCCAAGCGCTTTCACAAATTGCCAAAAATTACTGGCTTACGTCACGACTACATTGACAAGATAAGACTTGACAATAAGGGAACTATTAAAATTGAAAGAGACATTGATTGTCAGGGAAAAACCTGCTTTATGGTTGACGATGAACTTTGCTCAGGCGGAACAGCCATTGAAGATGCCAAAGCCTTGAACAAAAACCGAGCAGCTAAAATTATTATGCTTGCTCCTCATGCGCCGTTGTCCAAAAAACGCATGGAGTCCAGGGATCTGATTGCCCGTTTGAATGATTCGCCAATTGATCATTTTTTGTTCACTGACACGATACCGAGTGATGACAAAATTCAGGGAGAAAAAAAATTTCACATCTTATCAGTTGCTGGTCTTTTAGCTGAAGCCATTGCCCAAACCATTGCCAATGATTCAGTTACTAAGCTCCATGAGCCTGACAATGTCCAACTCTACCGTCCAGATTACTCCAAACTAATACTGCCTCTTTAATTAAAACAAGCCCTTCTTATAAAAGAAGGGCTTTTTTATTTTCAAAAGTATTTATTTTAGTACCAAGTCTATTTTTTCACTGCATTTTGGGCATTTACCATCTCTATCAAAGCGTTTTATATCATAACCTTTACGCTCAATTACTAATTCGTTACAATTTGGGCAATAAGTATTCTCCAATTTTTCGCCTAAAACATTACCGCCATAGACATATTTCAAGCCAGCTTCTTTACCTAATTGCACCGCAGTATAGATTCGCTCCTCCTCTGTGGGGTCAGTATCTTGTAACTTATATTGTGGATAAAAACGAGAGAGATGCCAAGGTACGCATTTGCCCAATTCATTTTTTATAAACATAGCAATTTGTAAAAGTTCGTCATCGGAATCATTAAATCCTGGAATAACCAAGGTCGTAATTTCCAGCCAAATCTTTTTTTTCTTTAAAACTTTTAAATTATCCAAAACGGGTTGAAGTTTACAACCGCAAACTTTTAAATAGGTTTCATTTTTAAAAAATTTTAAATCAACATTAATGGCATCCAGATAGGGAAGTATCTTTGGCCAAGCTTCTTTAGACGTATAACCATTGGAAACCCAAACATTTCTTAATCCTGCTTTTCTAGCCAGCTTCATGCAGTCAATGGCAAACTCGGCAAAAATTGTTGGCTCAGTATAAGTATAGGCAATTGACTGGCAACCAGATGCTTTTGCCCGCTCAATAACTTGTTCTGGGGTGGTATTATGACCAGGCACAACATTTTCTTTAAATTGTTCCTCGATAGGGTATTGGGAAATATCAGCATTTTGGCAATGCATACATCGCAAATTACAGCCCACTGTGGCAATTGAATAAGTCAAACTTCCGGGCAGAAAGTGGAAAAGCGGTTTTTTCTCAATGGGATCATTATCATTTTCAGAAATCAGTTTACCATAAACCAATGAATGCAATTCGCCATTTATGTTTTTTCTGACAGCGCAAACACCGACTTTGCCTTCTGAAATTAAGCAGTAGTGATTGCAAAGCTGGCATTGGATTTTATTATCTTTTTTTGTCCAAAATTGAGCGAGTTTCATGCCTTTATTATAACATAAATTGTTTGACTTTTGTGGTAATTTTTGTTAATCTTCTGAATTAGAAAGATGAACCTTAAAAATTTAAAAAAGGAGGAAATAATGAAGCTATTTGAAATTCTGAAAAATATCAAACATTATATCAGAGTCAAAGAGCCACAACATCGCCTAAGAAAAGGTCAGCACAACATTTTCATGTCTTTATATGAATTTTTGAAAAAGGGCATGACAATGGGTTATCTTATGCTGCCTAGCGGTGTCGGCAAAACCAATATTGCTATTGAATTAGCAATAGCCGGTGACTTTAAAAAGGTATTATTTTTAGTGCCAACTGTCACGCTCGTTGATCAAACCAAGGAGCGATTCAGGAAATTTTCAAGTTTCACGGTTGATGTATTTACTGGGGCTCGCAAAAATATGTCCGAACAAATTACTGTTGCCACTTATCAATCGATACAAAGGCGGCATTTGCTGCCAGAGAAATTTGACCTTGTCATCTTTGATGAGGTGCATGAAGCTTTAAGTCCAGGCCGCCAAAACATCAGAAAACATTTTGGGCCAGAGACTATTCAAATCGGTTTAACTGCCTCTGATACTTATAACGAAACAAAGCAAGTTTCAAGTTATTTTCCGCTTATTGCTAAAATGACAATTGAAGAAGCGATTAAGCTTGGTATGCTTTGTCATGTTCAAAATTGGCTTGCGCAAACAAATATTGATATTTCGAAAATAACCAGACGTAGAGGTGACTATGATGTAAGGGAGCAGAAGCGCTATATTGATGTATCTCGACGCAATAAGGCAGCGCTTGATATTTATAAGCGCTTCTTAAACGGTCAGACATGTTTAATAACATGTATAAATGTTAATCATGCTATAAAAGTTGCTCGGATATTTCAACGCTCTGGCATACCGAGTAAGGCAGTCTGGGGATCAACCCAAAAACATCTATTATCAAGAGCGGATTTAAGACAGCGATTGAGCGATTTTAAAACGGGTAAAATCAAAGTATTGACCACAGTCGATCTCGTTGATAAGGGGTTTGATAACACTCTTATCACTGCTTTGATTAATTTGCGTATAACCAGTTCTGTTGTTAAGGCAACCCAGCGCGGAGGACGAGTTCTGCGACTTTTTAGTGAGGATGACAGAATACAGCCAATCGCCCAAAAAATGCTAAAAAAATTTCATGTCAAACTTGCTACTGTCGTTGATTTTCTTGATGAGTGTAAAAATCACACTTTCAGGCCAGTTCTTTTCAGTGATATTTTGGCACAAACCTACCGTTTACCAACGGAAATAGAACGTTCTATCAGTAATGGAACGCGAAAGGGAGAAGTTGATCTGTGGCCATCAGGTGGCCCAATCAAGATTAAATTAATCACAAACGTAACTCAAATAGCCAAAATTACATCTAAATTAACCACTTATGTGAATTTACCAGTATCCGATGAGAGGGAAATTTTTTTCCTCCCAGTAAAACGTTAATTATTTTTAAAACCCGACAATATTATTGCCGGGTTTTTTATTGACTTTTTTTATTATTAATGTTAATCTTCATTGTTGAACTTTGACAAAATAATAGAAAGGAGGCAGAAATGAATCTTAATGAATTAGTAAAAAAATACGGCCTCCTTCAAGATGAAGAGGGGCGGTATTATGTGATCGATGAAGGCATTAAAAAAGAACCATACTGTCCTATTAAATTATTAACTAAAGTTCTAGGGCTGAGTATCAGCGCAATAAAAAAAAGAATTTTAAACTTAACTCCGTTCGCTGGTAGAATTTACAAGGGACGCGCTACAAATTTTTTTAATCTTAATGACGTTAAGAAACTATGCTCTGATTTATCGGAAAATAGTGACCTGCTATTAGTGAATGAAGGTGATTGGATATTGAAAGGTGGCAAAAAATATGCATCTATCCGCGTGATATCAAAGAAAATAAGATTATCGCAAACAGCAATAAAATCGCGCATTAAGAACTTAGAACCGGTTAAAAGCAAAAAACGTGGACATATCATAAATATTTACAGACTTGATCAAGTTAGGCAGGCCTGTTCAGATCTCCTCGATAGAAATCTGCTGATAGTAAATAATAATGGTTGGGCAATTAAAAATGGACAGAAATATGCCACCGCCCTTACTATTGCTCAAAAATTAAAAATATCTGACGCTACTGTAAGAAAATATGCAGAAAATATGCCTAAAGTCAGGGGAAGAGATAAATGTGGACGAGTTGCAGATCTTTTCAATTTTGAAAAAATAAAAGCTGCTTGTGATAACTTAATTACTTGTGAGCTTTTAGCCGATAATGACGGCTGGGCTGAAAAAGATGGACAAAAATATGCTCCTATTAGTGTTATTGCTAAAGAATTAGACCTTTCTCATGATACAATGAAAAAATATATAAAGAGATTAACTCCTCTTCATGGCCGTCTCCCTAGAAAAATGGTTACTGATTTTTATAACTTTGAGGAGTCTAAAAAGGCCTGCTCGGATTTTATTAATGAAGACATTCTATTTCTGGACAAAAAAGGCTGGGCAATTAAAAACGGACAGAAATATGCTTCTATAAAAGCAATTGCAAAGGAATTGGGTCTATCTCATAGTGCAATAGCATTACGTATAAAAAGTTTAACACCTACTAGGGGTATAAATTTAAAGGGTAGGCTTGTGAAAGTATTCAACTTTAATCAAGTCGAAAATTCTTGTGCCGATCTTCTCGATGCAAACCTGCTAATTACTGATAAACATGGCTGGGCTGAAAAAGATGGACAAAAATATGCGACTATCGATATTATTGCTAGAAAACTAGGATTGACTCACGATTCAGTTGCTAACATGATAAAAAACTTTTCATCCGTTAAGGGCAAAGGACGCGGTGGAAGGGTCGCTGATCTATATAATTTTGAACAAGCCAAAATAGCTTGCGCTGATTTGATAAATGAAGATCTGCTAATTGCCGATAGGCATGGCTGGGCTGAAAAAGATGGACAAAAATATGCGACTATCAACACTATTTCTAAAAAACTAGAAATAAGCGATTATCTAATCAAAACTCGCATAAGGGGATTTCCAAATTTTAAGGGTAGACCACTAAGAGGCAAACCTGCTGACTTTTATAATTTTGAACAAGTCAAAACAGCTTGCGCTGATTTGATAAATGAAGATTTACTGATTACTGATAAGCATGGCTGGGCTGAAAAAGATGGACAAAAATATGCTACCATTAATGTCATTGCAAAAAAATTAGAATTAAGCCCTTATATCATCACGACACGAGCTAGGGGCTTATCCACTCTTAAAGGTAAAAATCATACTGGCAATCATGTTAGCCTCTATAATCTTAAAGAAGTTACATTCGCTTGTGCTAATGTAAAAAAGAAAAAGAATAAATAACTAAACCCGTTTCTAAATAAAGCGGGTTTTTCTTTTAAAATAACCAATATTTTGACAAAAAATATTAAAATTGTTAAAGTGCAAAATCAATATATACTAGATACCTTTCGTTGACAAAAACATAAAAATATGCTATTATAAAATATTGAAACTTAAGTCAGATTTTAGTTTCTTTTTTATAAGGAGATTAAAATTTGACCTAAGAGGGAGGCCAATAACTGGGTTACGGACAGATATGTACGCTGTCTATAAAACCTGGTTTCAACGGACCCTCAAAGAACCGTCCCAAGAAGGAGGAAAAGAATGGGAAAATGGTTCAAAGTACTGATGGTGGCAATCGTGTTTGCTGTGATGGCGACGAGCTTGACAGCGCAGTGCAAAGAGCCCAGCCTGGTCGAGATTGATCATCTCGCGAAACAGATCGCCAAGGACAATCCCAAGTTCTCAAACCCGAATCTGATCTATCCGGGCGACACGGTGCGTGTCAACGAAAGGGTGGGTAAGCAATTCCGAACTTCTGTATACAATGTTGCCCCCTGGATGACCACTTCGGAAAACGGATGCCTCTGGCAGATTTCCAAATTGCATCTAAAGGGAGAAATCGTTCCTGAAAAAATTATCAACCAAACGATTACGGACATGGATGAAGCGTCTAATAAAAACCTGTGGACCTGGCTGGATAATTACGGCTGGATCCTAGGCATACTACTTTCGGTTCTGTTGGTAGCCCTGATGCTGGCGTATTACGCACGCAAAGATCCCGATGCTTATCCGCCAGTTATTGAGGGCGGATTATCCCAGGATCCAGTACAAGCAGCTGCAGAAATTACCAGAAATTATCCGACCCTTTTCGGCGGCAAGGCCTTGAAAGAGGTGACGCGTGGTGTAATGAGACGCCATTCTGGACCTACGGCCATTAGCGTAGTCATGCAGTTCGGAGACGGCATGCGCACTGTCCGTATCAAGGATGGTGATGCGGCTTACAAGGCCGAGTATGTTGACGGTGCCATTCATTATTTCCGTCAGCATTGCGGCAACTTGTATGCCCCCATTGCTAGCGGTCAATTCAAGCTTCCCAATGGCTGGAGCTTCGAATCTCAGCAATCCGTGGAAATGCCCGCTTCTGAAACTCAACCGAGTCAACCACAGCCCGAAGCCAAGCCCCAAACCCCGGCCGCGCCTAAGCCCGAAGCACCGACCAACCCTGTCGAACCCAATTCGGCCAGCAAAATCACTGAGCTGATCACTATCCACACTGCTGATCCCAAAGAGGTGGAAATTGAGATCGGAGACGGCAGCAACAAGCTGATTGTCAAGGCCAAGGGCGACCAAGAGCACATGCCCACCAAGATCGAGCACGGTGGGGGAAAGACAATAATCTTTTTCCCATACAAGCCCGAAAATAAGTAATGCTAAGGGGCGGAACAATGTTCCGCCCCTTTTTCATTTGACAAAAAACCAATAATTTAGTAAGTTTTAATGAAGTTTGAAAGATAGTTCTTTTAAAAATGAGATTAGAGAGGAGGACAAGATGAAGGAAAATAAGAACTTTTCATTTCGCACCCAATTGATTTTATTCGGTTTTTGCTTGGTTTTAATTGTTGGCTTGCCATTTTTGGCCATTGAAATTCGCAGGCCTTGGCAAGCTTTAGATCAGCTCGTTCTGCAAGGTAAAATCATCATTACTAATATTGAATCGCGCTTTGAAAAAGATGATTTAGCACGGCTAAATAATTTTGCCTTAAATGTTGGTAAAATTGAAAAAAAACATCAGGAAACTTATTTAGCCATGGCCTTTAACCAATTGATGGAAAGCGACAATTTATTGTCGGAAAGCGAAACAAAAAGAATTTTGCGCGAAAACGATTTACCCGTTGCCAACTTTGAATACTCCAGATTGCAAGAAGCGCAAAAATTCTGGCAAGAACAATTTTTTCATGACCCAGGCATAATTTTCCTGCTGCGGCAATACAAAGACAAACTTCAACAAAATATTATTGCCGCCAGAAGTGCCGGATTTATTTTCAATGATAATTATGTCATGGTTGATGATGAAAAAAATCTATACTTTTTATTGGATGGCTCAACCTGGTATGAGAGCACTTATCCTGGTCAAAAATATAATGTTACTGCAAATGATTGTCCTTATTTCAGAAATTATTTAAAAAATGGTCCTGGCTTTGACACTGACCCAGCTCATTATTATCTGCACATCTTACCTAAATTCAATGAAGACCAGTGGGGGACATGGTTTAGCGTTTGGTATGCGGTAAATAACAATGGCATCTGGAATAACTTCTCGTTGGATTTTGATGCCTCCTCCATAAAAAAGATGATGCTAACACTTAGTGGACTGATTATGGGCATGGCGATTGCAATCATATTTTTAATCTCCTTATTGACTGCCAAATTAAGCTTGTATATTTCTAAGCCAATTGACAATTTGGTGCTGGGTACTGAAGCTGTAATTTTAGGCAATTATGACCATGAGGTGCCAAAAACAGGCAGCTTGGAATTTTCCAAGCTTATTGCATTTTTTAATGAGATGCTAAAAAATCTCAAGGAACGCTTAAATATGAAAGCCTCATTAGAAAAACTACTTTCTCAAGAGTTGGCCGACCAGGTCGCTAAACACGGTTTGGTTTTAGGCGGACAAGCTGTAAATATCACAAATTTATTTACTGACTTTGCCGGCTTTTCAACCGTTACCATGAAAATGAGGCCTGAGGAAATTGTGGCTATGCTAAATGATTATTTTTCTGTCTTAGTGCCTATTATTAAAAAATGGGGCGGTTTTCCTGATAAATACATTGGCGATGCCATTGTATCCATCTTTGGCGCACCCGTAGCATTAGACAACCATGCTGAAAACGCTGTTTGCTGCGCTATAGAAATGCAGCGCAAAATCAGGACATTTAATGACCAAAGAAGACTGGAGCGGAAACCAATATTGGAAATGAGAATTGGACTTAATTCTGGCGATGTCATTGCCGGTGCTATCGGCAGCGATCTTAAACTGGAATACACTTCTATTGGTGAAACCACCAATTTAGCTCAACGCATGGAATCCATGTGCCAAATCGGCCATATTCTCATCGCCCAGGCAACTTATGAAAAAATCCAAGGCGTTTTCTTTGATGGCGTGCATATTGAGGCCTCACCGCAAAGTCTTAAAGTTAAAGGTTATGACAAACCTGTTCTGGCTTATAATATCTATGTGACTGATATTGAAATCAGTAAAAGTGGACAAGGAAGCGAAGAATTTTATTCCATTAAAAAAGTGGATCGCGGGCTCAAGCACGCTTCTGATTTATCAGAGGAAGAGAAAAATAGTTATATAAAAATTGTACATTTCGAAAAGTAAACTACAAGGGGCAAAACATTGTTTTGCCCCTTATTTTTTTGCCAAAAAATGCTATACTTAAATTATGCAAAAACGCTTATTTTTGGCTGTAAATCTGCCTAATGAAATTAAAGAAGAACTGGCTGATTTGATCAATAAATTGGACAAAGCCAATAAAAATAAACCTATTAAATGGGTGGAAAATGACAACTTTCATCTGACTTTGCATTTTTTTGGTTCAACGCCCATTGAAAAACTCAATTCAATTGATGCTGCCATTAAACCAATAGTCGCGAGCTTTCCAACATTAAACTTTGAACTTTCTAACTCAATCAATGCATTTCCGGACTTAAATAATCCCAAAGTTATTTTTCTGGAAATGAAAGAATTAGATGACAACAAAATAATTGCTTTGCAAAGAGAAATAGGCAAGGCCTTGGAAATTTTAGAATTTGAAATTGACCCGCGTCCCTTTCGCTTGCATTTAACTCTGGGCAGAGTAAAATCAAAAATAAATCTTCAAATTCCTAATTTCCAATTTCCAATTTCCAATTTCAAAATCACTTCAATTGATCTAATGGAAAGTGAATTGACCTCAAATGGACCAATCTATACAATTTTAAAACAATACAAACTTAAATCATGAAAAAAATATTAATTACAATTTTTGCTCTGATTCTGCTTTTGCCCAATTCATTGTTAGCCGCAGAAGAAACTGCAATAGACAAAGGGCCAAGTATCAGAATTTTAAATCCCTTAACCGCTGAGGTGGAAAAGGAATTTTTTCCATTTGAAGGAAGTACAACCATAACTGGTTTAAGTGTAGCCACTGTCAATTTAAATACTGATTCTTATCCTGAAATTATTGTCGGAGCTGGAGCAGGGGAAAAACCTTTGGTAAAAATTTTTGATTATAAAGGTGTCTTTTTGTCCCAGTTTTTAGCTTATTCAGAGGACATGACAACAGGCATTCGCGTCAGCTCAATTATGCTTTCAAGCAATAAACCAGCCATAATTACTGCGCCAATTGAAGGCGGAAATTCTCAAATTCGCGTTTTTGATTCTAGCGGCAAATTGCTTTTTGACTTTTTTGCTTTTGATGAAAACTTGCTTAGCGGAGCAACTATAAGCGCTGGCGATGTTAATGGAGATGGGGCTAATGAAATAATCGTGGGTTCTGGCTATAGAATGGCACCTATAGTCAAAATTTATGCTAATACTGGCCATTTTTTAAAACAATTTTCTGTTATTGATAGCAAATTTGACAGTGGCATAAATGTTTTGGGCTCTGATATTAATAATGATGGCAAAGCTGAAATTTTAATTAGCCCGCAAATGAATTTTCCTCCGGAAGTTAGTATTTACGACTTTAACGGCAATTTATTGAATTCATTTTTGGCTTATAATCAAAATTTTAATGGAGGAGTAAATTTGTCTAGCGCAGACGTTGATAATGATGAGAATATTGAAATAATTACTGGCGCTGGCTTAAGTGGGGGAGCACATATAAGATTTTATAATTATCAAGGCATTAATAAACTAGATCCTAAATTTTTTGCATATCCTGATTTTCGTGGTGGTTTATCTGTCTCTGCCGCTGATATTGATAAAGATGGACAAGTAGAAATTATAGTTGCGATGTTAAATTATTTTAACAATAAAAATTATCAGGCCTATAAAACAATTAAAATTGATTTATCAAAACAAAAATTATATGCCTATTTTCGTGGCCTTTTAGAAAATGAATTTATAATCTCTACTGGCCGATGGAAATATCCTACGCCAGAAGGCAGCTTTAAAATTTTAAGCAAATTTTTAAAAACTGATATGGCCCGAGATTATGGGCCAGATAATCCGGATAATTATAATTTGCCGAATGTGCCTCATGTCATGTATTTTTATCGTGATTATGCTATCCATGGTGCCTATTGGCATTGGCGTTTTGGCACAAGAGTTTCACATGGCTGCGTTAATTTGAAATTAAAAGATGCGAAATGGCTTTATGAATGGTCTGATATGGGCATACCAGTTATAATTTATTCATCAAAAAAATAAATGCCTGAAATTTATATTCTAGGAGCAAAAATAAATGATGTCTCGCTAAATGAAGCAATGAATTTAATTGCTGATTTTTTAATTACAAAGAAAAAAGGATTTGTAGTCACGCCAAACCCTGAAATCTGTTTAATAAGTTATAAAGATAAAATATTCAGACGCATAATCCAAAACTCCTTTCTTTCTATACCCGATGGTTCTGGACTAAAACTTGGCTCTCGAATTTTGGGTGACGAATTAAACAACAAAACTACTGGCGCAGATTTATCCCAAAAGATTCTGGAATTAGCTGAACAAAAAAACTATTCAATCCTTATTCTCGGAGGAAAACAGGAGATAGGGGAGAAAGCATTACAAAATATAAAATGCAAATATCCTAATCTGAAAATTTATTATCTTAATGGTGGGACATTTGACAATTTGGGTTATTCGAATGATGCAAATCTAGTTGAAAAAATAAATCAAATTAATCCGGATATAATTTGCATTATGCTAGGCGCGCCCAAGCAAGAGTATTTTATGTCAGCTAACCTTGATAAATTAAACGCAAAATTAATGCTGGGCTTGGGCGGTACCATTGATTTTTTGGCTGGCCAGATTATCAGAGCGCCTGAAAAACTCCGTAAAATGGGCTTAGAATGGCTTTGGCGCTTATATATTGAACCATGGCGCTGGAAAAGGATTATCAATGCTGTTATAATATTTCCTATAACCTGCTTTATTTATAAGCATCAAAAACATGAATAAAATCCGCACAAGATTTGCCCCAAGCCCTACCGGCTATTTGCACGTCGGCGGCTTAAGGACAGCGCTTTATAACTATTTATTTGCTAAAAAATATAATGGTAATTTTTTATTAAGAATTGAAGATACTGATCAGGCCAGAATGGTAAAGGGAGCAGATAAACAATTATTGGGAATATTAAGCTTGTTTAAACTTAAATATGATAATAAGCCGGTTTATCAATCAAAGCGCTTAAAGGTTTATAAAAATTTTGCTGACCAATTAGTCAAAGCAGGCAAGGCCTATTATTGTTTTTGTACCCCAGAGCGATTGACAAAAATGAGAGAAGAACAAATTGCCAATAAAAAACCGCCTATGTATGATGGTACTTGCCGTGATTTAATGCATGAACAAGTTGAACAAAATTTAAGTTCAGGCAAACCCTATGTCATTCGTTTAAAGGTTCCTTTGAACAAAATAATTAATTTTACAGATTTAATCCGCGGTGAAGTCTCTTTTAACTCCGAAACAATTGATGACCAGGTCTTAATCAAGTCAGATGGATATCCAACTTATCATTTAGCTAATGTGGTTGATGATCATGAAATGGGCATTACTCATGTGATTCGCGGAGAAGAATGGTTACCAAGCACACCAAAACATATTTTGCTTTATGAGGCCTTTGGCTGGGAAAAACCTGCCTTTGCTCATTTGCCATTACTTTTAAATCAAGATAGAACCAAACTTAGCAAACGACAAGGTGATGTGGCTGTTGAAGATTATTTAAAAAATGGCTATTTGCCTAATGCTTTATTAAATTTTATTGCTTTATTGGGCTGGAATCCGGGCGAGGGAAGCACTAAGGAAATTTTTAGCTTGGATGAATTAGTCAAAGAATTTGATCTGACTAAAATAAATAAAGCCGGCGCGGTCTTTGACATTGAAAAATTAAATTGGCTTAATGGCTTGTATATCAGGAAATTAAAAGTTAAGGAATTGGCTAAATTATGTAAGCCGTATTTAAAGCAAATCAAAAATTCCAAAATGATTGAAAAAATTGTGACGGTGGAACAAGAGCGCTTAAAAAAACTTTCAGATATTGCGCAAAATATCAACTTTTTTTCTGATAAAAAAATTCAATATGACCCAAATCTTTTGGTCTGGAAAAAATCTACAAGAACAGCAACAATAGAAAACTTGGTTAAATTGGAAGATTATTTGATGACTTTAAAAGAAACTGATTTTAAAACAGTCAAAAATTTAGAAGATAAAGTTACCTCCTGGATCAAGCAAAATAATTATGGGGTAGGGGATTATCTTTGGCCAATGCGGGTAGCTTTATCAGGCCAGCAAAATTCGCCCAGCCCCTTTGAAATCGCCTGGGTTTTGGGCAAAAAGATAACATTAAAAAGAATTAACGAAGCACAAAATAAGTTGAGATAAAAAAACGCCCTTTGTGTAACCGTCATTCAGAGCAGAGCGAAGAATCCATAACATCATAGATTCCTCGTTTTACTCGGAATGACAAAGGGCGTTTTTTGTTTGGGCGAAAACCATTGCCATGGCAACACCCTGCCCTGAGCCGCGCCGAAGGGTTTCCGCTTATCTTAGCCATTTTTTATTCATTTAATTCTGCTAAAATTAACCAAATATATCATCCCAAAATCCTTGACAAAACGCTAAAAATATGCTATGATTAATAACATAAGTTCTTTGAATCAGATTTTTTCATAAAGGAATTGGGCCTGTTATTAACAGGGAATAATATGAGGATTGGATTACTAGGAGGAAAAATGAAAAAAGGATTAATAATTTTGGGAGGTATTTTTGCACTTGGCTTCAGCATTTGGTTCTATGCCAAGGACGAAAACCTGCCGGTAGTAAAGGACTTGACCGTCTGCTACGAGAACGCACCAGACGATTCCTATCTTCAGGCAGCCATGCCCATGGCAAATGACAAAAATTCCTGGTACTCTTTCAGAGATTACGCTCTGGACATGGATGGCTGCGCAACCATTAGCAACCTACCAAAAGACTCTAGTTACGTCTTTGTTGACACAACACGAGGCAGTGTTGAGGGTAATAAGTGGTATGGCCCATCAAGAAAGCCATCTAAAATTTTTGTAAATGGCATAAGGCGGAGCATTCCTTCGTTTTCTGAGTGGACGCCAAATGGTGGCGGCTACAAGATCAAACTATGAAAAAAACGGGGAGCGAGGAATTCAAACTCGCTCCCACTTATCTCTAATTTCTCTTGTAAAGGGAAGTTGAAGATAGGTCTTTAATATTTCAATAAAGCGATTTAGCCCGCCAATTTGGCGGAAGATCAGTTTAACGACGGAGGGAAAAATGGAATTATTTCTGCGTTTTGTTTCTACATTTTCGGCTATTTTCATAATTAGCCTTCTGATCTGCCTCGTCCGTGGAATCTTTGACCAAATGGCAGACGGAACACCTTTCTGGAAACGCTCAAAATTTTACTGCTTCGGCATGATGTGGTGTGCTATACATGCGACAATTGCATTATGCATGTTTTCATTGACACTTCTAGCGGGATATATAGCGGGAGATATTCCGGAATTTCTATCTGTAATAATTTTTCTTCCATACTATATAATCATGGGGCTATTTGCTTTCTCAACTGCTATCATATGGGTAATGTCGCATTTTTGTGTAATAGCAGACATGCGAGATGTCAATGATATTTGGGAACATATTTGACCATAAAATACAATCTCTGGGAGCGAGGAATTCAAACTCGCTCCTTTTTTTATTACAAAAAATAAAGGCGAAAATGGCCAAATGTCATGCCGACCGACCTGCCTGCCGGCAGGCAGGAGTGGAGGCATCCCTAAGGGATTTCTCGACTACGCTCGAAATGACAAAAACGTCCATTTTCGCCTATCCATTTCCAAATTTCGTATTTCTTATTTCAAATTTCCATCAAATTTTGCTATAATATAAACAGATGAAAAATCGAAACAAAGTCAAAATAGTGCTTATTTTGGGCTTATTTGTGTTATTAAGCTCAAGTTTTGTTATTGCCGCAGATAATGAAGAGATATATTCTGAAAACCCAGAAGTGCAAAGATTAAATGAGGAAATTCAAGCGAAAAAGGATAAAATTGAAAATTTACAAAAAGCAGCGGCAGAATATGCCCAAAAGATTGAGGAGTATAAGCAGGTTGGCGATATTCTCAAAAACCAAATGGCCATGGTTGATAATCAAATTGTAAAAGTTCAGCTTGACATTAGAACAATCCAATTGCAAATTGACAAAGCAAAATTAGAAATCGAATCTCTTAATATTCAACTTAGCAAGAAAGAAAAAGAAATAGAAACGGGTAAAAGTAATTTGCTTGAATATATCAAGCAATTAGATAAAAGTGACCGCCGATCATATTTAGAAATTTTAATTTTAAATAATTCATTTGCTGAATTTTTCAATGAAATTAGTTCGCTTGAACAAATACAAGACGATATCAAACAAACAGTAGACCGCTTAAAACTATTAAAAAATGGAGTTGAAATTCAAAAAGCCGATAAAGAAAGGCAAGGACTAGAATTAGAAAAATATCAGGCTGAATTAGAAGGTACGAAATATAAGCTTGAAGATGAAATGTCAGCCAAAGAAATGCTTTTATACGAAAGCAAGCGTTCAGAAAGCAATTTCCGACGCATGTTAGCTAATGCCAAAGCTGAACAGGATGCTGTGAATGCAGATATCGCTGATTTGCAAGAGTCTGTTAAGGCAAAAATTGATCGCTTAAAAAAAGCTGGTACTTCGGCTAATAATACACTAGTTATGTGGCCTATTGACCCGCATCTTGTCACTGCTTTTTTTCATGATCCTGATTATCCATATCGCTATATTTATGAGCATCCTGGCATTGATATCCGGGCCAAGCAGGGTTCAACATTTTATGCTCCGGCAGAAGGTTATGTAGCCAGAGTAAGAGACGCTGGTTACGGCTATAGTTATATTATTATCATTCATGATAATCAATTATCTACTGTCTATGGCCATATTTCAGCAATTTTTGTTAAAGAAGACACATATGTACCGGCTGGGGCTGCTATAGGGCGCACTGGCGGCATGCCAGGCACCAGGGGCGCTGGCGCCATGACAACTGGACCGCATTTGCATTTTGAAGTGCGTTTAAATGGCATTCCAGTCAATCCCTTGGAATATTTACCATAAAAATATGACAAAATTATATAAATTTATAATTGAACTACTGACTAAATATATTATATGGATCATAGTTGGTCTAATAATAATTGCCTGGTGGTTTTATCCGGAATTATTAGAAACAATAGGGCAATGGGTATTAATCTGGGGACCTGTTATTGCTTTAATTTTTACTTTAATTTTGGCACTAACCAGAACTAAAATTAAATCTAAAAAAGACGAACAGCGTGGAATTGTTCAATATGATATCACTTTTACTAAATGGGAATTATATATAGCCGATTTAATCATATATGGCGGGGCTTTAGGCATTTTAATTATTCCTTTAATTATTGATAAGAATAGGGTAGGGGTAGCGGATTTAATACAAACCTTAGCATTTTTCATGCTAGCCACCTGGCTAAAACAATTATTTATCAATAAAATTCCAAAATGAAAAAAAATATCAAAATAAAAATTTTGTTTGCATTCTGTCTATTTATATTTACATTTCTATTGGCAGGGGAGTGTTTTGCTTTAACTTGTGCTGAAAAATATCCCGGTGATGGCAAATGTATGCCAAAATGCACTGGAATTGCAGGTGATTACACAACTGAATTATGCCCAACTGGTCAATCCTGTTGCCATAAATATGCTGCTCCAGCCACATATACTCTTCAGGTTCCTATATTTGGTTATGTACAAGTATCTGGAATCGATCAATATATAATAAATATTTATCAATACGCTATTCCAGTAATAGTTATTTTGGCGGTTATAATTATAATGATGGGTGGGATAATGTGGATGTTAGCAGCTGGAAATATCTCAAAAATTAAACGTGCAAAAGAATTTATATCTGGCGCTATTATTGGTGTAATTATCGCACTATTATCAGCACAAATATTAGCATTGGTTGGAATTTCCTCAATCAAACCCTTACAAGTAGAGGTGGTATCGGAAATTGAAGCTCCTGATACAAATGCACCCTTATCAGATACAGCTTTAACAACACCTCCTCCTGCACAACTTTTTTGTCCTAAATCAGGTGGCATTGCAAATTTAGGTAAAGTAGCACAATCAACTATCGGTAAGATTACTTATAGATTTGGAGGTAAGGGTGGACTTCCTCCTTATCCTTCAGATACTAAAATATGCAATAGTCAACCATGTCGAGATTTTTGTCCAGCAGGAACATTATGTTTAGATTGTTCGGGATATATAAATTATATTCTTATGTGTTCTGGTTTATCTCGATATGGTGGCGGTACTCAATCAATTTTTGGGTGTAATTGCAGTTCAAGTGAGAAAATTACTAGCTGTGGTAACAATTCAATAAATGGCAAAGCACTTAAACCGGGCGATGTATTAGGATATCCAACGGGTTGTGGATTTAATACCGGACACGTCTATATATATGCGGGTAATAATATTTTATATGAAAGTTCTGGGGGCACATCAGGTAGACAATCTGGCAAATCTGTTAGAACAACACAATTATGTGGACATAATTGGACTGGCATGGGTAAACCAACATGTATTAAAAGATTATAATTATAAAATATAATATAATACAATAGGCGAGTATAAAAACGCCTATTTTATTTATTTGCTCTGGCGACGCACAATATATCTTATGCGACACTCTAGAGTGGTCTTTAGGGCTTGTTTATATGGTTTGACCTACATTAGATATCGTCTCCGATTCAATTAATTCAACAATTATTTGAAATTCGTATAAATATTTTTATTTTATATAAATTGTTAATTTGTATGTATTTGGATACTATCTTCTGACCCATTATATGACTAATATACCTAATTTAACCGGCTTTTCTTCAAGATCCATTATTAAACTTATCTGCTAAAAACCCGTATCTTCACAGTTTATACTGCAATAAACTAAAAAAATGGCTAAAATTAGCCATTTTTTATTATTTTACGCTTATTTACTATTGACAAGTCTTATTTTTTATGGTATTATATATAATTAAAAGAAAGGGGGTAAACCAAATGGTTATGGTAAGTGGCGGATTTAACCGCGAAGAAACAAAAAAACGCGCAACTGTTAAACGTGATGATGACAAATGCCCCGACTGTGGCTCATCTTCGATCCAAAAAATTGGACACGATCGTTGCCACTGCAAGGTCTGTAAGACGACCGGTCCCAATGACCACTTCAGGCACCCCTCACATGAAATATGGTGAGGGGTTCTTTTTTTTACTTAAATTTATAATATACACTCTCCCCTAGCCGTAAATCAATATATTCCAGCCGATTCATATTTTCCTTACCTATTTTTTCTCTAATTAATAATTCTAATCGGCTAATCTGTGATTCTATGGTTTGCGATAAATTAAATTGCAAAATATAATCAGCTTCTGTGTTTAAACTAATATATTTTGGCATATTATTGGGGACAGAAATATCTTTTAATTTAAGATAATCTAATTCGGCCAATCTTTCAGTTAATTTAAAAATAAATTCAACATCTTCTTCATTAAAAACTTTTTGTCCTAAATTAACATCTTCATTTGCTAAATTAATAATCTTTAAAAAATTTTCTTCAAGTTTGTTAGGGGCCTCATTTTGAAATTCGCCTAATTGATAAATCTTTGGAATATTTAATTTATAAAATCTTTTTATAATAATTCCTTTTTTATCAACCAAATAATTTTGATCACCGGAAATCCATTTTAAGGCCGCATCTTTTTCAGTCAAGGTTATGCGTAATGTGTTTGGTAAAATTTTGTCAATTTTTAATTGATTTAATAAAATATATTCATTTATCCTGCGCTTTAACTCATTTTTATTGCAAATAAATATATTATTATGCTTAAATATTAAAAAACTTTTTTTTGACAAATAATTATTTGTGATATCTAGTATGTCATCAGTGGAAATAATTTGATTACCGGCTACTTCAATATTGTTTATCTTATAGAAATTAGAAAATATGAAAAAATATACTCCAAATATAATACCAATTAATAAAATAATATTTATTATTTTAAATAGAGTTAGCTTAAAAAAATCCCTTTTAAATATAAAGGGCCTTTTAATTCGAGTATTTCTTTCAATGATATATTTTTTCTGGCGAAAATCCATTTTATATTTTTAAAGATAAAATAAATTTATTTATGAGAGCGCTGTAAAGAGCAGAATCTCCAAATCTTGGTAATGTCATTTTTTCCTGTGAATTTTTGAATAGATAAACTAATTGTTGTCCATTTCCCAATTCTTTAATATCGATTGCCCTAATATTTGCTTTTTCGCTTTTGCCAAATGTAAAAATTTTCTTATCCCTGTTCCCTCCTAAATTTTCAAAAACCTTGTAGTCATTATTTATGAGCAGAGTCCCCTCCCCCGCCATTGAATTGACTAAATTTTCATAAGCCAAATTTAAATCTTTTTGCGCAAAACTTTGGTCAAAATCTGTAAAAATCAAAATATCTGGCTTTATTAATTTAAGCAGATTATTCATTTCTTTGGCATTATCAACAACTATTTCCAAAACCAGCATCTTTGCCGGACTTGGGTCATTTATCGCTTTAAAACCGCTTATAATAAGCTTAAACCACTTTAAAATTGAAGTAAAACCGGCTTTTTGGTTTAAAATAGACAAAGGTATGCCTATTTCCGAATTATAGCCCTTAAAACTACCTCGAGCTGATATTTTAGCGTCCTTTAGGGCTTGTACCAGCTCATCCTTAACATTTGTCCTAAAAATTTGGCCGCAGACTAAAATTAGTTGCGGCTTATATTTTTTTAGATATATCTTTGCCTGTATGCGTAAAATTAAAATAATGATTTGGCGAAAAAACTTTTTCATAGCTATTTCTTCTTTTCGATTTTAGTGCGGCCACCCATATATGGACGAATAACTTCTGGTATTGTTATTGAACCATCTTCATTCTGGTAATTTTCCCAGAGCGCAATTAAAATCCTGGGCGAAGCTAAGCCAGTATTATTTAAAGTAAAAGCATATTTAAGCTCGCCATCTTTTGTCTTGTATTTTAAATTTAATCTGCGTGCCTGCCAATCGGTTAAGAATGAATCAGAATGTGTTTCACAATACGCATTGCGCGAGGGCATCCAAGTTTCTATATCATACATTTTGTATTTACCAGCACCCATATCAGCAGTGCAAACAGCAACTACATGATATGGCAATTTTAAATCCTGTAAAATTTCTTCAGCAATACCCCGTAATTCTTCTAGATATTTTAAGCCCAACTTAATGTCTGCTGGACAAATAACTACTTGTTCTACTTTCATAAACTCATGCAAACGGTAAAGTCCCCTAGCATCCTTGCCATAGCTTCCTGCTTCTGAACGATAGCAAGTAGAAAAGCCGCAATATTTTAATGGCAATTCTTCTTCTTTTAATGTTTCGTCTGCGCGATAGGCCAAAAGCGCCGGCTCTGATGTACCTGATAAATATAGGGGCTCAGAAATTAATTCACCGCTTTCTTGCTTGCCAGGATTTTGAATCTGGTAAATTTCATCTTTGGATGCCGGAAAATGGCCACTACCTGTCAGGGCTGCAGATCGAACCAGAGTTGGAGTAATAAATGGAATAAAACCTTTTAAAATCAATTTATTGAATGCATAATTCAATAATGCCATGTGCATTTCAGCGGCTGCATTTTTCAAGTAATAACCGCGAAAGCCAGAGACCTTCACTCCCCTTTCTAAATCCACAAGATCTAAATCTTTGCCTAATTGCATATGATCTTTAATAGCAAATTTGAATTTAGGAATCTTACCCCAGACAGCAATTTCTTTATTATCTTTATCATCTTTGCCTATGGGCGTATCTTTAGAAATCACATTAGGCACCCGCAACATTATAACCCCATATTCTTCCATAACTTTCTTGGCTTTAGCTTCTAAATCTGTTATTTCATCTTTAATTTCTTTGCCTTCACTAATTACTTTTTCATTGCGCTGTTTTGGATCTTTAAGTAAATTAGCAATTTCATTGCGTTTTTTGCGCAAATCATCAATTTTAGCTATAAACTCTCTTCTTCGGTCATCCAATTTTAATAGCTGTTTATAATCAATTTCAATGCCTTTTTGTTTGGTAACTTTTTCCAATTCTTTAATATTTTCGCGGATAAAATTAATGTCTAGCATATTTTTTAGGATTTAAGAATTAAGATTTAAGAATTAGGATTTAAGATTTTAGTTTTAGCCGAAAGAATCAATCAAATCTTATATCTTACGTCTTATATCTTGTTCATATTTTAACAAAAATTGACACTTTTGCCAAGCCATATTAAAATTAAAGAGGGGCGAAAGTCGTCCCTTTTGTTATTTAAAAAAATAATTAAAAAATAAGGAGGGTTTAAAATGTCAGGAATTTTTGGAGGATTTGCGGAAACTAACTTGGCTGAAATGCTGTATCGGGGAACTAACGGCTTAAAACATCTGGGCATGGCATGGGGCGGTATGCTGACTTGGGATGACCGCATACCGACTAATAAATTTCATAGAATAGAAAACACACCCTTTTTATCCAAATTTGAAAGGGACCTGGGAGCCTTAAAAGGTAAGCTGGGTATTGGTGTAATCAGTTCTGATGATAGACAGCCAATGCTTTATCATTCGAAAATTGGATCATTTGGTATTGTCACGCAGGGAAATTTTCAAAATCTTTCTGCTTTAGGCGAAATGCTTCTTAATAAAGATGCTATTTTTGATGAAATGACCCCTGACCCCGAAGAGCCTACTGGTTATCGCTTTAATAAAAACGAAGTGGTAGCCAGAATAATCACTAGGTCTCCAAATATTGTTTCTGGCATAAAAAGGGTCTGGGACGAAATCGGCGTTAACGGCTCTCTCTCAATGCTAATTATTACCCCAGCAGGTATTTTTGTAGCACGGGATAGGCGCGGAACCTTTCCGCTTTGCCTGGCAAAAAAGGATGGCTACTGCTTTATTGCCTCTGAAACAACTGCTTTTGGTAATTTGGGGTTTAACGAAGAGCACTATCAGGAACTTAAAGCCGGAGAAATTGGTTTTATTGACAAAAATGGCTACAAAATAATTGAGCCAGGTCATGATAATTTTAAGCTTTGTGCTTTCCTTTTTGTTTATACAGCATTTGTGGAAGCAGTTATCCACGGCATAGATGTAGAACAATCGCGTTATGCTACTGGCGCTATGCTCTGGAAAAAATTTCAGGAATTAAATCTGGGGATTAACTTGGACTATGTCACTGGCATACCTGATTCTGGCACAGGACACGGTCTGGGTATTAGTCATGCTTCGGGATTGCCATTTGAAAGGCCAATTGTTAAAAAAGAAGATATTCGTAGTTATATTTATGGAACGCAGGAGGCAAGAGATAATGCTGCTTTTCATAAACTCAGAGTCAAAAGAAACCTTATCAAGGGAAAGAAATTTTTTATCTCTGACGATTCTTTGGTAAGAAATACCCAATTAGGTGAATTGATTGCCAAAATCGGAGTATGTCATCCCGCAGAAGTGTTCTTGGGCCTAGCATGTCCTCCTTTGATCGAAATCTGTCCATTTGAGGTCTCAACCAGAAAACGCAATGAACTAGCAGCTAGAAGAGCTATGGCCGCCCTGGAAGACAAATCACCTGACGAAATTGATATTAAGCCGTATCTTGACCCGACCACGCCGCAATACCACGAAATGGTTGAATGGATCAGGCGCGATCTTAACCACGAATCACCCATTGAAGTTGTAAAAAGGATTATTTATCCAACTGTTGCAGAAATGATCCAAGCAATTGGTCTGCCAAAAGAAAACCTCTGTACCTTTTGCTGGACTGGGCAAAAGTAAAACCAAAACCCCTCTTCCAAATTGGAGGAGGGGTTTTTCTAATAAAATTTTATGCATCAACCCCATCTCTATCAGCGAGGGGTCTGGGGAGCGAATTGAGCGCCGTAATCAATGCGTCAAACGAACCATCAGAAATAGCGGACTGAGCTCCCCAGCAGTTTTTGCGATACTTTTTGCTGCCAAAAAGTATCAAATATTTCAGTAAAAGCAATGTTTATGAAAATCAAAAATTAATTACTCAAAACAATAAATATAGAATTATTTCTTTGTTATTATCTCTGCCATTTCCGGATGTTTATCAAACAAATCAATATACTTATTAAATTGGTCATATATTCTTTCATTAGCACCAAAGCGCTTTTCTTTTTTACTTTTATCTACAATATTTCTTAAAATCTTTATAGTTTCTTCATGGTTTACTCCTTCCCTATCAATAAAGGCCTGATATTTATCTACTAGCGTTAAAATTAAATATTTGTCCAAAGTTTCCAAAGCAATAGCTTCATTTGGCAACTTGCCATCTATCATGGCTGGATCATGCCCCTCCAGCGTATGATGCGAACTGCTAACCACAATTAATTCTCTAGAAATATTTTTGTTGCCATGGGCATTCAAAAGATCAAATGTCCAATAATCATGCTCACGCCATAAATCAATCATGCGATGTTTATTTATATCTAATTTTTGTTTAATTATTCTTTGTTTTTCTTCATCAAATGCGTGAACTTCCAATGTGCTTAAATAATCAGCAATTTTATCTTTATTTTGAAAAGACTCAATATCTAAAATTTCTTTAATAGACAAATCTCTCATTAGCGTCTTCTTTTCCTTTAGGTTTTTACCATTAAATTGAGGCGCTTTTTTAAATTGTTCTGAATTAATATTAAAATAGATGGGATTAAAAATTTGCTGGATCATGAAGCGCTGATTGCGATCAGCCCCAACCGGCCCTGACTTGCCAATATCATGAAATAAGCAGGCCAATTTTAATTCTTCCAAAGAAAAACGAATATTATCTTCTTTCTCAATTTCATCCCAAAGAATATCAATAATTTCTGACATTTTAACTGCATCGTCAAAGTGCGATTCTGGCATATTGGCCAATTCCACGCAACGCTCATATAATTCAGGGTATTCTTTTATCTTAAAACCAGCACCTTTAAACTGCTTAAAAATATAATCGTATTTTTCCTTGGCTTCAAATTTTTTTAAAGTTGGTTTTTCGTATGGCATAAATTATATAAATTTTATCCAATTTATTTTAATTGTTTTAAAATCTCAATATATTCCTCTGCGCTGATTCCTAAAACCCTAAGATTATTTCTAATAATAAAAATCGGTAATTCTCCATAGCGCGGAATAATTACCGGTCTTTTTAGTCCCTGCCTTTTATAAACACGATGATCGCCTTTTTCTCGGATAAAGCTGCACCCCACATATAAAATAAATTTTTCAAATTTTTTCCATTGAATTGGAGTCAGATGCGGCATACTTTAGGCAGATATTTTTATACTTTGCAATTCTTGAGAAATAAAAACAGGCGGGTTCCATTTTTCCTGCGATTTTTTCCAGCCCAAATCCCGAAGCACATCGTCAGTAGTTCCGTCTTTTATTAATTCTTCAAAAAAAATAGAAACAATTTCCCCAAATCTCTTTTTCGCTTCTTTATAGCTTTTTCCCGAAGTAGATAAATCAAGAGCGGGAGTGTAAGCGATATATTTATTGCCCTCTTTCAAAAAAGAAACTGGCAATTTATATTCTAATTTTATTTTAGGCATATTTTTTTAATAAATTATATATTTTCATTATATACCAAATTTTTGTAAAATGCAATTTTCCAGTGATTAAAAATGAACGCTCAAAGCTATTCTAGTCACACCTCCCGCTTCGCGGGAGGTGGCTTTATATTTTAGTCAAAGCGGTTTTGCCTGAATCCCAGATAGGGTTCGACCAGGCCCCGTCGTATTTGATTATTTGGAGTTGATAATATTTATTGCCCTTTTTCGCCAAAGCAGAAATCGTTTCCGAATCAAAAAGATAGAAATATCGGAAATAGTACGCTTCATGATTTTCAAAGGCCAAAAAAGCGTCGCCGAGAATAAAATAATATTTAGGTGCATCTGGCGACAAAGCCGGGCTCGGATTTCCGCTTTTAACAGAAACACTGGCTAGCGCCTGGAGAGGCATAGCCAGAGAAAACAAAAATATTAGCAGCCTGATTTTACACTTGGTCATTAAATTCCATATTTATTTTTATAAACAAATTCATACCAATTTGTATCGTCTAGTCGATTTATTTCTTTGTATTTTTCTTCAAAAATATCTTGTCTAAAATTTTGATTAATTGATCCGTCGGACAAATAAGCAAATCCCTTATAATCATTTACTTCAAAAAGAAAGGCATATTCTTTGCCAGTTTTTAAATTTAGATCTTCTTCAATACATTTTAAAAAAGTATACTTGTTTAGAAAAACTCCATATTCATCTATTTGATCTGTGGTAATTTTCAAAATCTCTAATACCTGTGATTGTGTAAATCTATGAATTCCCAAGGGTGCCTCGGATGTAAAAATTTTATTATTAAAGTCGAGATAGTATCCATTAATCTTGAAATCCCCGGGATTATATTCACAAAATTCGTAAATGCCGTTACTGTGTAATTCTCGAGCAATATTTGAAAATTCTATCTGATTTTCTAATATTATAATCCTGAAAGGAGTAAGATCTACCTTCCCCTGCGGATCTCCCCATAAAAAGAACCTTACGCCAAAAATAAGACCCAGCGGCAAAAATACAACAATAATTATCAATATTGTCATTCTCCATGCAAATATTAATTGTTTCATAAATTTTTATTATTTTTTAAATAGATCAAGAAGACCCCTAAATGACATGTACTCCATACCAGCAGTTCTAAAAAATAAGGGCTGTAATGTTATATAATATGTTAATTGCTGGACTTTAGCCGTAAAAGTAGAATCATTATTATGAGAAGACATATAAGTTTTAATCCCAAAGTTAATATTTTTAACATCACTTGGTTGGTCAAAATTATTTATAATACCGTAATTATTTAAATCACTATAATTTTTCGTAGTTTTTATACTTACTAAACCAGCCATATCTTTTAATAATCCCTTGCTAAATCCTCCAGCCGTGCCACAATAACCATAATTTATATTGCCAAAATCTTCACTGCCATATAAAGTGCCATTGAAGAAAAATTCCCTTTCTTGAGTTTTATAATCCCAATCGCCCCCTGATTTAACCTTTTCATAAAATTTTGCAAGATCCAATCTGTTCTGCTCCATATGAGCCGCATTTTGGTTTAGCGTATTTATGTCATCCTGCTCATAATAGGTCTTATCGCCAGAGCCAGTGTCTTTTACAACCTCGCCCTTAGTGTTAATATATTTATCCAAACCCAAAGGATCCACATATTTCAGAGGATTATTTGTTACATAACTATAAGAATTTAAATTTTGGGGCTCGCTTAAATAAAATATCTGATCATAGCCCGCGACATTTTTAAAATTATTATCGCCTATAAATAAATACAAAGGATCCTCGCTTGTAAACCTCCCTACATCCCCGCTATAGTACCTCGCCCCGAAGTAATATAGTCCCGACGCATCCGAATCCAATTCTTTTTGGGTGAATTTTTGTCGCTGGCTGTAAGAATTCCCGGGATCGCTTTGCTGGTTAAACCTCAAGCTGCCAAACGGATAATAATCAACAACCTGCTCA
>JAFGMD010000022.1 GCA_016927685.1 Candidatus Falkowiibacteriota bacterium
AAGATTATTATATTCTTTTTGAGATATTTTTTTGTTATACCCTGATAGAATGTCTTGATAAGTTTCATACTTTAATCCTTCTGAATCAATAAGCAAGCCGTCAAGGTCAGCTAAAATAATTTTTTTATTTTTCATAATTATATTTTAGCACAAGAATAGATTAATATGAATAACCATCTTCATAAATTAAACTTCCAATTTTCGTAAAGCTGGTTAAAATATAATATCTTAGTTTTTTTGTAAATTGAGAGATCTGACCATCCATTTTTTCAGCTGGCGTATTTGGTCTTGGAAAAAATCTGAAGATAACGCATTTGAAAACTTTTGTTTCCCAAATAAATTGGATCGTTTTGTAAAAATCTGACCAACTTTCCTGAGGAAAGCCAACCATGTAATGAGTTCTGACAATCACATGCGGAGCTTCTTGTTTGATTTTTTGGATTGAATTTATTACTTTTTGCACATCAACCGGCCTATTCATCATTTCTAATACTTTTTCACTTCCGCTTTGCATTGAAATATTTAAGTATTTAACTCGCTTGTCTTTAAGGCAGGGAAGCAGTTGGTCAAAGATTTCCAAATAGCTTCTTGGATTGGTGCATAATATTTCAAGCTCATAATCGCCTTTAATAGCCAGCATTTTCTCAAGCAATTCTGCCAGATTCGTATTAAGATCTTTGCCATAATCACCAATATCATCAGCCCAGATTTTGAAAGACTTATACCCTTTTTCAAGACCTTTTTTAAATCTAGTAATAATATCTTTTATTGGAACTGATCTTAATCTTCCTCTTGCATATCTGATTGCACAATAACTACAAGCTCCTAAACAACCCCTTGCAACTTGTATATGATAAGCACCATCATCATATCCTGTTAAATCTTTTCCAATTTTTGCACCTTTGAACGCTTTGTATGTGCCAATGATTTTCCAGTCTGGGTGATATTCAAGAATACATGGGTCAGGAATAGTAGAAATTGATTTTTTTGAATGAATTATTTCATCAAATTTTTTCCAGGTGTTTTCATCTCTGGGAGTCACAAAGTCACAATCAATAATTTCATTCATTTTTTCTTTGTTAATTGCTGGCAAACACCCGGTAACAATTATTTTACCTTTTAGTTTTTTTAATTCCTTAAGTTTATTTAATGAATCTGTTTCACTGATTTGTTCAAAAGCACAAGTATTAACAATTAATAAATCAGCCTCTTGGGGAGTATTTGTGATTGAATAATCATTTGCTCTTAAATATTCAATTATTCTTTGCCCGTCAAGCAAATTAGATGAACAGCCATTAGAATATATATAGAATTTTTTCATAATTTAGTAGTAATTTTGGCTAAATAGTCTAAAAATTATTATACACAAAATTATAAATTTTGTCAATTATATTAGAAAATAAAGACCGACCGTTTTTACAACGGCCGGTTTTGTATTAGTAAAATTGACGAATTATTTTTAGTGTGTTATGATAATATGATTGGTCATTTATTTTTAATAAAAATAATGAAAGGAGATAAATAAAGTGCCAATTTTATATCATATTGATTTACTTAAAGATTTTGCAAAGCGTTTTTCTATTGATAGGTTTATTGATTGGGATTCTGTGAAAAATGCGAGAATAAAGAAGGGTAATAAAGGTCTTATTTATTATTTTGAAGAAGATGGTTGCCCTTGCGAAATAATAATCAATACTATAAAAAATAGATTTTATTATTCCGTAAAAACCAAAAGGCTTCGTTGCATTTTTATTGGAGATTATATGTGATCGCGGTGAGATAATATCAAGCCGCTATTTTTTTTATTTTATATTAGTCTACATTTTTACATACTCTAAATCCAACCCGCCAATTCGTGTAATCAACATTTTCAGTTAGAGTCTGATTAAGGCTGAAAAATCTAAAAGTGGTTTTTATAAACAATGGAACATTGCCCCAACTGCCACCTCTAAGAACATGGCCAATATATTTAATCCCATCAATTTCAACTATTTCAGCAGGACCGGTTGGATTTTGTTTGGGAGACTCTTTATAATAATCAGGAGAATAATAATCCCAAACCCATTCCCAGACATTTCCTGACATGTCATAAATTTCAAGTTCATTCGGCTGTAAAGTCATAACAGTGGAGGTATGGCCGTCTTCTTCAGGCTCTTTTACCCAGTCAGAATTTTGCTGATACCAGGCGCAATCGCCAACAGTTTTATAATCAGAGCAGCCGCTGTATATATTACCTTTGCCATTGTTAAGATTTTTGTTTAGCAAATGCCCGCCTCTGGCAGCATATTCCCATTCAGCTTCTGTTGGAAGGCGATAGCCGTTTTTAGAAAAATCAGCCGTTACATCATAATATCCATTTATTTCATATACTTTTTCAAACCCTTGTTTCTCACTTAGCCAATTGCAATATTCAATTGCATCAAGCCAGGTAACATTTATGGCAGGAAGATTTCCGCGTCCCCAGCCTTCGTCAGATTTTAATTCTTTATCTGTCTCGTTGCAGAATTGGTCAAATTCTTCAAATGTTACTTCGTGCTTAGAAATATAATAATCGTCCAGGCTGACTTTATGAATATCTCTTGCATCAAAAGTTAAATCTCCGCCTCTTACGCCTTTGCCATCCATATCTTTATCAGTTGGATCTTTAATATTCATTGTGCCTTCAGGCAGGGAAATTTCAGGCATCCAGTCACCCATGTCAAAAGTCCCGCCTTTTACTAAAACCATATTTTCAGGAATTTGTTTCTCAGCTTCTTGTATAGCAGAATCTTTAGTTGCTTGGGTTTTTACAAAAGCAGTTTGATTTGTTTGCTGTTGAGTAAGGGAAGTCTTTTTAACGCACCCTGGAAAAATTATTATAACTGCAACCAGTATAATAAGAAATATTAAGTTTTTATTATTAAAATTTGTCATATTATTCAGTTGTTGTTCCGTCAAACTCTTCATCGTCAGCTTCAGCCTGTTCTTTTGTTTTATGCAAAACACCGTTTTTATGGTGGGCAGGGGAGTAGATTGTATACATCTTTAGTTCCTCTGAGTCAGAAGTGTTAATTATATTGTGCTGAGCTCCGGCTGGCACAACAATTGCAGAACCATCACTGACTTCATATTCATTCCCGTCAATAATGCACTTGCCCTGTCCTTTTTCAAATCTGAAAAATTGGTCATTGTCAGGATGCACTTCCATGCCGATTTCTTCATTTGGTTTTAAACTCATAAGAACCAGCTGGCTGTTTTTGCCAGTGTAAAGAACTTTTCGGAAATTTGAATTTTCCAAAGTTTCTTTTTCAATGTTTGCGTTAAATCCCTTCATAGAATTTGTAATTAGTAATTAGTAGTTGGTAGTTGGAATTAAGAATTAAGAATTATGAATTAAGAATGCAATATTAAGTATAAAGTATTATTTATTTTTTGCAGATCATAATGTAGTCTCCGTATTTTGTTTTAGTTTTTGGCCAGACTTTAATTGTCTGAACTTTACTAAAATATTTTTTATAAACAGGCATGCGTTTTTTTAAAGAAGTTTTATATTCATGCATCATTACATCATTATATAAAATATCTATTGTGGCCTCAACAACATTGTCAGGCGCACCGTTTTGAATCGTTTTCCTTAAATATTCATAGCCTAATTTAGCAGCTGAAATTTTTCTTTGTTTTTCATTATCATAATCATCCATAAGGCAGTCAGAAATCAGGCAGAAACCATTTTGCTTAACCATAGAAGCCATGTTTTTTACTGCCTTATCTTGCTTTTCATATGGAACATGATGAAGAGAGCCTGTGCAAATCACAACATCATAAAGTTGTTTTGATTTATAAGTTAAAACATTTCCGATTGTAAAATTTATTTTTGGATATTTCTTTTTTGAAAAAGAGATGTATCTTTTATCAATATCAACTCCGTAAAGGGATAAGTCTTTTCTTTTTTGAGCAATTTTGCCAAGCAAATATCCTGGTCCGCACATTATATCAATGAGTGTTCCATTTCTTGGCGTATTTTTAACCAGATAGTTTAAAACTTTTTTCCATGATTTTATGTATGGCCAATATTGAAGTTCTTGTTCGTATATTTTTGAATCTGAGAGCTGTTTCATAGATTATTTATTTAATAAGTTTATACTTTAATCAATTTACCAGATAGGGCCAAAAATTTTTTATTATTGCAAATAATATTGCGAGTAAGAGTGTTTTTTCGCCTTCGTTATTACGACGGAGGAGAAGCACTCGTAGGCGAATGAATAGAGCTGGCAAAAAAATATATGAAAACGAGAGTTATAAAGTGAACCGCTTAATCGCTGTATGCGGGAAGCCTGCAAGGCGATCGAGGGTGCACAGCGACCGACAACATGATGCAGATTTTTACTTAATTAAATAAAACTCATCCATATTAGCCATGCACCAAGTATAATCAGGAACAGCGTACTTAGCCATTGCCTCTTTTTAAATCTTTGAGCTTGTTTATGAATCATTTCAGGAAATCCAATTTTTGATATGCCTTTCAGTAAAGTTGACCATCCTAAAATTGTAATTGCTACTTCCCAGCTTGCTACCCAGACATTATGCAGAATTATGGTTACTAATCCCATTAGAAATGTAATATAACCTGTAGATATGACAAATGCCTTATCATCAGTCATTTCTATAGTTCTGCCTAATTGCCGGGTAATAATAAACAAAGAGCCAAAGACAATGAAGAAACTCCCCCAAAGTCTTGCGAAAAAAATTGTGATTTCCATAGAGTTTTTTAATGATTAAAATATATAATATTATCGGTTAAAAAAGGTCTTGAGTAAAATTTTAGCTAACGTTTAAGAGTATGCGAAGTTTTTGCGTAATGAAATGGAGCAAAAATTTGAGTGAAGGAATTTTTTATTCCTTATTGATATTATAGCGAAAAATTCCTGAACCGCATACTCTTTGTTAGGCGATGTAATTTTTTCTCATCCTTATTATTAGTTTTCTTCTGGTCTTCATTTTTATAGAATAGAGCAAAATAAGATTTTCTGTTTTGGGCTTTGGGCAGAGGGTAATTAAAGGGGTGAATGCCCAAAGCCCAAAACTCCTTATTGTATTTTTGGCTTAAAATAGCCATATTATGCTAAAATTAGTGATTTTTTTACTTGTACTATTGATAAATTATTCAAAAGGTGCTATACTTAAAAATCAATTAAGGCTAAAAAGTTTAAATTGTTATTGTTCATTGAAAAGACGAGAGAGAAAGCACTTCTTCCTTTACCGCTTAGGTGGGTAGCGCCTTGAGTATCAAATTCTTGGTATCCAGCGCGCTACTCACGGTGAGTGGCGACTGCCGCAGTATCGCGGCGATTCACGCCCACGGGGATTCGCCAACCGGTGAAAAAATTCAACCCTACGGGCAAGAAAAGGAGGAAGTAAGATGAAGATCACAGCAAGAATCAACGGAGAGAACCAGTCCCTCGTGGACACCCTGACCCAGCGCGGCATCACTGCCAAGTTGGTGAAGGGCGGCGTCATTGTCGAGTTACCGACACGGAAGAAGGAGTCGTGGAACGATCCCGACACCTACGAAGTTCCGGTGGAAGTGAACGGCGCAACGCTGTTCCTCGATGTCGCCGAAGAAGGTGGCGGAATGACCAACACCGGCAGTGGCACGGTCGTGTGCGGTTTGAGCGGCAAAGCTCTCCGCCCATACTATGTGCCTCGCGGTGGCCACCTCGCCTGCGGAACGCACGCCTACTTCTCGGTTCCCAACGCGGTTGTGACAGTCACCGGCTATCGCCGCGATGAAAACGTCACGATCGAAGAGCATCGGATCGTCCGCGACGGAAACGTCGCTCGGATCAAGTCCAAAAAGCTCTGGTGCGGGGAGCTGGAAGTGCTACCTGAATCGTTCAATCGGTTCCAGGCTGCTGCCGAAGCGGCGAGCACGAAGGGCAACTGCTACCACTGCCGTTGCGTCCACTTCGCGGAAGCGAGGTAGTCGCCTAACATCTCTCGCCTCGTACCCATGCCCCCTGCGGAATTCGTCAATGACGAAAAATCCAATGGGGGCTTTTTTTATACAAAAAATTCGTTTTCTGTAGCGATAGCGAAAGAAAACACCTTAATTCCCCTCTATAAAATAAAAAGAAAATCTTATTTTGCATTTCTTATTCAAAAAAGAAGACCAGAAAGAAACAATTTAAATAGAGAGAAAAAAATATTTCAGCTAACGTATCGCGATAGGCGACGTTTCAATGTCGCTTATCGCGTGTTGTACGATGTTAAATAATTTTTTTTAAATCACCATTGATAATAATCGGCTTTACTGCCTCAATTTCAGTTTTGCAATAAGGCATTTCGGGAATTGGGTTTAGCATGAATATTTTTTGATTCAGCACATGAGCAAAACCGATTTCCATCAAAGTATTACCGCCAACATAATTTTTCACTCCATTTTTATCGAGGTTTAAAACAAGCACGGCATCCGCGCCTTGCATCATACGCCAAAATTCACGAATGGCGTCCATGTTGTATTTTTGGTGAAGTTTAATTTCTTCGATTTCGGAATCGGTTTTGCCCACCATTGCTTTATGCAAATCCGTGACAAAAGCGTCATGCCCCAATTCCCGAAGTTTTTCACGATACTCAAGCATTTTATCAGTAAACTGCATTGAGCCGATTATTCCTATTTTCATAAAAGATTTGAAAAAAATTATTTAATTTCGTACAACGTTTGCGTATATCTGATGTGCGAAGCATATGGGCGAAACAAAGTGGAGCCAGATATACGCTGTTGTCCGATGTAGATTTTACCT
>JAFGMD010000023.1 GCA_016927685.1 Candidatus Falkowiibacteriota bacterium
TATTATAAATAATTTTATAATGTAATTATAGCATTTTTGAATAAATTGAGGGCAAGCGCATAGCGCTTGCCCTCGGTTCTTGTTCCTGCGGTTATCAAACCGCGTCCGACGGGAAATACCCGTCACTTTTCCATTTTCTACCTAGGTAACTAAAGCGGCCCCAGTGGTCCATTCATGTTTTCCCCCATCTTTGTTTTATTGACTTTTTTCCATGTGCAAGCCAGCCAAATTTTTTACATTTACCTCCTTTCGTTTATTAAGGTTGATTTTTTGTTTGGCTATCCTTGGAACCAAACATCTTGCTTATAAGTTTATTCATGGCCAGCTCGCTATATTTATATAATAAAAGAAAATAAAACCAGTGGTCAATAAAAATTGTGGAAAACTAAAAACTCCCTTTTTGGGAGTTTTTAGTTGTTTATAATATTTATTTTTTTGCCTTAGCTTTCTTGGTCGTTTTAGCTTTAGCGCTTTTAGTTGATTTTTCTTCTTTTTCTTCTTTAGTTTCTTTTTTTTCATCTTTTTTTTCTTTTTCTGTCGTTGCTTTCTTTTCTTTAAGCGGTTTTAAGCTTAAGCCTAAACGATGATTTTCTGGTTCAACAGATATAACCCGAAATTTTAGCGTACTGCCGATTTTAGCTATTTCCTGAATATCGTTTACTGGTTTGTCAGATAATTCAGATATATGAGCTAAGCCGTGTATATCCGAGTCTAACTCTACGAAAAGTCCAAAGGGATTAATTTTTAGCACTTTACCGCTGACCATATCGCCAACTTTATATTTTTTAGCAATATCCTTCCAGGGATCTTCTTTGAGTTTTTTCATTGATAAAAATATTTTTGTACCTTCAATTTTTATAATTTCCGCATCTACATAATCGCCAACTTTTACAAATTCGCGCGGATCATCAATTCTTTGCCAGGCAATTTCAGAAATATGCACCAGACCTTCCATTTTATTGTCAAATTCCACAAAAGCGCCAAAATCTGTTACTGCCGTTATTTTACCCTTTACTTTATCGCCAACTTTAAATTTGGAGACAGCCTTTTCTTGAGCTTCTGCCCAAGCCGCTTTTTCAGAGACAATTAATTTTTCTTCACCCTCGTTTACATCAATGACTTTAACTTGTAAGAGTTGGCCGACAAATTTTTTCAAAAAATCTAGAATTTTATTTTTATCTCCGCCTTCAACGCGAGGATAATGTTCTGGCACGAGCTGGGAAACCGGTAAAAAACCAGTTATATGACCGATTTTTACCATTAAACCGCCCTTGTTAGCATCAGTAGCTTTTATTTGCAGGACTTCGCCTTTACTCATTAATTCTCTTAGATAATTCCAAGCCTTTTGCTGTCCAGCAAAGCGGAAAGAAAGCTCTAACTCGCCATTTTCATTTTCCAGCTCAATAACGGTTGCTTCAATAATATCGCCTGTTTTTAAGCTACCATATTCTTCGGATTCATTATAAAGTTCACGGCCGCGAATAACGCCCGTTTTTACGCCCCCTATATCAAGGCGCACTTCGCTTTTAGAAGCATTAATAACTTTGCCCTTAATTACATCGCCAACTTTAGGCAAGCTAAAATATCTTGAATCAGATATAAGTTTGGCAAAATCTGATTGTTTTGTGTCTTTTTCTGTCATATATACCTTATAAAAATAAAGAAATCTCCTTAAATGGGAGAATTTTATTTAAGGTTAACCTGTAAAAGCCTTGTTTTATTGGCTTTTAGCAAGTCTCCTCCTTTACTAAAGCTTAAGAGGAGTAAATTAATTAGTTTTTAAAGTTAATACGAGTTTAACTTAAATAGAAAATATTGTCAAGCTATTGCTTTTTTAATTTAATCAACATGGCCTTCAATTCTTCTGTTTGTTTTGGCGTTAAATCAGGATTTTTTAACTGTGTTTCAATAAAACTAATAATTTGGGGGGCATATTTTGCAGGCGGGTTTTGTGTTACTAGTCTTAAATGATCCATAACTTCATTAATTTTCGCCTGGTCATCGTTTTCTATAGCTTTATTAAAATTAGTTTTAAATTCTGACCAATTTTCTAGCACTTTTTGGCTTTGCAGGGTATTTAATTCCTGCTCTTTCTTTTTTCTTTCATTAGCATTTCCTACTGCTATTAAAAATAATAATATAAAGAGCGCGATAATGATTTTCTTTTTATGTTTTTGCCAAAAAGATTTCTTGGGTTGTGCATTTTTTTGATCACCCTGCCTATTTTCCTGCGATGCCGGAGTTGTTAGCGGAACAGGGATGGGCTTGGTGATGTTTTCCTGATCTTTAGCTAAATTAGCATTAGCCATAGCCATTTGCTCCCTTTTTAATTTGGCGCGGATTAAATTTGTTTGCTCGCTCATTACTTTATAGACCTTTATTTCTTCGGGTATGCCTTTTAGTTTGCGGTGTCCCACTTCAGCAGTTGGAATTTCGTTTTTATTCATAGTCAAGTAAACTGCTTCAGTAAAATAAACCTCATTTGGTTCGGCGATGCTTTCAATGCGCGAAGCAATATTGACTGGTTCGCCAAAGACATCGCCGTCTTTAATATTGACCTCACCTGAATTAATGGCGATTCTGACCTCCATTTGATCACTGGATGTTGCCCTGGCATTATGATTCAAGATATTTTCCTGGATTTTCATGCCGCATAATACCGCATCAGTCGGACTTTCAAAAGTGACTAAAAAAGCATCGCCAATCGTTTTAATAATATTGCCATCAAAATGTTTTATAGCCGGCTTAATAATTTCATCCTGCAATTCTAAAAGGTGCTGCAGTTGCTGGCGCGACTGCGTGGCCGCTTTGGTGGTAAAGCCTTTCATATCAGTAAACATGATGCTTAAATGTTTGGTTTGTAGCATATTTTAAAGCTTAAATTCATTATAAACAATTTAATAATTTAATCAACAATATGCTTGCGAAATACCCCCCCGTGATATAATGATTATAAGATAATTTAATAATTTATAA
>JAFGMD010000024.1 GCA_016927685.1 Candidatus Falkowiibacteriota bacterium
AAAAGAAAAACCCCTCACCTTTTCAAAGAAAAGGTGAGGGGTAAGTGTCCAAGGATCCGAAAGAACAAAAAGTCCAAGCGTCCAAGAACCTTTACTTGCGAAGAGCCAGGAAACGGCAGTGGCCGCTCCAACGGCTGTCATCATCGTCCCAGTCCCAGTAAAGGTCGAGCCCGCGCACGTCACCATCGCAGCGCAGACACGGATAGCTGCGGCTGCCATTGTCATCGACCCAGACCGAGCCGAGAGCGACGATCGGAAATTCCTTCTGAAGTTCAGGGCGTGAAGCTCCTAAGGCAAGCTGGTGTTCGATTTTTGCGGGTTTTAGACCCATTCCGTCAAGATTGGCCATCACTTCCTTGGTCGTGGCATCTTTGTTGAGATGGACCAGAACCAGTTCAGCTTCGTGTTGACCAGAACCTTGGATTGGAAAGTGCTTGTCGCTGATGTCGTCGTTAACATAGTCGTACTTTCCGGCCCTAATCATCTCGGTCAAGGTTTTGCCGTAGTCCACGACAACCTTGTAGTGGGCTTTAACTCTTCCAACTATGATGAGTTTCGCAATCTCTTTGACTAGCATGCTGTCAGTCAACAGGTGGCGCATGTCTTCGTCGTCGCCGCCCAGCTCGCGCACTGCTTCCACGATCCGTTTCCAGATCTCAAAGACAGTGCCAAAAGCCGAAAGGAACTCGCTTTTGTTTCTTCCCATTTTTAAAGACCTCCTTGTCTCGCCAACAGGCGGACCTTCAGATGGCGTGCTTCATACCCAAACCTATGGGCGTAAAGCGTACCAGAATTCTTTATTGTATTCCATTTTTTAATTTTTGTCAAACTTCGGCATGCAGCGAGGAGTCAAATAAAAAGCTGGCTCAGTTGAGCCAGCGTTGTTTGCGGAAGGCGCGGGAAGAGATTGCTCTCTAATGGAGTTTTCCGGATAAGCTCCAACAGCTTAATCTTGGCGCCAAGCTTAAGCACCCGCTCTCTGCCCATATCTTACATTCTTATTTTAAATAAGTCAAATAAAAAAATCCCCGCACAGATTAATTCCATGCGGGGATAGTAATGTTTGCTTAATGCAGATGAATACAGATGGAGATGAGAAATCCAGTGCCTAAAAATAAACAAGTGCCCAGGGCCAAAATATAGAAAATGGGTTGCCATATAGTAATTAGCCCGAGCAGACATATGCCAGTAAGAAAAAGAATGTTTGCGATGAAGAGTGAACATATCACCAGCTTCACAATGGATAACATGACTTTGACGCAATGCTGTATATAGCGGTATTCCCAGAATCTCTCATTAACTATCTTCTCTATCATTTCCGGCTCCTTTCAAATTTTAAATATCAAATTTTAGTTTCGGTGGGCGGAAAGAGCATTTTTTAGCTAACCTTCCGCACACCAAATACTGAAACCTCCATTCCAGTATGCCCATAGTATAGCATATTTTGGCATATTTGTCAACACTTTCACATATTCTTATTTTAAGTTAAAATACATATACTATTATGATTATATTTCTCTACGGCGAAGATACTTATCGCTCAACTCAAAAATTAGAAGAACTCAAGGCCAAGTTTAATCGAGAAGTTGATTCTACTAACATGAATCTTGTTACATTGGATGGAGCCAAACTTAAATTTGAAGAATTTAACCAGCAAGTTAAAGCTGCGCCTTTTTTAGCTAGAAAAAGGATGATTATTATCAAAAATTTAATTTCCGAAAACAAATCTAAAGAAATTCAAAAAGAAATTGTTAATATGCTGGATCAAGAATTAAAGAGCGATGATGGCAATATAATAATTTTTTGGGAAGGGATTTCTGGGCCAGAATCAAAATCCAAAGATGCTCTTTGGAAAAGATTGGTTAAGGAAAAATTTGCCCAAGCCTTTTTTCTCTTAAAGCCGATGGAAATAAATTCCTGGATAACAAAAGAAGTTGAAAATCGTGGTGGCAAAATTGATAGAAATGCCGTTAATTTATTAGGTGCATTAGCTGGTAATGATTTATGGCAAATGTCTAATGAAATAGCTAAGTTAATTAATTTTGTACAAGGCAAGATTATAACAAGTTTGGATGTAGAAAATTTAGTTAAGGCAAAGTTTGATGAGAATATTTTTAATTTGATCGATGCCTTGGGAAATAAAAATAAAAAATTGGCCTTGAAATTATTATCAGACCAATTTGAACTGGAAACGCATCCCTTGGAATTACTTAGTTCATTGATTTGGCAATTTAGAATCTTACTTTTAGCTAAAGATTTGCAAAAAGACAATCCTAGAATTAGCCAATGGCAAATAGCACAGCAATTAGCTATCCATCCATTTGTAGCCAAAAAATCTTTTGAGCGCTTAAAAAATTTTTCCCTTGAACAGCTAAAGACGATTTATAACGAACTATTGCAAATTGATTATAAAATAAAAACCAGTAATCTCAATCCTCAATTATTTTTTGACTTATTAATCGCTCAAATATAAAAGGCTCTCATACGAGAGCCTTTTTGATTTCGTCACATAAAGCAAAAACGTCAAAAGGTTTTTCAAAAAATTTTATGTCCTTTATAGCAGCATCTCTGATAACACATGCCGACATTAATGCAACTTTCATCTTAGGATATTTGGATAAACATATCTGAATAAGTTTGATGCCCATCATGCCGGGCATATCATTATCCGTAATCATGAATTGAACTATGTTATTTTCAAGAACTTGGAGTGCTTCGGCTGCATTGGCTGCAAGAAAAATATTATCCTTAGGGATTTTAAGCTCATGGGCTATTATTTTTTTGCAGATTTCCCTTGTACTAGCATCATCATCCACGATTAAAATCTTGTTGTCCATTTTTTCCTCCTTTGTTGTTTTGCCTTTGGTTTTTGTTGCCGTTACTTATGAATAAATGGATATTTTAATTTAGCACTAAAAATTAATTTTGTCAATACAAAAAACCCCATGAAATGGGGTTTTTTGATTATTTAACTTTTTTCTCAATTATTTTGCCGCCTTTTTTATAATATTTAACTAAGCGGGAAAGTTTGCGACTAGCAGAGTTTTTCTTGATAATTCCTTTTTGCGCTGCCTTATCTATTGCCTTTTGTGCTTGCTTTATTAAAGTTTCAATTTCTTTATCCGCCTTTTTACTGTCAATATCTTTTCTGATCTTTTTTAATAATGTTTTTAAATCACCCTTAATTTTAGTATTGCGCGCTAAATGTCTTTTACTTTTTCTTAATGCTTCTTTTGATTTCTGTTTAATTGGCATAGTATTGAATTATGAAATATGAATTATATTGTTTTAAAAAGCTCTAAGCCCTAAGCTCAAAGCTAAATATACAAAAATAATAGCAAATATAATAAAAATGGTCAAGTTTAACTCTGAGGTTTGTCAATCTCCAATGGCTCTATATTGCTTTTTTCTCCAGTAATTTTAATTACATCCTTATCAACCTTCTTAAACTCTTTATAGGCATTATTATACATATTTACTGTAGTTGATAAATTATTGCCTAATTTTTGCAAATATTGGTCATAAGACAATAAATGTTTTTGTAAATCTTCCACTCTTTCTCTGATTTCCTGTGCTGATTTTTCAATTTGCAAGGCCTTTAAACCTTGCAAAACTGTTTGTAAATAAGCGAAAAACGAAGTTGGCGATGTAATAATAACGTGTTTTTCATTAAAAGCATATTCAATTAAATCTCTTGTATTTACTTTTATAGCGCCGACTTGATTCACAAGTAAATCATAATAAATTGCTTCTGAAGGAATAAACATAAAAGCAAAATCCATTGTTTTCTCATTAGGTCTGATATATTTTGAGGTTTCATCTATTCTATTTTTTAAATCAATTTTAAATTGTTTTTCTAGCTTTTCTCTGATATTTGCGTCTTTTTCTTCAACTATTTTATTATAATTTTCTAATGAGAACTTGGAGTCAACTGGAATTATTTTATCCTTAACAAAAATTACCGCATCAACAATTTCTCCATCTTTAAATTTATATTGCATTTGATAAGTAGCTGGAGGCAATACATTCTTTAAAAGATTTTCTAAAAAATATTCGCCTAATATACCTCGTTGTTTTGGGTTTGTTAAAATATTTTCTAAACTTTGCAATTGTTCTGCAAAACCTACAATTTGTCTATTTGTTTCGCCAAGCTTTGTTAGTTTTTCAGTAACGTCAGAGATTAATTTTGCGCTTTGTCCATATTGCTGCTGTATAGTTTGATGCTGTTGAGTTAGCCCTTCGCCGAGAGCTTTTTGTATCTCATTCATCTGATTCTGCAGCATAACTAATGCTTGATCATCTTTTTTAGATCCGCCCATTTTGGTAAATATAAAAAATAGGGCTACAAAGCCGATAACTATTACTATTAAAATAATAATAAGAAGTGTTTCCATGTTTGTGTGGTTATTTTATCATAAACAATTATCAAAATCAAAATTATATTACGACATTTTTATTTTATTTTGTCAATATATTAAAATTAATTATTAAATCCCCTCTTGATTCAGCTAAAATTAAATGATAAAATTAAAATAAGGTTATATTTAATAATAAATGGTTGTATTTACAATAGCGACGCTTAATTTATACTAATTTAAAACAAAATTCTTGATAAACTATACGAAATTTAGTGAAAAATGTTTCACGTGAAGCATTTTTCATATTTTGCCCTCGTAGTTTCTGCCGAAGGCGGATCCGCTATGCTTCGCCTAAGCGAGCCTCTGGCGGACAATGGATTAAGTAAAATATGCCTTGCCCTCGTAGTTCAATGGATAGAACAAGGGACTCCTAAGCCTTAGATGGTGGTTCGATTCCTCCCGAGGGCATAAATTAGGGCCACTAGCTCAGCTGGTAGAGCACATCCATGGCATGGATGGGGTCAGGGGTTCAAGTCCCCTGTGGTCCAAGGTAAATTTGTTATTTGCTTTTAAGTATAGGCGGGCCTGTCCGCCGGATCTTTAGCCCGCATAGGCGAGGCCTTGCGAAGGCGGGCAATTAGCTCAGCTGGTTAGAGCGTTGCATTCACATTGCAAAGGTCACTGGTTCGATCCCAGTATTGCCCAATATGTCATTATCAATAGGTATTGTGGGTTTACCTAATGTTGGTAAATCTACGATCTTTAACTCATTAACTCGCCAAAAGGTAGATAGCGCTAATTATCCCTTTTGTACAATCCAACCTAATGTTGGCTGCGTTAAGGTACCTGATCCTCGAATAGATCAATTAGCTAAGATGTCTAATTCTGAAAAAGTAATATATTCAACAATTGAATTTATTGATATAGCCGGACTTGTTCGTGGCGCTCATAAAGGTGAGGGTCTAGGAAATCAATTTTTATCTAATATTAGGGAATGTAATGCTATTTGCCATATTTTACGACACTTTATAAATCCAAATATTTCTCATGTTGAGAATAGGATCAATGCTAAGGATGATTTAGATATTATCAATATTGAACTTATAATGGCTGATTTACAGCAAATAAATAAAAAACTGGAATCTCGTAAAGATACGGATTTATCAGAACTTAAACCATTATTGCATAAAGTGAAAGCCGAGCTTGATAAGAATATTTTAATTAAGGATCAGAATCTTTCTATTGAAGAACTAGAGTTATTAAAACAATTTAATTTTCTCTCACTCAAGCCCTGTTTATATGTTTTTAATGTTGCTGAAATTGATATAAATAAAACACCGCAACAAATACTGAAAGAAGCAAATTTAAATCTGGACCCCGAGAAGGTTATTATTGTTTGCGGTAAAATGGAAGAAGAATTGGCTCAACTTCCTGAAAATGAAGTTAAAGAATATTTACAAAATTTAAATGTAAAACAAACAGGCCTAGAAAAAATGATTGTTACTGGTTATAAATTATTGGATTTAATGTCCATGCTAACAACTGGACCAAAAGAAACTAGAGCATGGGAAATCAAAAATGGCACGAAAGCTCCTCAAGCAGCCGGTAAAATACATACTGATTTTGAAAAGGGCTTTGTGCGCGTTGAAGTTATTAATTGGGAAGAGTTATTAAAATTTGGTTCTTGGTCAAAAGCCAAGGAAAAGGGAATGGTTAAAATGGAAGGTAAGGAATATATTATTAAAAATGGCGATGTTGTCATTTTTCACTTTTCAGAATAAATGCTACAATATAGAAAAGGAGGTGAAACAAAGTGGCTAAAAATTTGCCCAGTCTGATTTATTTTGGTGATGAACCTATCACTAAGAAAACAAAGAGAAAAATCAGGAAGCTATGAGCGAGAGAGCAACGGGGAATAATTAAATCTGTTCCCGAAAAAGCAAGAAAGCAGATAAGGAGAATTTTAAAAGAACAGAATGATTGGTGGGTAAAACATTTCGGTGAATAAAAATAAAATTAAAACCGTCTTATTAAAACGGTTTTTATTTTACTAGTAAAAAATTTAACGATAATGATTTTTAACTAAGATAAGCTATTTATTAGCTGAACCCTTATTGTGTTCATTGCACGATATTTACACTATTTGCTATAATTAAAGTAGTAAAATGTCTATAAGGAGGTAATGCTAATGCAGAGAGGCTGTTATCGCAGATCCATGGCGCGCTGGTTTTTACAGATCAAGCATTATGCTTGGCTGAATTTCCGTGCATATCCATGGAAAAAACAACTTATTTAAATTAGTTGAAAAAAATAAAAGTAGTATAATAAAAAAGTATTGAAAACTAATTTAAAAAACGGAGAATTATTATTCTCCGTTTTAAAATTGCCTAACTGTCACCTGTGCATAGTCAAAAGATCAGTGAGGCTAAACTTTTTCGAAAATAATTATATCGCGCCAAATAAATTGTTTTGGTCTCCAATAAATTAAATCATCAGTATTTAAAACTTTAAATCCCATTTCTTTTATTTTTTCAAAAGCAGCTAATCTTTTACTTTGATTTCTGATCTGAAAAATAGGGAACACAATAATAATTTTTCCACCTGTCTTTAAAATTATTTTGAATTGATTAAAAGCTGCTAAATATAAATTATCTAATTCCTTAATTATTAAATCAATTTGTTTGTTACCTTCAGAACCTTTTATGGCAGGGCCTAAATACGGTTCTGTAATAATTGCATCAATTGATTCTGGTTCGATTTTTTTATTTATTGATTTTACATCATGTTTAAAAATTTCAACATGCTCAATATTTAAATTATACTTGCTAGCCAACCATTGTATATTTTTTTCAGTATCAGAAACTGCCTTATTGCTGATATCACAGCCGATTATATTTTTATATCCCAATAATAGTGCTTCTTGTAAAATAGTACCTGAACCGCAAAAGGGATCTAAAAGTAGTGCATCTTGCTTAACTTGGGCCAAATTAACCATCATGCGAGCTAGCTTTGGAGGAAGCATTCCTGAAACATCGTCTCGGCTTGGCCTGGCATAATCCCTGGCGCCAAATTCCTCAAAAAGCTGGACTGCCAGTGTTTGCCCAATGATTATTTCGCTATCTTTAGCAAAAAAGCATATTTCTGCCCCATTTTCCAGCAACTTATTCTTCTTCACAATAACCGAAGAAAGCTCTAAATCTCTGCTTGTTACCCAGCGAGAATTGATATTTTTCTCTTCTCTTAGCTTTCTTTTTATCTCCATAGCCACTGGCTCTAATTTCCTGGAAAGTTGCTTTAAGGGAGTTTTTAGCCCTAAATTATATAAACTAAAGCCAAAATAGACCTTTCCTTCGCCAAATTTTACCAAATTAAAGAATTTATCTTCAAAATTTTCTAAGGTTTCAACTTTACCCAAAATTTTGCCAATCTTAACAGTCCCGCCCAAACGATTATTCAGCCAATTCACATCAAACTCTTTTTCTGTTTCAATAATCAAAATATTATTACTATAATCAGTAATCTTAAATCTTATATCTTGTAAAGCAAAAACCGCCTCGATTTCAGCTTTTGATAATATTGGATTTTTACCTAGAATAAAAAAGTATTGCATAAGTGTATTATAACATAATAAAAAAGCCCCAGGATTTCCCGAGGCTATAATAGTAAAATCTGTCAATAAATATGTGCTCGAAGCAATTTAATTCTGGTTGGATGTCTAAGCTTTCTCAAGGCCTTATCCCTAATTTGGCCTATCCGAGTATGTGAAACATGAAATATTTCGCCAACTTCCTGCAAGGATTTTTCTTCATAACCATCAAGGCCATATAAATACTTGAGTACTTGCTCTTCTCTGGGCGCAAGAAGAGAAAGGGCCTCAGCTAATGATTGTTTAAATTCCTCCTCAATAATATCTTTTTCGGGATCGCTCGGCGCAGATAATTGTTTTAATTCACTCATGGAAGGCAGCTGCGAAAATGAAATCTCCCAAATTCTTTCAGGCTGCTTTATTTTATATAAAGCTGGGGGAAAAAGCATATCCGGTGTCATCCGAAAAATTTTTGCTATTTTTTCACAGGTGACTGAGTATGACTTATTTCTTGCAAGTGGCGACCGTTTTAAATTAAGCAGGCCCCCCACGCTACTCTGACAAAGCTTATACTTTCTGCAAAATGACGCTACTGACTTGAACCTGTCAAAAATAGCGTGATACAAAATATTATTCCGCAATCGTGCCTCAACTCTTATTTCTTTCATTATTTCCCCTCCTTAAATTTAATGAACTGATGTATTACCTTAGCTTATTTATTTACTTTTGTCAATAAAAAAACCGCCAGACATTTCTGTGTGGCGGTTGAAGTTAATTTTTTCTAAGGCGATACAATCATACAAGCTTCACGGCCGATGTTGTTGCTGTATCCGTAAAAGACACATTTAAATTTGACCTGGCGCCCCGGCACAAGATAGCGATAACTGGGATCAGTTACATTAGTGAGTACCGGGAACATACCATTGCCAACGATGACCTTAATGACCTGAACGGAACTATTGCGGTCAATAATTTCCGGTTGGCCCACTATCGTCCCTGTGCCTTCATGGATGATACGGGTGGTGAGCGATAAATTTTCTTTTTGCTGCTGATTGTTTTTTTCTCCATTTCCAATTACAGCAAAGAGAAAAAGCACGATGACGAGAAGAACACCTCCACCGCCGAACAGGTATCCAAACCATGTTATTGTCTGTAGATTTTTGGCTTCTTTAACCGGATTATTCATTTTTACCCTCCATTTTTCGCTAATTTTAGAATATTTATAAAACTTACCTATATTTCCAAATATCTATAAAGATCAATTATGTCTATAAGCATAGCATATTTTAACAATTTTGTCAATATTTATTATAAAAAAACCGCCAGGCATTGCTACCCAGCGGCTGTAATTATTATTCACGAATAACGGCCCATTGAAGAAAATTCTGCCCGTCTTCGTAAAGAATCATGTATAATTTCAAATTTTTCTGTTTAGTCAAATCATTGTCCCTAAAACCACAATCAGAATTATCAGGGGCCATAAAAGCCTCAATCTGCTCGGTCTTACCGTCAGAAACCTTGCTTTCCACGAAAACAAGGTATGGATCAATACCATCAAACCCCTCTGCTTCAATACCCCACATAACTCCTTGGACCTTAATAATTTCTCCTACGCGATCCTGATGGAGGTCAGTGACTTCGTACCAAGTGCTACCAGTGAAGTAAAAACCTTCTTTCATGTTGCAGCCTCTGACTTCAACCTTTCTGGCCACTCGGCCTAGGCTGTAATTAACCAGCGTGTTGTTGTACCACTGCACATTCTGATATTCAACATGGTCGCCATTTTTAATGTTCTCGCTCATAGATACCAAAGCACCCCAGGTGCAGTTGTCGGTCGAGCAGTCAGCTGCGTCATTGGGTCTGATTCTCACTACCCCAATCTGACCGTTAATATTGACTGGACCTTCCACTACCACGCCCATACCCTCATGTTTGGGCCAGGATTGATCATTGATGAGCGTCAGTTTGCCTCCGCCTTGGTCGCAGGAAGCCAAAATAGCTAAGAAAAATATTACCACGGAAATTTGCCTCAAGCTCATGACATGTCCTCCTCTTTTTTAAAGAATTTATCTATTAATATATCAAGCTTTTTAATTTTTGTCAATAAGGTTGACATAATTATTTTCTTTTGCTAAGATAAGAACACAACATTAAAAACACTATTCCACTCCGCTCTGCGGGGATAAATGAAACCTTAGAGGTTTCAATGGTGCGATTTTACAGCATAGAGTTATGAGCAACTGCAAGAGTATTCTTGCTAGCGTCTCTTGCTCTTGCTCCAAATCCCGCCATGGGATTTTTTTAATATAATAATAGAATTTTAGAATTATAGAGTTATAGTACTATAACGCTGCAATCTATAACGCTATAACACTTATCAAATTAACAATATATAACAAACTAACTATGAGACTAGAACACTATGAAATTCTTTACATTCTGCCCATGTCTTATACTGCAGAAGAAGTAAAGCCAATCACAAAAAAAGTCGCTGAATTAATTAAAACAAACGGCGGCACCATAACTAAAGAACAGGATTTAGACAAGCAAAAATTTGCCTATCCGATTAAAGGCCAAAGTCATGGCTACTATTTTCTTTATGAATTTAATTTAACTACTGATAAATTAATTGGCCTAAATCGTGCCTTACAATTAACTAACGAGGTTTTAAGATTTATTATTGTTAAGAAACAAGTTAAAACAGAAGAGCAATTAAAACAAGAGGCAAAAATTCAGGAAAAAATTGCAGCCAAACGAGAAAAAGAAAAAACTGAAGAAGCAAAGGAAGAAAAAGTTAGCAAAGAAAAAGCCAAACCTAAAATTAGCTTGGAAGATCTGGATAAAAAACTGGATGAAATTTTGGGTGACACGAAAGAAATGCTATAAAATATAAGAGCTATAAGAAAAAAATGAGCTAAGGGATTATAGGAAAATAGGAAAATGCGCACACCTTTCAACTCTTAAGCCCATGGTCCTTTCGCTCCTATAAACCATATAGTTCCTATAGCTCCTGTAAATAATTTATAAGTTTACTTAATTTAATTAAACTAAATTAACCAAAATTATATGAATTTAAACAAAGTCATGATCATTGGCAATCTTACCCGGGATCCTGAAGTAAGATCGACACCACAAGGGGCTTCAGTTGTTAGTTTTTCAGTTGCCACAAATTTCGGTTGGACAGATGCTAATGGGCAAAGGCAAGAAAAGGCTGAATACCATAATGTGGTGGCTTGGAGAAAATTAGCTGAGATTATTGGCCAGTATCTAAGAAAGGGGAGCAAAGTTTATATTGAAGGCAGATTGCAGACCAGAGATTGGGTCGGACAAGATGGAGTTAAAAAATACAGAACAGAGATTGTTGCTGAAAATATGATAATGCTTGATCGGCCAGGCGATCGCTCAACTTCTACTCATTCTCCCGCTCCCGCTACTGATATTCCTGTCATTGAAGAAGAAACAGCACCGGCTTTGAAAAAGGAAACAGAAACCGACAGTGACGAAATTAAGTTGGAAGACATACCTTTTTAATTAAATTTTTAAACTAAATTATTTAAAATTTATTAATATTTTTATGATTAAAAGAAATCCCAGAGCCCATCAGCAAAACTCTCAGGAAAAAATAGCCAAAGAATGCTATTTCTGCCAAAACGGCATTAATGACATTGATTATAAGGACGGCCAATTTTTAAGACGCTGGCTATCTTCATATAGCAAAATTGTACCTCGACGCCGCAGTGGTGTTTGTACGAAACATCAAAGAAAATTAGCTCAAGCTATTAAACGCGCCCGCTATATGTCATTAATTCCTTATTGCCCTCGCTAGGTTTTATAGCTTAATACCTTAAAAACTTTCAACTAAAAAATATGCTTTCAAGCTTAAATGAAATAAAAAAAGGTCTTAGTATTAATTTTAATAATGAACCATACATAGTTTTAGAAGCTAACTTTGTTAGAATGCAGCAAAGAAAACCAGTTATGCAAACAAAATTGCGCAATTTAATAACAGGTAAGGTTTTAGAATATTCTTTCAAGCAAGGCGAGCGAGTTGAAGAAGCTGATTTGCAAAGAGGCACGGCTAATTTTTTATATAAAGATGAAAAGTTTGCTAATTTTATGGATAATAAAAGCTATGAACAATTTGCCATACCCCTGGAAGTTCTGGGAGAAAAAATAAAATTTTTAAAAGAGGGGACTGGATGCGATGTGCTTTATTACGAAAATAATCCAGTCAATGTTGATATACCGATTAAAATTACTCTTAAAGTTATTACAGCGCCTCCCGGCGTTAAGGGCGATACTGCCAGTAACGTCACCAAACAAGTTACTTTGGAAACTGGCGCAATTATAAATGCTCCTCTTTTTATCAAGGAAGGCGAAAATATAGTTGTAAATACTGAAACAGGCACTTATGTAGAACGCGCTAATTAAAACTCTGCTTATATAAAAAAAATCGGCTTTGTTTTTCCAAGGCCGGTTTTTTTATAAAAAACCCCGTTTCATTTTCATGAAACGGGGTTATAATCGTTTATATGCTGCCTCCCCAGCAATATCTAGAAGCATTCCATTTCCAAATATTGCCAGATTGGATCTGTTCAATAGCCCATTTTGTTGCGCAATCAATGTCAAGAGCGCATTCTTTTGTCACTTCAGGATTATGGCGTAAATTAATTTGCCACAATCCGTAATCACGGCTGGACCAATTGATCGCGTCGGGCCTCCAACTGCTTTCGCATTTGATTATTCTTTTCAGTAAATGAACATTTTTATATTCAGCTTCTTCAGCAAGCTGCATGACCAATTGTTCTATCTCGCTAGAACAAACTCTGGTTTTCCCCGATGTTTTTTTTGGCCGTTTGACTTCGACAACCGCTTTTGGACTTTCTGGAAGTTTAATTATTATTTTGCTATAAGGAATCTGTTTTCCGTCTGGCATCTCCACATAAACATCAGACATAATGTCTGATACCTCTGCTGATTTTTCATTTATTCTGTCCTCATTGCCACGAAGATGCATGACTACGCATAGGGAAGCAAAAAATACAATTAACATTATTTCAATCGAAAAAATTTTCCAAAAAATCCTATTACCATCTTTTCTTGTCATAGAACCCTCCTTTGTGCTTCCGGTTTATCCTCTTTATCCCACCAACCCTATAATATTTCAAATAATACAATATCTTATCAAATTATTTTGTTTTTGTCAATATAAAACCCTTCGATTAAGAAGGGTTTTATTATATTATTTTTATTTTTAAGCATTTTCTTCTTCGCCGGACTCTACTTTTTCCCAAATATCTTTTTTAATGGATTTTATTGCTTTTGGATTTTCCCTTACAAATTGCTTGGCATTTTCCCGGCCTACGCCCAATTTAATTTCACCTTCTTTTTTATCTTCATAAATATAAGTATTGCCTGATTTTTTTATGATTCCAAAATTTACACCAGTATCCAGAACATCGCCGGCAATAGAGATGCCTTCGTTGTATAAAATATCAAATTCGCAGGTGCGAAACGGGGGAGCGACTTTATTTTTCACGATTTTAGTTTTTACCCTATTGCCGATAAACTTTTCTCCTTGCTTTATTTGCGCTGATCTGCGCACTTCGATTCGCACAGATGAATAAAATTTTAAAGCCGTGCCGCCTGTTGTTGTTTCAGGATTGCCGAAAAATACGCCGATTTTTTGCCTTGTCTGGTTTATAAAAATTAGAATTGTTTTTGATTTACTGATAATACCGGCCAATTTTCTTAGTGCTTGACTCATTAAACGCGCCTGCAACGCCATATGCTGTTCTCCCATTTCTCCTTCTATTTCAGCTTTAGGCGTTAAGGCAGCCACTGAATCGACCACTATTACATCCACGCCATTAGAACGCACTAGTGTTTCCACAATATCTAAGGCCTGTTCGCCTGTGTCTGGTTGTGAAATCAAAAGCTCGTCTATATTAACTCCGATTTTTTTGGCATAGTCCGGATCTAAAGCGTGTTCGGCATCAACAAAAGCCGCTAACCCGCCTTGCTTTTGCACCTCAGCTACAATGTGCTGAGCTAAAGTAGTTTTTCCAGAAGCTTCGGGGCCAAAAATCTCAATTATTCTGCCGCGCGGTACGCCACCCACGCCCAAAGCAATATCTAAAGACAAACAACCAGTTGAAATTGCTTCAACCTGCATAGCTTTGGCTTCGCCAAGCTTCATAATAGCTCCGTCGCCAAATTTTTCTTTAATTTGTGAAATAGCTGTTTCAGCCGCCCTTTCTCTTTCCTGCTCTTCCCCCTTATCATTCCTTTTATCCATAATATTTGGTTAAATTATTAATTACTGCACTAAAACTTCCCTGTAAATTATATTTTCTTTGCTATGTTTTTTTGATGCTGATATTTTAATGGTATTTAAACCTTTTTGCAAATCTAATGTCGCCTTAAACTCCCCCTTGCTGCCAATGTAAATTTCTTTGTCGTTTATAAAGACTCTGGCTTCTTTTTCCGTAAAACCCTTAACTTCAATAAAATTTTGTAAAATTGTTATATTTTTATCTGGCTGATAAACTTCAAGTTTTGGCGCGATAAAAATATTATTTATCTGAAATCCTAAATATATAGCTAGAGCCAAAATTACCAAGCCAATAACAATATAACGAAATATTTGTGGCGTAATATATACTCTAGTTTTCTTTTGCTCTTTTATTACATTTCCCGTGATTTCACCGCGGTTCTCTTGGTAAAGATTTAGTAATTTATTGTAATCTAATGACAAGTAATCGGCATATGTCTTTATAATATTTCTCACATAAAGATCCTCTGGCAAAATATCATATTTATCATTTTCTATGGCCTGCAGCATGCGCTGGCTTATTTTAATGTCTTTTTCTACTTGTTCAATTCTTAAACGGGCTTCTTCGCGATATCTTTTGAAAACTTGTCCCAGTGTTTCTTCTTTCATATTAATTTATTATTTCATTACGCTGGTCTTTTTTCTTCTTCATCGTTAATATCCTCTTCTGTTTCATCTTCTGGTAGTTCTAATTCCTCACCTTCTTCATCATCATCGCTTATTTCTTTCTCCTCGCCATCTTCTATCTCTTCTTCGTCAGAAGACAATTCAGCTTCATTTTCATCAACCTCTTTCTCGGTTATTAAAATTTCTCTTGGTTTTGCGCCCTCACCCGGACCGACAATACCTGCTTCTTCTAATAAATCCATCAAGCGGGCTGCGCGAGCATAACCAACTTTTAACCGTCTTTGCAAAAATGAAGTGGAGGCCTTGCCTGCCTGTAAAATAATTTCCTTTGCCTCCTCAAATAATTCATCGCCCTGATCTGGATCTGAAAAATCAACACTGCCATCTCCATTAAAAGATTTTTGCTTTTCAACTACTGAAGTATCGTAATCTGGCTTCTCTCCGCTTTCCTTTAAATAATTAACCACACGATTTATTTCTGGGTCTGATAGAAATGCCCCCTGTAAACGTTTTGGTTTAGAAAGTTCAGCGCTAGTATATAGCATATCGCCCCTGCCAAGGAGTTTTTCTGCACCAGCATAATCTAATATGGTTCTAGAATCAGTAATAGATGCTACGGCAAAGGCAATTCTGCCTGGTATATTAGCTTTGATTAAGCCAGTGATAACTTCAACAGATGGTCTTTGCGTTGCCAGAACTAAATGGATGCCGACAGCACGAGACATTTGAGCTAAGCGTATAATCAGTCCCTCAACTTCATGGCCCATGCTAGACATTAAATCTGCCATTTCATCTACTACAAAAACAATGTATGGCATTTTCTCTTGTGAAATCTTGTTAAAATCATCAATATTTCTTTTACCCATCTTTTCCAAAACAATATAGCGCCTATCCATTTCCGCGATTGTCCATTTTAAAGCATTGACGGTTTTTTTAACATCAGTAATCACGGGAGTAAGTAGATGAGGAATTTCATTATATAAAGGCATTTCCACACGTTTAGGATCTACTATAATAAATCTTAAAGTATCTGGCCCATTTTGATACAACAAACTTGTGATCACAGTATGTAAACAAACTGATTTGCCTGAACCAGTTTGACCAGCGACTAATAAATGAGGCATTTTACCCAAGTCAGCCACCCATGTATTGCCTGCCACATCGCGCCCCAAAGGTATAGTGAGCATAGTTTTGCGTTGTTTAAACTCTGAGCTTTCTAATAATTCTCTTAAGCGTACAATTGCCACTGATTGATTTGGCACTTCAATGCCAACCAATGATTTGCCCGGAATGGGCGCCTCAATTCTTAGGGGGTGAGCAGCTAAGGCCAGGGCTAAATCATCTTGTAGCGCCGTGATTCTGGAAAGCTTAACTCCTTCTGCTGGTTTTAAAGTATATTGCGTAACAGTCGGCCCAACACTAATTTCTCCCATTTCCACGGGAATACCAAAACTTTCTAAAGTTTTTTGGATAATTTGTTTATTGGCAGCAATATTCCCAGATGTCGGCTTGCTAAATTTGTCATCCAACAAATTTAAGGGCAAATCTATTTTACGAAATACGCGCCTTGTTTTTGGTTCGTCTAGCTTATATTCTTCTTTAGGCGATTCTTTTTGCCTTGATTCAACTTTCTTGCTGGCAAAAGCAATGTCTTTTTCTTCAGCGTCTTTTTCCTCCTCTGGCTGCACCTCTGGTTCTTGCTCTTCATACTCATCTTCGGGCCTGCGCGCTAATTTTAATTTCACATGATAGTACCAAATAGAGAGGCGGTCAAAAATTTTGCCTAAAACCGTGCCTGACTCTTTCAGATTCTCAACTGAATCATTTATTATTAATAAAATTGAAATTATAAAAATAGCAACTAAGGTTATTAGCGTAGCCCAAAAACCCATAATGTTTTGCAAACTATAACTCAAAAATAATCCAAAATATCCGCCGCCTTTACCCTCATCAACCGCCAAAACCGCATCGGGAAGGGGAATGGCTAAATGAAAAAGCGCAGTTAAACTTAAAACAAAAAATAATAAACCAATATAGCTGGCGGCGTTTACTTTTTCCTTCTTAAATAATTTCCAACCCCATAAAACTAAAATGACAGGAAATATATACTTAGTCCAGCCCAAAAACAATGCCAAGACCTTGTCTATTTCTTCACCTGCTCGCCCTGCTAAATTAAACAAGCCGAGCAAAGAGATGCCGGCTATTGCAAATAAAAAGATAATAAATATCCATTTTTTTGTTTCTGGATGAATTTCAGTTCGTCTAACTCCGTTACGGTTATTCTTATTTTTGTTTTTTGTCATAAATAATTGAAAAATTAAGAGGATAATCGCCCCTTTTGTACTAGAATTTTATCATAAAAATATCGTTTTGGCAAAATAAAAAAATAGCTGTTACTTATGCTATTTTCCTTATAGCGGGTGAGCGGAATCGAACCGCCATCCTCAGCTTGGAAGGCTGATATAATAAACCATTATACGACACCCGCCCAGTTAAAAGTTTATGTAATCCGTAACCTATTCCATAGAACATCAATGCGGGTATTTTATACACAAAACTTATTTACACATATACTTTTAACTATGGGTACGCGCACGGACAACATTAATTTTGAACAAAAGGAGTCGGGCTGGTGGGACTTGCCCGCCGAAGGCGGGTCCGCCTCTGGCGAAAACCCATCATCCGCAACATTCGGGCTGGTGGGACTTGAACCCACGATCTTCTGGTCCCAAACCAGACGCGATAGCCAACTTCGCTACAGCCCGATGCACAACAAGAGATATGATTAATAAGCAAGAGTATCTTTTACTGTTGCTACAACTCAAATCTCATTACTGATTAGTGCCAAGGGGGAGAATCGGACTCCCGACGCAAGGATTTTCAGTCCTTCGCTCTACCACTGAGCTACCTTGGCTTAAATAGTGGGCGTGGATGGAATCGAACCATCGACCTCGTCATTACCTGCCCCGCACTAAATCATGTGCGCGTGGATGGAATCGAACCATCGACCTCGTCATTATCAGTGACGCGCTCTAACCATCTGAGCTACACGCGCATGTATTTGATCGAAAAATTTAGAATTTTAGTGCGGGGTCAGTGACCGACCCCAAATTTTTAAAGCAGTGACCCCGCACCAATGCTTCGCATTGTGCGGGGCGCAGCGCGCTCTAACCCGCCTCGACGAGCTGACTCGTCTCAGCTCGCTTGGGCGAAGCACAGCGAGGGGGACATCTGCCTGCCCGCCGAAGCACAAAGTGCATAGGCGGGAGCTATACACCCAAAAACCATATCAATAAGAGCATTATAACAAAAAAAATCGGCTTAATCAAGATCTAATTGATATTAAATAAGCCGATTTTTTTTAAATTGCATCTTCAACCGCTAAAAAGTGATAGAATCAAAATCCAAAAATTTGTTTCGTTAGAAACAACCGACCGAATAGAGCGGACTTTCGTCGCGCTCATATACTCCTTAGAAAGGAGATGGTCCATCCGCAGCTTCCGCTACGGATGCCTTGTTACGACTTCACCCCTGTCACCGGCCTTACCTTCTACCGCCCTACAGCGATATTCGGGTACTACCGGCTCCCTTGGTGTGACGGGCGGTGTGTACAAGACCCGAGAACGTATTCAACGCGCCGTGGCTGATACGCGTTTACTAGCGATTCCAACTTCATGAGGTCGGGTTGCAGACCTCAATCCGAACTGAGACCAGTTTTGATGGGATTTGCTTCGTCTTACGACTTTGCGTCCCATTGTACTGGCCATTGTATCATGCGTGTAGCCCAAGGCATAAGGGCCATGCTGATTTGACGTCATCCCCACCTTCCTCCAGCTTAAAGCTGGCAGTCTTCTATGAAAAATTAACATAGAACGAGGGTTGCGCTCGTTACCGGACTTAACCGTACATCTCACGACACGAGCTGACGACAACCATGCAGCACCTGTCTCTCAGTTCCTTGCGGCACTCCCAGCATTACCCGGGATTCTGAGGATGTCAAGCCTTGGTGAGGTTCCTCGCTTGTTATCGAATTAAACCGCATGATCCACCGCTTGTGCGGGTCCCCGTCAATTCCTTTGAGTTTTAGTCTTGCGACCGTACTTCCCAGGCGGGATACTTAACGCGTTAGCTTAGTTATAGCGACACTGGAAGGGTCGATACTCCCAATGCCTAGTATCCATCGTTTACAGCGTGGACTACGAGGGTATCTAATCCTCTTTGCTCCCCACGCTTTCGTGCAACAGCGTCAGAAATGTTCTAGCAAGCTGCCTTTGCATTTGGTGTTCTTGCCGATATCAACGGATTTTACCCCTACACCGGCAATTCCGCTTGCCTCTCCCATTCTCTAGCTTTCTAGTTTTAGCGGCGAAATCGAAGTTGAGCTTCGAGCTTTAACCGCTAACTTAAAAAGCCGCCTGCGCACGCTTTACGCCCAATGAATCCGGATAACGCTTGAGGTCTCTGTATTACCGCTGCTGCTGGCACAGAGTTAGCAACCTCTTATTCGCCAGGTACCGTCATTTGTTCGTCCCTGGTAAAAGACCTTTACACCCCGAAGGGCTTCATCGGTCACGCGGCGTCGCTCCATCACCCTTGCGGGCATTGTGGAAGATTCTTGACTGCAGCCTCCCGTAGGAGTCTGGGCAGTGTCTCAGTCCCAGTGAGGCGGGTCATGCTCTCACACCCGCTACTCGTCATAGCCTTGGTGAGCTATTACCTCACCAACTAGCTGATAAGCCATAGGCCCCTCTCGAAGCGCCTGAACTTTAAATGAATGACTTATGCCACTCATTATTATCGTGTATTAGCCCCGCTTTCGCGGGGTTATTCACGTCTTCGAGGCAGGTTACCAATGTGTTACTCACCCGTTTGCCACTGTCAATCTAATCTTGCGAAAAAATTGACCGTTCGACTTGCATGCCTTAAACACGCCGCCAGCGTTCATCCTGAGCTAGGATCAAACTCTCAAATAAAATGGTGATAAGGTTCACCATAACAACCTTCCCCAGTTGGGGAAATAAGGAATTGATTCTATCACTTTTTAGTTGTCAAAGAAGAAAAAACAGGGAAATCCATTGTCTCCAAAATTATACCTGAGTATTTTTTAGAGATCGAATTTCTCTGTTTTTTCTCCTCCCCATCGGAGCTGTTGCAAAGATGGGATATCTTTGAAAAATTAAATTTTTATTGTCTTTTTTGAGAACTTAGTAAAGTTATTTTTGATACTAGCATTATAAACTTTATTATTTAAGCTGTCAAGAGGATTGACCTGTTATCTATATACAGCTTTTACACAATAAACTCACGACATTTTTTTGCGTTTCTCTCGCCATTCTCTAATTTTCCCGTGGTGACCGGATAAAAGAATCCTTGGCACTTTCCAGCCCTTAAAATTTTCCGGCTTTGTATATTGAGGATATTCTAATTCTTTTTCTTTACTAAATGATTCGTCTTTTGGTGATTCTAAATTACCAAGTACGCCCGGCAATAGGCGAGTAATCCCGTCAATCAAAACCATAGCTGGGATTTCACCGCCAGTTAGCACATAATTGCCAATGGAAATTTCTTCGTCTGCTATTTTTTCTGCTACGCGATTATCAACTCCTTCGTAACGACCGCAAATCATGATCAGCTGGTCATATTTTTTTAGCCGTCTCAAATCTTTTTGCGTCAGCGTTTTGCCGTGTGCGGAAAATAAAATAACTCGGCTCTTCTTTTTTCTTTTTATGCTTTTAAGCGCCTTGAAAATCGGCTCGATTTTTAAAATCATGCCAGCGCCGCCGCCATAAGGCGTGTCATCAACTGATTTATATTTATTACCTGCATAATGGCGTAAGTCAGTTATTTTAATCTGAATTAATTTCTTCAACTGCGCCCGTTTAACCATGGCCTTGGCAAAATATGAGTCAAAGATATCAGGGAAGATTGTAATGATGTTGAATAACATTGGGATATGAAATAAGTAATACGAAATAAGAATTGGTATTATTTATTTTTAATTGTGATTTTTATTAAATTATTTAATTTTGCATTCAAAAAGTCGAGTTTATTTATTAAATCGCTTTGGTCTTTTTCTGATAAAATTTCACGTTCATACAATAAATTTGTCCAATGTTTGGATTCAAACAAAGAAGCTCTAGCATTATAATAAAATTTCGCTTTATCTAAAAAATGATAACGACCGTATCCCTCAGCCACATTGGCGCCAATTGAATCCACGGCAGTGATATATTGGCGGCCAAAAATATATTTCATTTCTGAATTTAAAGAATTATAAATATTCCATATTGATCTGGATAATTCTCTGGCGATTTGATAAACCTCTAAATCTTCTAATTTTAAATATTTATTTTCCATTCCGTATTACATATTTCCTATTTCTTATTACACCAATTATATCATTAAATAAAAACTCCGCGAAAAAGTTGCGGAGGTTTTTAAGTTATATGTTAATAAATTATAATAATGGCCTGGCAAATGGATAACTGTAAATTATTGAATCGTCAAAATATGTAATACCTAATTTATAATTTACACCCTTTAATTGAATAGCCTTTTCTTCGGTAATTGGCCTTAGCGCAGGGTTTTCATCGTTTGGATTGATATAATACAAGGAAGTATCGGTTACGCCCTGGACTATTAGCCCCTTAAGTTCTGCGATTCCTGGCATATCTGTAAAAACTGTTTTACCATTATCCAACATTAAAATATGATAAACTTTAGTAATTTCGGGATTAACATTAGGTAAATTTTTATAATATTCTTGTGCTGTAATTTTAACCCCGTCAATTAAGCGCTGTGCACAGACCGGGGTGATACGAACTTTAGGTTCAAGAGTATAGCGGCCTGTCGCAAAAATTTCAGCATTTTGACATAGCTGATTGTCGTATATAGTGTTACTTATTACTGCATTTGGTTCATCATTGACTATGGAGATTGGGTTTTCAGTCATTTCTTCGGCTATTACACTAGGCAGATAAAATATTTTTTCTAAATTAGTAGCCTCAATGAATCCGCTTAAATATGAGGGGGAATTAGGAATATCATGAAAATGATATTCTCCATTTGCTAAACCATATATTAAGCAGTCTTTTTCACATTCATGACCGCCATACTGATCAAGCTGTCCCGGACTTGCCAAAACTACTCCTGGAACAAGCAAAGCGCAAAAAATAATTGCAAAAAATAATGTTTTTTTCATATATTTCAATTAATTTTATAGTGCTTTTAAATTATCAAATAATCGAATATGACGCAAGTGGAAATATTGAGGATAAAAAAAGAAAAAAGCCCTGTTTCACGGGACCTTTTTCTTTATTATCTAATAAATTTTAGATCTTTAAATCGTCAACGACATCTGTGTCAACATCTGCAGATCTGCGAGGGCGTTTTGAACCCTCTGGTTCATTAATCTTCAGGTTAACACGTGCATTGTTTTTAGCGCCAATAATTTTTAAAAGAGTACGAATGGCGCGGGCAGTATTGCCTCTTTTGCCGATAACATAGCCGATATCGGCGGGGTTGATGTTCAGGGTCAATAAGACGCCCATTTCATCAACTTTTCTGTCAACTTTCACATCGCTGGGGTTACCAACAATGTTCTTGACAATGTACTCAACAAATTCTACCTCTGGATGTTTTTCTGCCATAGGTTTGAAACCTTCTCGTCTTTTAATCGTGAAACCGATTAAAAGCTTAATTTTTAAACTGCAATCCTCAAAATCCGAGGATCATCCGTTTTTTGCGGATGATATTATTATATCATATCTGAAGTAATTGTCAACTCCGATTTATGTCTAAATTTAAAAACGCCAGAAATAATGAGGCGTTTTTATGTATAAAGTGTTAAACTTTAGGTGTTGGTGCTGACTCTGCTGTAGGAGTAACGGGCACTTCTGGTTTTTTTGCCTCACCTTGTTCTTTTTTAATCTTTTCCTGTCGTTTTTTTGATATCTTAGATACTTTCTGCTTTTTGCCTTCAACCAAACCCTTGTCTACTAAAAGATTCCAAATAGTCGCGCTTGGCTCGGCACCCTTGTCTAACCAATATTTTATTCTATCAGCTTCTAATTTCAATTCCTTGGTTCGGGGATTATAAAAGCCTAAATTTTCTAAATATGACCCCCAGGGATCTTTAGTTTTTTCGCAGACAATTAGCCTAAAAGTTGGTTCTTTTGTCTTGCCTTTTCGTGAAAGTTTAATAGCGAGCATAGTAAAATAAAAAAATTAACTCAGTAGTTAAAGTTATTTAATATTTATAATATTATAGTATTGAGTATAAAAAGTCAAGAATAAATCTAAGATAAGCTAAAAGTGTTGACAAATTAAGTTTTTTATGCTATAATTAGATGAATTTGATAATATTTAAAATATGCGAAAAATATTGTCTAAAAAAATAGATAAACTCATTACTATTACCATAATTATGGTTTTGGGCATATTTTTATGTTTCCCAAATAATACTTTTGCAGCTACAGATGGTTACCCAAGGTTAGCCAACTATTATATTGCTTGGGATGTTAAAACTGATATAGACATTGAAAACCTATCTAAATGGGACTTGGTGATTTTAAGCCCGCAATCAATGGAAAGAAACCCTCAGCTTATATCTAAATTAAGACAAAAAAATAGTAAGATAAAAATTCTGGTTTATATGCCTATTCAGGAAATAACTTATGATCCTGCCCTGTTAAAAGAAACGCCTTATTGGACAGAGGTTTATAATACTGTTAACCAAAACAATTGGTGGCTAAAAAAATCTGACGGCCAACATGCCAGTTTTTGGCCGGGTAATTGGTTTATCAATGCTTCTTCAGTTGCGCCTAAAACAAATGGGCAAAATTGGGCTGATTATTTGCCAGAATTAATGTATAAAAAATATTTAAGCACAGATACTTGGGATGGTATTTTTTATGATAATGTCTGGCATGGACTTTCTTGGCTGAAACAGCCGATTGATATTAATGGCGATGGCCCTGCTGATAGCGATCAAGCTGTTGATGAGGCCTGGCGTTCTGGCTTAAGTCAAATTATTATAAAAACGCGTAATTTGGCCCCAACTAAAATGATTTTTGCTAATGCCAATACAAATTATTATAATAATATCTTAAATGGCCGCATGCATGAAAATTTCCCAACGCAAAGTGAAGGCGGCTGGAGCGGCTCGATGAGTAATTACCTAAGCGCAAATTTCGCTTATGCTCCCAAAGGGTTTATTCTTAACGCAAACACAAATAATACTGGTGAGAAAAATAATTATCAAATTTTTCGTTATAATATGACCTCTGCCTTAATGGGCGATGGCTATTTCAGTTTTGATTATGGCGATTTGGGCCATGACAGATTATGGTGGTATGACGAATATGATTATTATTTGGGGCAAGCAAAGACAGAGGCTAAAAATTTGTTGGATGCAAAATCGAAAGAAATTAAAGCTGGTGTTTGGCAACGTGATTTTGAAAATGCTTTAGCTATCGTTAATTCAACTTCAACAAATCAAAAAATTTCTTTTGAGGCAGAATATGAAAAAATTAAAGGTATTCAAGATAAAACAACTAATAATGGCGCGGTAATAAAAAATATAACTTTGTCGGCTAATGACGGCTTGATTCTTTTGCGTCGCATTGAGGAAATAACAAATACGGCATTTTTTAACGGCTCTTTTATTCGTGTTTTTGACAATAAGGGCCTTAGTCAAAGAAACGGCTTTTTCTTATATGAAAATGAGTTCCGTGGCGGTAATGTTATTAGCAAAGAAGATATTAATAAAGATAATAAATATGAAATAATTGTAGCTGATGCCAGTAAAATTACTATTTATGATGAAAATAAAAATGTATTAAATACTTTTTATCCTTATGGCACAAAATATAATAAGGGCATAAATTATGACTTAGCTGATTTAGACGGCGATGGTAATAAAGAAATTATTACTGGTACCTTAAGGGGATACGCTCCTTTAGTTAAAATTTTTGACAATAAGGGCAAGGTCATTAATCCTGGTTTTTATGCTTATGCCAAATCATTTACCGGAGGCGTAAATGTATCAGTCTGCGATTTTAAAGGCAATGGAGAAAAAAGCATTGTTACTGGCGCCGGTTATATGGGCGGCTCATCCGTTAAAATATTTAATAAAAATGGCAAGTTGTTAGGCGCTGCTTATGCTTATGCCAAAACATTTAAAGGCGGTGTTTATGTAACTTGCGGTGATATCAATGGAGATAATAAAGATGAAATTATTACTGGGGCTGGCTATAGTGGCACGCCTCAGGTGCGCATATTTAACAATAAATTCCAAGAAGTTGGAAAAAGTTTTTGGGCTTATGAACAAACCAGTAAAAACGGAGTGCGCGTTTTTGCCAATGACATAGACGGTGATGGTATTGATGAAATATTAGCCGCTACGCCTTCAACTTTTACGACTTCCATAACAAAATAAACATTTATTTGCTAAACTATAAATATGACCCCAGAAGACGAAAAAATAAATAAACAAACAGATAGCAAGGTAGTTAAGGTTGATGCCAAACCCATTGTTGAAAATAAAGAAATTGATAAAACTCGTATCGGCAATATTACGATTGATAAAATTGGCAGTTTAACATTAAATATTGCCGCTGAACCCCTGAAAAAACGTTATGAAAAATATTATAAAAAAAATAAGCTCCACTTGCTAGTGGACTTGGTTTTGGCGGCTATTGTTATAATGCTACTGGGTAGCTTAGTAAATCTTTGGTTATTTAGCCGCGCTAAACTTTTTAATTTGATGGAATTCAGAGTAACTTCTAGCCCAGAAGCCTTGATTAATGGGCAAACAACAGAGTTCGTTATTGCATATTCTAATACAACAAATGATCAATTAACAAATGTTGCTTTAGTGCTCAAATTACCTGACAGCTTAAGAAATCCTCAATTTAATATTGATGGCTACGATACCAAAACTCATACCTTAAGAATTGGTGATATGCCTGCTAAGGCGCACGGTGAATTAATAGTAAAGGGGCTGCTTTTGGATAATTTTGACGCTAAGCAGGAATTTTTAGCGGTAATTAATTATAAAAATAAATATGGCCAGGATAGGCAGGAATTTTTTAATCAGGATTTTATTTTAAGCAATTCTGTCATTGAAACAAAAATTAATCTGCCCGAACGACTAATCGCCACATCTCCTTTTGACGGTAAATTTTCCATTAAAAATAATTCTGATTTAACATTTAAAAATTTAAAGGTTAAATTTGGCGACTCAAATACTTTTAGACTGATAAAATCTGAACTTGGCAAAATAGACGCGCAACCCTGGCCGATTGACTCTTTGCCAAGGGACTTAGAAAAAAATTATAATTTTTCAGGCAAAGTATATATTGATAAGCCGCAAAATACTCCTATTATGATTGAAACATATGCAACTTATGAAGATAAAGAATATTTAATCAGCAAAAGTACCGCGGTTGCCTGGACAGAGTTTGCTAGATTTATTATTGATTTTATTAATACGGAAAAAAATCAAATTGCCAGCCCAGGTGATAGTACAACCTATACGATTCATTATAAAAATACAGAGAATGTCAGTCTGCAAAATGTTGAACTGGGAGTCGTGGTTAGGGGTGAATATGCAGAGCAGGAAAAATATAGCGCTCTAAAAATAAATTTAATTGAACCTGGCCAAGAAGGGACCGCTGAAGTTAATGTCCCCATAAAACAAAACATTAACTTTGATACATATAACGAAAATGGTTATAACCTTGAAGCTCGTGTTTTTGCTAATTATTCAGGCAACTCTATAGAAAGCTTGCCCCTGATGACTAAATTGAACTCTCGCCTGATCGTTAGCACCGCGGCTGTTTTTTTCACTTCTGAAGGCGACCAAATCGGCGTAGGCTCAGTACCGCCGAGAGTGGGAGAATATACCTCTTACTGGGCAGTTATAAAAGTAATGAATACTAATAATAAAGTGCGTGATACAAAATTGATTGCCCAACTTCCGGACGGTGTTGAATTCACAAATATTTATAATGTTACGGCAGGCAATCAAATAATCCATCATGAAAATTCTAATCAAATAGAATGGCAAATTGAAGATATTCCTGTCTTGGCTGGATATTATAACCCTGCGCCAGAAGCTAGGATACAATTAGCCATAACTCCCACAGAATCACAAATGGGACAAACCCCGGCTTTATTATCCAGTATTTCTGTTTCGGCAACTGATGATGCGACTGGCGCACTTATATCAGCGGCAGGCAAAAACATTACAACCGCAATTTCCAGCGATAATAGTTTAAATAAAGTCATTGAATAACAAAAACACCCCGCATAGGGGTGTTTTTTTATTGCTTCTATTATTGACTTTTGGCCAAGTTTAAGCTACTATACTTATATTATTCACAAAAAATGAAAAATTATTCTCAAAAAATAAATAAAAAAATAATACGCTTTAGAACCCCCAGTACTTTTCGCGCCAATATTAAATTTAATAAACCTAATAAAATTAAATAAAAAAAATGCAATATAAATACGATGTCAAAAAGCTGCCTAAAAGCCAGCTGGAAATAAAAGTAACAATTCCTGCTAATGAGCTTGAGCCATTTTTAAATAAAGCTATTGAAAACTTGTCTAGCCAAACTAAAATTGACGGCTTCCGCCCAGGCAAAGTGCCGTTGGAGATGCTTAAGAAAAAAGTGGGGGAAATGAAGATTTATGAAGAAGCTGCTGTTTTAGCCGTAGAAAAATCATATATAGAAATTGCCCAAAAAGAAAAATTTGAACCACTTGGCTCTCCAAAGGTAGATTTTGAAAAATTAGCTCCCCAAAACGATTTTATTTATAAAGCGACTGTTGATTTGATGCCAGCAATAAAAATTGGCGATCTCAAATCAATCAAGATTAAAGAGAAAGAAATAAATATAAGCGCCCAAGACATTGAAAAGGTTATTGAGGACTTGAGAAAGATGCGCGCCACAGAAGCTTTGGAAAGCAAAAAAGCGGAAAAGGGCGATAAAGTAGAAGTTGATTTTGATATTCTGCGTAATAATGTATCAATTGACGGCGGAGCACAAAAAAAATACCCACTAATTATAGGCGAGGGTCAGTTTATCCCTGGCTTTGAAGATAATTTGATTGGCTTAGAAGCGGGGTCAGACAAAGAATTTGAATTAATTTTTCCGGAAAAATACCATAACAAAAATTTGGCGGGCAAGCCAGCTAAATTTAAAGTAAAAATGTTAGCTGTCTACAAAAGAACCCTGCCAGAACTAAACGATGAATTTGCCAAAACTTTGGGTGCGCCAACAATTGCTGAATTAAAAAAACAAATTGAACATAATTTAGAGCACGAAGAGCACCATAAAGAGGAGGAAAGGGTTGAAACGGAACTTTTAAACAAACTTATTGATAAATCTCAAGTGGGGGAAATACCTGATACTTTAATCAATAGCGAAGCCGCTAAAATGGTCCAAGAGCTACAAAGCAATGTGGCAATGCAAGGCCTAAAATTTGAGGATTACTTAAAACATTTAAATAAAACTCCTGATCAATTAAAATTAGATTTTGCTCCCCAGGCTATTAAGAGAATTAAAGCTGCCCTAATAACCAGAACAATTTTCTTTAATGAAAAAATGGAAATTAGCGAAGCTGATACTGATAAAGAAATTGAAGCCATGAGCCACTATTACCAAAATAATCCAGATATTATTAAATCCTTAAAAACTCCTGAATACCGGGATTATATTAAAAATGTCATTGGCAACCGCAAGGTTATGGAATATTTAAAAACACTGTGCGTAGAAAGACCTGAAAAAAATAGTAAAATTGAACATAATCACTAAAAAACTGTCCCGCTCCGCGAGGCGGTTTTTTTATTTAAAATATAATGTTAAACTTAAGCCATGCTAATAGCTCTTATATCCGACTCCCATGACAATTGGCCAAATGTTGAGAAGGCCATAAAATATATTAATAAAGAAAAAATTGCTACAATAATTCATTGCGGTGATGTTTGCGCTCCAGCAGTTTTGGAAGAAATGGCAAAATTATTTGCAGGGGACAGAATTCATTTAGTTAAAGGCAATGTTGATGGTGATATCGAAGGCTTCCGAAGAAAGGCAAAAGATAATACTAAAATTAATTACCAAGGCAATACAGGTAAATTAGAAATTGATAATTTAACAATAGTTTTTTGTCATGATCCGTTTTTGGCTAAAAAAATGGCTGAAACGCAAAAATATGATTTTGCTTTTTATGGTCATACGCACAAACCCTGGCAGGAAAAAATTGGTAAAACAGAACTAATTAACCCGGGGACTTTAGCTGGTCTTTTTACTAAGGCGACCTTTGCTATTTTTGATACTATAACGAAAAAAGCCCAACTGATCCTTTTGGAAAAAATAAAATAAAACGCCCCACTAAGTGGAGCGTTTTCCCCTCTCTAAAAGCTTTTCTACATACCATACTTTTTGGCATAAAGTGCATTTTAACCTGAAAAGGTCAAATGCTTTTAGCTTGCCCCTGCAGTTGGGGCATTTCTTTTTAAGGGCTTTTTTTTGTTTTCTGTAAATTGCATTATACATCCGATACATCGCCGCATCCCGCTTTGACAGCCCACTCATTTTCCGCTTCCTCCTTTTTGGTTTTTGGTAAATATTTTTTTCTAAAATCTGATATAATAATACTATACTTAAAAATTAATTTATACAAGATCTATGTATGACATCTTAATAATATTGGCTAAGTTGCTTTTAGCCATTATATTGGGCGCAATAATCGGTTACGAGCGAGAATCCATAGGGAAGCCGGCTGGATCTAGAACATATGCCCTAATCGCTCTTGGCTCTGCTTTATTTACTATTCTTTCAGTAGATGGATTTGGCAAATTGCCCAATGGCAATCCCACCTCTATGATGGGCCAAATATTAATTGGTATAGGTTTTATTGGCGCTGGCTTGATTGTTTATCATAAGCATCATGTTGAGGGCCTAACTACTGCCTCTGCTCTCTGGTCAATCGCTGCTATTGGTATTGCCGTTGGCTTGGGCTGGTATGTTGTCGCTATTATTGCCTCCTTGTTGGTTTTCCTTCTTTTATTTATTGTTAGAAGGGTAGAATTTGAAAAAAATAAAAAGAAAACACTATGGTCTTTATTCGACAAGAAATAATTGATAAAATAAAAAAATTAACAAGGAACGCCGGGCAAATTTTGCTCAAAAATTTTAATTTGCCAAAACAAAATCATGCCAAATTTAAAAGTAAGCATGAGATCTTGACCACTGCCGACTTGATTGCTGAAAAAATAATTATTAATAAGCTAAAAAAACTTACTCCTAATTTTCGCATTCTCTCTGAGGAATCTGGCGATAATAAAAAGAAAAGCGATTTTCTATGGACCGTTGATCCCTTAGACGGCACAACCAACTATTACATGGGCAATCCGCTTTTTGCTGTGCAAATAGCTTTAGTTTATAAAAATGAACCCATTTTGGCATTTATTTACTCTCCTTATATCAAGGAGTTTTATTTTGCCCAAAAAAATAAAGGGGCTTTCTTAAATGGCAAAAAAATTCATGTTTCAAATAAAAAATTTAAAACCGCTCTTTTAACATTTTGCCATGGTTCAACAAAATCAGATGTGCTTAGGGCTATTAAAATTTATGAGCATTTTAAATTAGCCAGTTTTGACATTAGACAAATCGGTTCGGCTGCTTTAGAATTCGCCTGGGTAGCCAAGGGACGCACTGAATGCTATATTTCGCCTGGCCATCGGCTTTGGGATATTGTGCCAGGCGCATTAATTGTGCGTGAAGCCGGCGGCAGAATTTATGATTTTAAAGGAAATAGCTGGAATCTAGTAAAATCAAAAGCTATTTTTGCTTCAAACGGCATTATTGATAATAAAGTTTTAAATTTTTTGAAAAAACTATAATGACCCTTGTTTTAAAAATTCATCCTGATCACCCGGAGATAAAAAAAATAGAACGTGTAGTAGAAATATTAAAATCGGATGGAATTTTTGTTTATCCCACTGACACTATTTATGGCTTAGGTTGCGATATTTTTAACAAAGAAGCGGTGGAAAAAATTTATCAATTAAAAGGCAGGGATAGAAGAAAACCATTAAGTATTATTTGTTCTGATATTAAAGAAGCGGCCAAATATGCGATTATTCAAGATTATGCTTATCGGCTTATGAAAAAAGTTTTACCTGGCCCTTATACCTTTGTCCTAAAAGCCAGAAGTGAAATCCCCAAAACTTTTTTACCAAAAAATAGAACAGTTGGTATCCGAATTCCTAATAATCAAATCTGTCTAGAAGCTGCCAAAAAATTAGGCAACCCAATTATTACCACAAGCTTAAATATCTCGGGTCAAGAAGTTATGGCTAGCCCCAGCCAACTAAGTAAAGAGCTAACCAATAAAATTGATGTAATTATTGACGCGGGTGTGCTGCCTCGGCAACCATCTTCAATTATTGACCTTAGTGGGGATAAGCCAATAATTTTACGCGAGGGATTGGGTGATTTAACATTATTTAAATACTAATATGAAAAAAACTTTAATTATTATTATTATCTTTTTAGTTTTTGCTGTTGGTGTGGCCTTGGCATTTGCCACCTTCTTTAACCCAAAAAAAGTTATTACTCAGCGCTTTAATGAATGTGTTTTAATGCGAGACAAAATGACTGGCGTTGTCGGCTGTTTTGGCTGCGCCAATAATATTTGCAAGGACGCCCCGGAAAACTGGGTAATTTATCAGAACCCAGAGATTGGCATCCCTTATGCTTGTGTACCCGAAGAAACCGGCTGTGAATTAAAACAATAGCTATGCAAAAAATTTATAGCATAAAAGTCCTGCCTGGTTCTAAGGTAAATAAAATTATTGAGCAAAAGCAAAATTATTTGAAGATTAAATTAAGCGCTCCTGCATACGAAGGCAAAGCAAACCTGTCTTTAATTAAATTTTTAAGTGCATGTTTTAATATTTCTAAAAATAAAATTAAAATTATCTCTGGGCTCAAGTCTAGAGATAAAAAGGTTAGTCTTAATATAAATATTGACAAAAGATAAAAAGGAGAATAAGGTAAAAATAACCCGCTTTTAATAAATGGCGGGAAAGGAGGAGGAAGATGCGCAAATTGTTTGTTGGTCTTATGGTCATGTGCTTACTAACCCTGATTTCAGCTGAAACAAAGCACGAGCAGGAAATCAACAGCAAAAAAGTCGGCATCAAACTGGTTACGCCAGTGGATTGGACATATGATGAAAACAAATGTGACCCATTACTTAGCCTTTATTCGCCAGAAACCAAGGAACACCCCCACAAGACTCTTGATTTGGAAAAGGGCTTGAAAATGGAGCTGGCACTCGGACTTAACGAAACGCGCTTTATGGAAGCCATGAAGGGCGTAAAAGCTGAAAAATTTACTACACTCGTCAATATTAAGGACAAAGATTTCACGGCTATTTATCTTGAAAAAGGCACTTATGGCAGCGGCAGAGAAATGCTTTGCTTACATGCGCTTTTAAAAAATAAGGAAAAAAGCGTTTGGGTCATCGGCTATATCCCAGAGAAAGAAAAGCTTAACGAATACGCGGAAAAATATACGCTCATCCTTGCTTCAATTGAATTTCTTAAACAAACCAAGAGCGACTCTAAGTGAGTCGCTCTTTTATATTTATCTTTATAATATTTGATCAAGGCACCGGATCGTGACCGCCCTTGGCAAGGGGATGACAGCGTATTAAGCGTTTTAACCCTAGCCAACCACCTTTAATCACGCCGTATTTGGCTATTGCTTCATATGTATATTGACTGCAAGAAGGATAAAAACGACAACCCCAAAAAGGGAATATCTTGGCTAAGGGACTGTGATCAAAAGAAAGTGTTTTTTGATAAGCTCTTATGGCGAATAATACTGGGATTCTTGCTTGAAAAATAATTTTTGAATATAAATTCATATTAATTTTACCTTTTTAAACGCACCCAACAAATTTTTCTCGATTTCTTCATATGTTGCTGTTTTGCCTAAATTATTTATTATCTTGGGAGACACAATAACAACTATATCATACCCTTTTGCTATTTTAGCTAAATTTAAGCGCACAATTTCACTAATTCGGCGCTTAATCAAGTTTCTTTTTGTTGCTTTTTTGCTGACTTTTGTGGAAACAACAATAGCAAAACGAGGATAAGGCAAACTATTTTGCTTATATTTTATTATTAAAAACAAAAAATAAACCGGCTTACCATGCTTCATTAGCGCTCCAATGTCCTTTTTTTTGGTTAAACGGTTTATTTTTTTTAACATAGATTAAAATTTATTTTTTTCCTTTTCTTTCAGTTGAAACTGTTAAGCTGTGTCGGCCCCTTGCCCTTCGTCTTTTTAATACAATTCTGCCCTTTTTGCTTTTCATGCGGGCGCGGAAGCCATGAGTCTTTACTCTTTTTCTCTTTTTTGGCTGATAAGTTCTTTTTGGCATAAACTTTTAAAATTATAGTAAAATTATATAAAAATAATAGCAGTTGTGGAAATATTTGTCAAAATAAAAATAATGTATTAAGATAAATCCACAATTTATTAACACTCTATAAACATTTGAAGGATTGCGGATGATTTTTAGTTGTGTATTTTTATGATATTATTTTTATATAAAACAAAAATCACAATTAACTTATTTGGGGAACTATGAATACCCAACAAATTTGGCAAGCAGTGCTTGGTGAATTAGAACTCGGCTTGTCTAAGGCTAATTTTACCACATGGTTCAAGGGCACCTTTATATTAGAGCTCGAGGAACCCAAGGTTGTAATTGGCGTACCCAATGCTTTCACCAAAAGTTGGCTGGAAAAAAAATATACTTCTGACATAATTAAGGCTCTTAGAAATATCACGGAAAGCAACTTAAGAGAAATAATATTTAAAGTTGCTTCTTTAAAAAATATACAAAAGGAATCTGCCGAATTTAATAAAGAAGAGTCTCCCATGCAAAACAGACCTGTAATTTCTGTTGACTCTATCTCCAAGCGTCAAGCTCCTGTAAATAATTTTGGGCTAAACCCAAAATATACGTTTTCAACATTTGTGGTTGGCAAGAATAATGAACTGGCCCGTGCCGCAGCCATGGCTGTAGCCGGTAACCCGGGCGTTACTTACAACCCTCTTTTTATTTATGGAGGCGCTGGATTGGGGAAAACCCATTTATTACAAGCAATAGGCCATGATATTGCCGCCCGAAATTTAGATAAAAAGGTCCTTTATTTAACCTGTGAAAAATTTACTAATGATTTTGTGAATGCCATGACTGCCGGTCACGGACGCGCTAACGACTTTAAGGACATATATCGTAATGTTGATGTTCTGTTAATCGATGACATTCAATTTATAGCAGGTAAGGAAGGAACTCAAGAAGAATTTTTCCATACATTTAACGTTTTACACCAAAACAATAAACAAATCGTTTTGTCTTCGGATCGTCCGCCAAAATCCATTCCAGCGCTAGAAAACCGACTTTTAACTCGTTTTGAGTGGGGGATGATAGCTGATATATCTTTACCTGATTATGAAACCAGGCTAGCTATTTTAAAAAGCAAAACGCAAGAAAAAAATTATTCTCTAGACCAAGCTGTTTTAAATTATTTAGCCAATTCTATAGCTTCTAATATCAGAGAGCTGGAAGGCGCTTTAAACCGCATCGTTGCTTATCATCAATTAAATGGTCTGCCTCCGACTCTGGAAAGCGTGAAAAAAATATTGGCCACCCTGACAACAAACTTGCAAAAACGTTCCTTGACCGCTAAAGACATCATCCAAACCGTGGCTAATTTTTATGACGTCACAATTGATGATATTACTGGCAAGTCCCGCGAAAAAAAATTAGTTGTTCCGCGACAAATAATTATGTTTCTAATGAGAAACGAGACCAAAAGCTCTTTCCCCGCGATTGGTACGGAGTTGGGGGGGCGCGACCATACAACAGCCATGCATGCAGTGGAAAAAATTCAAAACGATTATGATAATGATGAAAAAATACGCAGGGAAATCGAACAACTTAAACAAAGAATGTATAATTTATAATTACCTGTGTTTATTTTGGGGGAAAAGTATAATATTTTTGTGAAAAAGTTATGTAAATAAAAAGGATGAGGTCTGTAAATTTTTTTCTTTTCTCCTATATATTAAATTTACTCAAAACCCTTCCCCACAAAACCCACAAGCAAATAAAATTTTTTTACACATCTTTTCAATATATATTTTTCAAAAATTCATAACAATAAACATATTTCTTCCCCTTATCCACAATACTATATAATATAACTATTTAATTTAATACAAAAATTATGAAAATAACTTGTACACAGGAAAATTTAAAACGCGGGCTTAATTCGGTTTCTCATATTGCTAGCAAAAATACTTCCCTGCCAATATTAAGCAATGTTTTAATAAAAGCAGATAAGGGTTCGGTAAGTTTAACTACCACAAATCTAGAAATTGGCATACGTTGTTTGGTGCGTGCAAAAATATATAAAGACGGCAGCTTTACTGTTAATTCTAAACTTTTAACGGATTTTATCAATCTATTGCCAAACGAAAAAATTGATTTGGAACTTAAAGACGATATGTTAGAAGTATGGACTGAAAACCAAGAAACAAAAATGAAGGGTGATAGCGCTGAAGATTTCCCCCTCATACCACAAGTAGTAAAAAAGTCTGCGTATACTTGCAGGGTTGAAGATTTATTAAAAGCATTTACACAGGTTTTATTTGCGGTTTCAGTTTCTGAGACTAGGCCCGAGATTTCCGGAGTATATTTTAATTTTAGTGAAAATAATTTAACCATTGCCGCTACAGATAGTTACCGATTGGCCGAAAAAAAGATAAGATTGTCCGAAAACGTGAAAGAAGAAAAGGAGGTCATAATCCCAGCCAGAACCATACAAGAACTCTTTAGAATATTATCATCATATTCTGGCTCTGCTATTGGCGAAGAAGAGCCCGTTAGTTTAGATAAAATTGATATTTATTTTGAAGAAAACCAGGTCTTGTTTGTATTTAATAATATTGAGCTTGTTTCCAGAATTATTGAAGGGCAATATCCAAATTATAAGCAAATAATACCCACAACACACAAAACAAAAGCAATAGTCAATATCGCAGAATTTGTCAAAGCGGCTAAAACAGCCTCTTTGTTCTCGCGCACCGGCATTTACGATGTCAATTTAGAGCTAAAAGACGGCAAAATAACAGTTTTTTCTACAAACAGCCAGATGGGAGAAAGCAAATCCAAGGTTAACGGCAAGATCGAGGGGGATAATAATAAGGTAGTGATAAATTATCGTTATTTATTAGATGGTTTGCAAAATACTGATTCAACCGATGTTATATTTGAAATGATTGATGCAGCCAACCCTTGCGTGTTGAGACCAGCTGAAAGCTTAGACGAGAAAAAAGAAGCCATTGCGGCAGAGGATTATTTGTATATAATAATGCCCATAAAACAATAAAAAATTGGGGGTAAATAAGGCAGCCCTAATCTAGCTGCCTTTATTAATAAAAGTATGCCAAAATTAATTTTTGATATAGAAACCGTGGGGGAAGATTTTGATTCCCTAGACCAAGACACGCAAAAAGCTCTCACGCGCTGGTTAAAGCGCGAAATTTTTAGCGACGAGGATTATCAGGCTAAGATGATTGAAATAAAAAATGGCCTGGGCTTTTCACCCTTAACAGGCGAAATAGTTGCCTTGGGCGTTTTAGACGTAGAATCAGATAAAGGGGTAGTTTATTATCAGGCACCAGGAGAAAAAACAGAAGAAACCGAAAAAGATGGCATAAAATATAAGCTGACTACCGAAAAAGAGATGCTGGAGAAATTTTGGCAAGGAGCCGCCAAATATTCCGAATTTATCAGTTTTAACGGTCGAGCTTTTGATGTTCCTTATTTGATGATTCGTTCCGCGGTACATAGCATAAGACCAACCAAAAATTTATTATCAAATCGTTATGTAAATAGCCAGAGGTCCGACGCGCTTCATCTCGACCTGATTGATCAGCTGTCTTTTTATGGCGCTATGCAACGCAAGGGCAGTCTGCATCTTTATTGCCGCGTTTTCGGCATAAAAAGCCCAAAGACAGAGGGGATTACTGGCGATGATGTGTCAAAACTATTTAAAAATAAAGAATACAAAAAAATCGCTGAATATAATTCTTGGGACTTGCGCGCCACGCGCGAACTTTATGAAAAATGGGATAAATATTTAAATATATAATAATGCTTTGGTTATATATCACAATCGGTGCGTATTTACTATTTGCCCTAGCCAATATCGGGGACAAATTAATGGTGAGCAAATACGAAACAAAGCCAATCGTATATGCTTTTTATGTCGGGGCTTTGGGCGCTCTTAGTTTTACTTTAATACCGTTTGGCGTGATAATTCCTGGCTTTAACCATCTTTTTTGGTCGCTTTGCGGAGGTCCGGCTTTTGTGGTGGCATTATATTTTATGTATAAAGCGTTCCATGCCGGCGAAACAACCAGGGCAGTAACAATTTTAGGCGGCACGAGCCCAATTTTTACATACATTTTTTCTTCATTCTTTATACCCGAGTCATTAAAATGGACAGAAATTTTTGCTTTTGTTGTATTGGTTATTGCTATTATTATTATTTCTTGGCCATCTAAAGACCATGATCATGAAGGAAAAAAAACGCTCAAGAAACAGGCCCGCTTTGCTTTATATGCCGGTATAGCTTTTGCTGCCAGCTATGTATTTGCAAAATATGCTTATGCTCACCAGCCATTTATTTCGGGTTTCTTTTGGGTTAGAATGGGCGGTTTTTTAGCGGCTTTAGTGATTTATTTGATTCCTAGATACAAGAAATTTATAAAAGAAGACCTTAAAAAGCCAAAGAAAAGCAAAAAAGCCGGTCTATTAGTAGCCGTACAGATCTTGGGGGGTGCGGGCGTTGTTGGCCAAAGCTATGCTCTTTCATTGACAAGCGCCAGTTTAGTAAATGCCTTGCAGGCGATCCAATATGCCTTTATATTTTTGTTGGCGGCCATTTTGGGCAGAAAGTACAGTGTTTTAAAGGAAAAATTTACTCGTGCCGAGATTATCCGCAAAATAATTGCTATAATATTAATAGGCATTGGTTTATATTTTTTAACCATTTAGAGCATTATGAGCAAAAGAACTAAACTAGTTTTTGGTAGCATCTTTTTTTGTATAGTTTTGATAGCTATATTTTTTTATATATTAGCAATATATACATACAACCCCAATAAACAAATTGTGTATGGCGTTACTTTTTCCAAAAAATTCGCTAAACAGATGAATCTAAACTGGCAAGAAACATATAATGCAATTTTAGACGATTTAAAAGTAAAATATATTAGAATACCGACTTATTGGGATGAAATTCAGCCGGAAAGAGATATTTATAATTATAATGATATTGATTGGATGATAGATGAAGCGGCTAAAAGGGATGTTAGAATAATTTTAGTTTTAGGCAGGCGTCAGCCGCGTTGGCCTGAGTGCCACGATCCGGCTTGGGCTAAGGGCATGAGCCAAGAAGAATTAAGACCAATAATTTTAGATAATATTAAAAGAACCGTGGAAAAATACAAAAATAACCAAGCCATTGAAATTTGGCAGGTAGAAAACGAACCATTTTTAGATTTTTTTGGAGAATGTCATAAAATGACCAAAGATGAGGTGAAAGAAGAAGTGGACTTAGTGCGCTCGCTTGATAACCGTAGAATTATGTTAACTGATTCTGGCGAATTAAGCACATGGTTCCCCTTAATTAAAATGGCTGATTTGTTTGGCACTACTTTGTATAGAATTACTTGGAATGATTATATCGGTTATTGGCGTTATTATATTCTTTACCCCTCTTTTTATCGTATTAAGGCCTTTATTTGGAGTAAGCCGCAAGAAGCTATGTATGTAGCTGAATTACAAGCAGAGCCCTGGTTTCCACACGATCCACCCAATACGCCGGTAGAAGAACAATTTAAGTCCATGAATGCAAAAATTTTAGTTGAAAATGCTGAATTTGCAAATAAAACAAATTTTTATCGAGCATATTTTTGGGGAGTGGAATGGTGGTATTGGCTAAAAATAATAAAAAATGATAATTCGGTTTGGGAGGCGGCTAGAAAATATTTTAAATAAACAGAATTGACAAGAAGTCATAAATTTGCTAAGTTTCCATCAAAGGAGGGGTTAGAATGAGATATAAAAGAGATCTTTTTTGTGCAGAAAATATGGGGTTTTGCGTGGGAATCAACAGTCTTAAAAAAATGGGCGCCAGTGAAAAAGATATCGAAGAGGTGATAATTCAAGTTTTAGCCCTGCGGCTCCATTTAAATGCCGTTGTCTCCAAGTCATCCGTTTACGTGCGAAATTGTGAGTGGCAGAGGCAGTGCAACAAAAAGTGGGGCGGGTATGCGAAAGAATTACTCGATATGCCAAAAAGCGTTAATCTCAGGATTTCTAGTGAAGAACGCCGTACTCTTGCCAAAGAATATAAAATTTTTACGGACTTTTTCTTTAGGAAAAGCAAAATGAGCGTTGCCCAAATAGCAGAAAAACATGGTCAGACAAGGGGTAGTATTTACGCTTACTTTAAGCGGTATTTAATGCTTCTAAGGCATCCCAGAAACAAGCAGGAAATCTACCAGCGGCTGCTGGAAAGAGTTATGGTTCAGAATTAAATAAAAATAGACCCAGTATAAAAACTGGGTCTATTTTATTTGAATATATTATATTTTATATTTGAGATTAAGCTCTATTTCCACCGATGATGAATTATCAATATCGTCATACGCCGTTACTTTTAATTTGTGGTAGCCGTGTGCAAAGCCGTTGAGAGTTGTCGTAAGATTATAAGGTGACATATAAGATGTCCCGATGTTAATACCATCAATTTCATAAACGACGCGGCTTAGCGCTCGCGGTGCGCTGACTTGGACCTGAAAATTAACAGGGTTAGATTCTATGAGTTGCTGGTTTGCGGGGGAGAGCAAGGTAATCGTCGGGAAATTTATTGGAACATGAACATCGTCTGTCGTGGTTGGTGGCTCTTCAAAAATATATGTTTGTCCGCTTTCTTGTGCTTGTTTTTCATACCATTGTTTAACGCCATCTTCCCACCATTGAAACATTGGGTCGCTAGAAGGGTTAGTTGGCGGAGGTCCAGCTGGATTATCTTTGTCTATATAAAATAAAATATCATGAGCAACAGTAAATTTCTTTTTTTCTCTGAATGTGATTGGTGTATATTCGGTTGCTAATTTACCAGATGCGCGATCAATTTCAACTTCAACTTCTCCAGGCATTTGTCCGCGTAAAATCGCAGGCAAAGAAGTGTCTAAGGGCTCGGGTTCTTTAAAATATTCAACGGGCGTGCCACTTAAAATTTTAGCCATATATTCGTGCCAAATAGGAGCTGCTACCACAACACCGTCTGCACTGCCCGACATGCTCTCTCCTCTGTTATTGCCAACCCAGACGCCTGTTACAAATGAAGGAGTATATCCTATAGCCCAGGCGTCTTTATTGTCGTTAGTCGTGCCAGTTTTTGCGCAGACAGGCCTGTCTTTTAATACCAAAGGAGAACCAGAACCAAAAATAAAAGAACGAGCGCCGTCGTCAGAAAGAATGCTGTTAATTTGCCTGACAGAGCTTTCCGATAAAACTTTATGTTTTTTGGGTTGGAATTCTTCTAATATTTTCCCCGTTTTATCTTCAACCTTTAAAATGCCTGCCAACTCAGATCTCTCTCCGTCACGGGCAAAGGCAGTAAAAGCGCCAACATGATCAATTAATTTTACTTCGCAGCCGCCAAGGACAAGCGCCAAGCCACATTGACTTTCATCAGTTATTGTTGAATATCCCATATTTTTCATCAAATTTTTAACATTTTCATAGCCAGCCAGATATAAAGTTTTTACCGCAGGGATATTTAATGAGCCAGCAAGAGCACGGCGCAAAGTTATTGGTCCATATTCTTTTTTATTATAGTTCCTTGGTGCATATTCTTTTGGGCTTTTAGCAAAAATTGTGTAAGCATCGTATAGCACGGTTTCGGTAGTAAAGCCTTTTTCAAAGGCTGCCGCGTAAATAATAGGTTTTATAGACGAGCCCGGCTGCCGCGCTTTGATTGTGACATTAACCTGGCCGTCAATATCATTATTATTAAAGTCCTGCGAACCGACCATGGCTAAAATTTCTCCAGTTTTAGCGTCAACAGAAAGCAAGGCCGCATTCGTCGCTTTATATGTTAAATTTTTTTCATTAGCGTTATGAACAGCATCCTCCGCGATTTTTTGTTTTTCCAAATCTAATGTAGAGGTTATTTTTAAACCACCTTTTTCCAGCGTTTCTTCGCCGTATTTTTCAGCCAATATTTCTTTGATATAAAAGACAAAATGCGGAGCAATTATGCCACCAACATTTTCTTGGCTAAATGTAACTTTTTCTGCCTTTGCCGAGTCTGCCTCTTCTTGTGTGATATAACCATCTTGAGCCATTTCATTTAAAATCCATTTTTGTCTGTTGAATAATTCATCAACATGAGAGCCAAAAGGAGAAAGGCGCGTTGGGGCTTGAGGTAAGGCGGCTAAAATAGCGGCTTCAGCCAAGGTTACATCAGAGGCATGTTTGCCGAGATAATAATTGGCTGCTGACTCTACGCCATAATTTACCGAGCCATAAGGGATTTGGTTAAAATACATTTTAAGAATTTGATCTTTGGTAAATTTTTTTTCAATTTGATAAGAGAGTATAAGCTCTTTTAACTTGCGCGAAATTTTCTTTTCCCTTGTTAAAATTACATTTTTGACTAGTTGTTGCGTTATAGTTGAACCGCCTTGCGCCCTACTGCCGCTTAAAATATCAAATATTATTGAACGAATAATACTGGTGATTTTGAATCCCTTGTGTTTATAAAAATTTTTATCTTCTGCAGAAATGGTTGCCCATTTGATATAGTCAGAAATTTGGTCAAGCTCAACAATGGTGCGCCTTTCACCGCCATGCATTTCCCAAAGGATTGTTTTACCGGTACGGTCAAGAATTTTTGTTGATTCTGGGACAACGCGGTTTACCATTTCATTGGGGTCTGGCAGGTCATGAGAATACCAGGCAATTAAGCCGACAAAAATTATTCCACCCGCTAGACAACCGATAATGCAAACAATAATCAGGTTTGGCAGAATGCTTTTTATATCCCATTTGCTTTTTTTAAAAAAATTAAAATTAAGCCTTTTTAACGGGCTTTTTCTTTTCTTGTATTTTTGCCAGGATTTGGGAGAGCGAGTGAGTTGAGAAATCGGCATTATTTTGAGATTATAAAGTAATTGAAATTATGCCTATTATATAATATTTTAATAAATTTTTCAAGACTAGAATTAAGCTCCTGTCTTCTCTAAAAATTTTTTGCAATTTATATAGGTTAGGGCAATAGCCAGGGCATCGGCAGCATCGTCGGGCCTAGGCACTGATTTTAGGGATAGCAAAATTTTAACCATATCTTGGACTTGGCATTTTTGTGCCTTGCCATAGCCGCAAACCGACTGCTTTACCTGTAAGGGCGTAAATTCATAAAGGGGCAGTTTATTTAAAATAGCAGTTAATAATATTACGCCGCGGGCTTGTCCGACTAAGAGGGCAGTTTTTACATTTTTACAGAAAAAAAGCTGTTCAGCCACCAAAACGTCAGGTTTGTATTTTTTTATTAATTTATTTAAAGATTGATGTATGAATTTCAAGCGCATTGAAAAATTTTCTTTGCTTGAAGTGCAAACAACGCCATAATCTAAAACCTCCATTTTTTTTCCGCTTTTAATAAAAGCATAGCCAGTTGTAGCTAAGCCCGGATCAATGCCCAACACTATTATATTTGTTTTGCTAGTCATTATATTTGTAATTTTAGCAAATTTTTTGTTTTTAATAAAGATAATAAAACGCCCCGGGGATTTTTATTTGGGGCGCCACTTATTTTATATTTGAGAAATAATTATCAACGTCTTCCATTTCATCAAGCGCTTCAAAAAGTTCTTCATTTTTTTCCTGCGTTGTTGGATCAACTGCGATTTTTTCTTTGGCTATATATTCTATTTCAGCATAATCAGGGGTTAATTCAATATCCTCTAGTCCCTTATTTACTTTTTGCAGGTCTTCCAGTTTTGTATAAATAAGCAGCGAGTCTTCTTCTTTAATAATTTCTTGTGCGCCAAGGTCAATAATTTTTAATTCTAATTCATCTAAATTTTTACCTTCTAATTTTTCTTTTAAAATTCTAATTACACCCTTTAATTCGTATTGCCACATCACCGCATTTTTACCAGCCAAAGAACCGCCATGAGCGGCAAGAACATGTTTTATTTCAGAGGCGGTGCGATTTTTATTATCACTTAAACACTTGATAATTAATGTAATACCACCCGGCCCAAACCCCTCGTAAAGTAACTCTTCAATTATCTCGCCTTTAATTTCGCCAGTGCCACGTTTAATAGCGCGCTCTATATTTTCTTTGGGCATATTAGCCGTTCTAGCTCTTTCTATGGCTAGCCTCAAAGAAAAATTTGTTGCAGGATCGCCGCCTTTTTCTCTGGCTGCTACAGTGATGCCCTTGCCTAATTTAGTGAAGAGATTTGCTCGCTTAGCATCAGTAACTGCTTTTTGCCTTTTTGTGGTCGCCCACTTTGAATGGCCGCTCATATAAAATAATTCAGTTAATAATATTATCTTGATTTTAGTAAATTTTCAGCAATTAATCAAGTTACGTTTTTTCTATCCACAGAAATTTTCTTGCTTAATTTAGTATAAATGATATACTAAAGATATAAATTTTGGGGGAATGCATATTAAGGAGGAAATGCAATTTAAATAACAAACTATGACAAAACAACCCTGTTTCATTATTTTGCGCCCATGCTTAGCAAAATAATGAGCGGGGTTTTTATAATATGTTTATACCAACCTTTGTTTTAATAGGATTATTGCTCTTATTAACATTTTTAGCCTATATGGGGTTATATTCAATTTCACTTTATGGTTTATATTTTCTATTAATAATAACCATAATTTATTTAATTTCCATATTGATTGATGCCTATAAAGTTATGGTATGGGGCTATGCGCCTTATATTAGAAGCGGAAAAAAAATAGTAAATAGAATTTTGCAAGAAGTTGATTTTAGAGACAACTCTGTTGTTTATGAGTTAGGCTGTGGTGATGGCAGATTTATTAGAGAGTTAGCCAAACAGAGGGAGATTAATTGTATAGGTTATGAATATTCTTTAGCGCCATATTTATTGGCTAAATTATTTAATTTTTTTAGTAGAAAAAAGGTAAAAATATATTATAAAAATTTTTTTAATGAAAATTTGTCTAACGCCGATTACGTTTTTTGTTATTTAATGCCCAAGCCAATGGAAAAATTGTCTAAAAAATTTGAAAATGAATTAAGCCCAGGCGCTGTAATTATTTCCAATACATTTGCTATAAAAAATTGGCGGCCAAAAAAAGTTATAGAATTAAAAAAGAGAGGGGTCTTAAGCAATAAAATATACATATATATTAAATAAAGCTATTTGCAGATATAAGCCCAATTGATATAATTTATTTATGGAGATAAAGAATATATATACTAAAATAAAAGAACTGATTGAAAGGAATCAGTTCGTTTTGTATTTAGTTATTTTTATTATTGTATTATTTACTTATTTATGGGTTCAATCAAGCCCGACCTTTTTAGATCCAGATTCATATTATCATTTGAAAATATCTAGGCTTATATATGAAAATAGAGGCCCAATAATAAATTTTCCCTGGCTTCAATTCACGGTTTTAAAAAATTATTATATTGATCATCATTTTTTATACCATGTTTTAGCCGTCCCCTTCATTTTGCTATTTGGCGATTTCCCTGGTTTTAAATTTTTTACTGTTATTCTAGCAACGGCTTTCGTATTACTTTCCTACACTTTTTTTAAGCGCTATAAATTAATATATCCTGAAATTTTTATTTTAACATTACTATTTGCCCCGGCACTTCTTTTTAGGATATCGCTAGCTAAAGCAAGCGCCTTTTCACTTTTAATTTTGTTTTTCGGGATTTACTGCCTTTTTAAAAGATATTATTACCTGTTATTTTTATTATCATTTTTTTATGTTTGGTCTTATGGTGGTTTTTTATTAATTTTGGGCGTAACAGGAATTTATGTTTTATCTGAAGCCGTTAATAAAATGATAAAAAGAAACCTAGCTAAAAGTTATAACCATAATTTAATCTTTTTATTTAAACATATTTTTAATATTGAAAATTTGAAACTAGTATTTGCCTCTGCCACGGGGATTATCTGCGGTTTGATTATAAACCCTTATTTTCCCAAAAACCTTTTATTTTATTGGCAACAAATTGTGCAAATTGGCTTAGTTAATTATCGTAAAGTAGTTAATGTGGGTGGGGAATGGTACCCATATAATATTTCTAATTTATTACCAGATAGTGGCGTTATTATTATTTTTGCCGCCCTTGCCCTAGTTTTATTTTTCATTTTTCACAAAAAGCAAAAAACCGAAAGTATTTTTTTTCTAATTTTAAGCATACTTTTTTTTATATTGACCCTTAAATCCAAGCGCTATGTTGAATATTTTATTCCTTTTTTAGTTTATTTTTCAGCTTTTTCATTAACACATAGCCTGCAAGGCATTAATATAGCAGAATATTTTAAAAAAATAAAAAAAGAAAGCGCAAGATTGGGCAAAATTATTTTTATTACAATTATTTATTTAGCGATTATTATACCCACGATATTCATCAAAGATATTATTGAGATACATAAATCCTTTGAGGGCGGAATAAAATTCACGCGTTTTAGCGGTATAGCAACATATTTAAAAAATAATAGCGCAAAAGGCGATATTATAATGCATACTTCTTGGGATGATTTTCCAATGCTATTTTATCAAAATGATAAAAATTATTATATTGTCGGCTTAGACCCCACTTTTATGTATAAATACAATCCGAACCTTTATGAATCATATGCTGATATTACTATGGCAAAAAAATCAGATAATCTTTACCAGGAGATAAAAAACAACTTCCGGGCAAGCTATTTTATTGTTAATAAAGGGCGTGATCAATTGGAGCGCAATTTGATCTTAGATGATAATTTTAGTAAAGTTTATGAAGATAATGACGCTAAAATATTTAAGTTAAAATAAATATGAAGGTTTTAATTGTTATACCGGTTTATAACGAAGAAAAAATTATAGTTAAGAATTTAAAAAAATTGTATGATTTCGCCCAGACAAATCTAACAGCATACAATTATAAAATTATAATTGCTGATAATAATTCAAGCGATCGGACAGCTACATTAGTTAAGGAAATAGAAAAATCTTATCCGTTAATAAGCTATGAATTTTTTGTAAAAAGAGGCAAGGGCTTAGCAGTTATGCGAACGTGGCAAAAATATCAAAATGACTTTGACATCTTTGCTTTTATGGATGCGGATTTATCAACTGATTTAAGCGCCTTGCCACTACTTATAAATTCAATTATTACAAAAAATGATATAGTTATTGGTTCTCGGTATCAAAAAGGAGCAAGCGTGCAAAAACCTTTAGTGCGCCATATTCTCTCCCTTGGTTATCGCACAATTTTGCATTTATTATTAGATACAAAAATTAATGATTTTCCCTGTGGCTTTAAGGCTATTAATAAAAAAATCCTTGAACAAATTGTTCCGCTTATTAAAAATGACCAATTCTTTTTTGATACAGAATTGGTCTATTTGGCCGAGCAACGAAATTTTATGATTGAAGAAATACCCGTAAAATGGTCTGAGCCACGAAGTAAAAGTGAAAGTAAAATTAACTTGAAAAGCGTATCATGGCGTTATTTAAAAGAGGTGTGGAGGATAAGCCGTAAGAAATATTAAAATTTTAAGGATTAAATAACAGCAAATTCACCTAAAATTTTTTCTGTATCAATTATTTTTTTAATACTACCAACGCCTGTAAGTTCAAATCCACCCATGATATCAATTAATAATATATTATCATTGATTATTGGCATATCGTAAAAATTTATTTGGATTATTTGATTGGTTTGCCATTCGCTTGTAGGGTAAAGCCCATAGCCTAAAGTTTGTATTACACCATTAATTTTTAAAAAGTAATTTTTATCAATCTTCTGAAGCGGCTTAAAGAACAATGAAATTTTATCGCCCTCTTTATTATAGCCAAGAAATTTTATTTTTCCTCCCAAGCTTGTCTCTTGGGGGGTTTTAATATCAGGCAGTCTATTTTCATATATTTCATATAATACAGGCTCTGCTCCGTTATAATCTTTTTGCCATAGGGCGATATTATTCTTAAGCATCTTTAGGTGTAAGTTTTTTTCCCTCAATAATTTTTTTAAATTATTATCGCCCTCATAATAATAAGTAGGAACAGTGTTTTGATATTGTAAATGGAAGCCTGTTATATCATTAAAATCTACTAGTAAATACTGGGTATCATTTGGGACAATATAATCTCCTACATTGTATTGTTGTCGGCCCAAAAAGACATAGTTTAGTGCATATAATTTTTTACGCGATGATAAATAAGTCAGAAAATCATACCCCGTTATTACAGAGTCGGATTCTGGTATTTGTTCTATAAATTCATTTCTTAATTTTACTTTTTCATAATCTGTAATAAAAATTATTTTAATAAATGGCAAAAGTGGCCCGAGAGTTAGAAAAATATAGATAAAAGCCGAGATTAAAACAATAATTAAAACATCTTTACTCTTTTCATAAAAGTTCATAAATTTTCTACTACTAGAAAGAGCTTTTATAGAAAAAATTGTTGAGAGGCAAAAAACTGCAATAAAGACTGTGGCATAGTGTGTTTTAAACACGATATCGCCGGGTTTAAGTATAAAAATAATACCTAAAAAGTATCCTAAACATAGTAATAAATTTTTTGGGCGGTATAGCGGAATAAAAAGAAAAACCATAAAAAATCCCAAAACAATTTCTAGATTTTGTATTATCATAATTTTTTGCAGGACTTCTGGAAATTTAATAAAAACATTTTCAATCATTTCCAGCGGGTTATTACCTAGCCAGGAATAATTTACAAAAAATTTATAAGAACCGGAAGTGGAAAAATGAGCAATAATTTTTAAGGCAAGTAAAAAATATATTGCCGAAAGGATCATTGGGGATAAAATCCATTTTAATTTTTTTCTTTCAATAATGGCAAGAATGCCAAACATAAAAATAGCCAGCGGTATATCTTCGCGTATTAATAAACTCAATAAAATAAATATAATAAAAGGTTTGAATTTATTTTGGTCATAAAAATAATATGCGTAAAACAGGAAAAATATTGCGAGGGGCAACATATGAAATTCAAAAAGGTTTATATCCATGGTGACTGGGTTAAACAAGTAAAGCAAAATAACCAATAAAGATTGCAAAGGGCTTAAATGATTTTTACATATTAAAAAAAGCGGAATAGCTGCCAGGGTAATAAATATAGTTTGTAAAAATAATAAAACAAGAGGAGATTTATAGAGAGAATAAAATGGTATGAGAAATAAAATCAAAGGTTTAAAATGATCGCCTAAATATGAAGTGGGGTGAATAGTAAAATGGAAGAAATTGCCCAGGGAAGAGTTATAAAAAACCTGGTTAAAAATTGCCAGATCCATGGCATGATAAAGAAAGGTAAAATATTTAAATAAACAGATACTAAAAGTGAAGGCAATGTAGATTGCCATTAAAATCCAGGTTAATTTGGCTAATTTTAGCCAATCAATTGTTCTGAAGTATTTGATCATGATAATTCAATTTTATACTATTTTTTGTTTAAGATAAAGCTGTGGTCTTGACAGAATTGTTAAAATATGCTATAATTCAGTAATGAATTGATAATATATAGTGTACTTTGATTTTTAACTAAAACTGAAAAAATAGGAGGAATAGAATGAAAAAGTATCTGGTGTTGGCATTTGTGGCTTTTCTGGCGGTCAATTGTGCGACTAAAAAGTCAAGCGTGTACCGTACCGAGATCAAGAGGCCAGGCGTGGTTTTGTCAACTAATGACGTTGATATCGCAACCGAGGTTGCTAACCACAACAACAATTACGCGACTCTGCCGCCAAGTATTGACGAGGCCTTGAAGGTCAACCCGCATGCTTATGTCAAAGTTGACGCAAATGGCGTGACCTACTATGGCGAGTCTGCCAGCGGTGGGTATATGCAGGGCATCTGGGAGAATTATACTAATTCTCCTCTAGAGGTGACCATTTTCCAGCAAAATGAGCAGATAGCTCAATTCATGGTCCCGCCAAAGAAGTATACCCGCCTTGCTTTGCTCCCCGGGTCTTATCAATCAGTTGTCAAGGCTGGTAGAGAGGTTGTCCGTTCGGAATTCCTACTCAGCCCGATCAAAGGGCGAGCCTATTCATCATTAGCTAAGGAATGGTGCGATTTTACTCAATACAATCGCACCAAAGATTAATAAGCATTCAAAAAATAACGAGGCTGTTGTTATGACAGCCTCGTTTTTATTTTGATCCTTAATTTTGTTAGGGCGTTGTTCCGCCTTGTTCAATTCCATTGCCGCCAGGAGCAAAAATTCCGCCCTGTGAAGAGTTTATAATTACATAAAAGACAAAATTAGTAATAGCATAAGCAGAAATTATAATAACTAAGCCGATTATTGCGTAATAAATTATGTTTTTCCCTTTTTTCACCGCATCTTCCTTCCCTTGGGCTGTCATATATATAAAGCCGCCATATATTATTAAAATAACAGCAGCAATCCCCAAAATGGTCAGGGCAGTTCTTATTAAAACAGCAGCAATTTGCTGCGGCGAAGTATAACTGCCGCCATATACCTGTTGGCCAAAGCTATTTACATTTTCGCTGATACTAAAAGCGCCTGCTAGATTTGGCAATAAACAAAGAGAAATTAATATTAAGTAAAATAATTTGTATAAATTTTTGTTCATAAAAATTATTATTATAAACTATTATATTGGCGGGTTTTCTGGGGCAGTCGGCGTTTGCGGCTGGTCTATTGTGTGCGTACAACCACAGCCCGTTGCACAGCATGATTGGCTGCAACATTCTAGCTCCCCCTGATTGCGATAACTGCAGCAATAACAAGAAAAGTAATCTCTATCTTCTGGATTTTCGCATCTTTCTGTAAAAGGAGGAGGAGTAGCGCCTGGTTGCTCTAAATTTTTGGCAACAAAATAAGTAATAGAATAACCTGAAATAATAATTACCAGGCCAACTACAGCCGTAGTGATTGTTTTTTTACCGCTACTAACCTTTTTTTCATCACCCTGTGAAGTTAAATATAAATATCCTCCGTATATTAATAATATTGTAAAGATAATGCCAATGAGGGTAAAGGCCACTTTAATGATGCTTGCTGCGTATTGTTGCGGCGTTGTGGTTTCCCCATAGCCAACTTGAGTAGCAGTGCTAGTAAGCCCTTGCAGGAATTTTGAGGCCTGAATTTCTTGGCAGGACAATAAAATTCCTAAACTAATAACGATTATTAAAATGATAATTTTTTTGTTCATATTTGTACTTCTATTGACGGCTCAGTTGTTTCTTGTGGTTCAAGGAGGGAAGCCACAAAATACGAAATTGAATAAGCAGTTACAATGATGGCCAAGCCAATTATTGCGCTAATTATTATTTTTTTCGCCTTATTGACATTTTCCTCATTTCCTCTGGCTGTCATCCAGACATAGCCTCCATAAATAACTAGAATAAAAAATACTACTCCAACTAGGCCTAAAATTGCTTGTATGATCCTGACTACAATTTCAGTCCACCCTATGCCAGTTTCTAAGCCTGCTTCGCCGGCTGATGTATTAATATATTGACCTGAATTTTGAATATTCAAGGCCAGGCAGGGGAGCGCTGACATGCCAAGGAGAACTATTAGTAAAAATATTATAAAAGTAATTTTTTTTCGCATAGTAATGATTAAATTTGATAAATTTGGTCCGAGTCCTGTTCTGGCGTTTCCGGTTCAATGGCCGAGGAAATAAAATATGTTATTGAATAAGCCGCTGCCACTATTAATAAGCCTATTACAGCGTAAATAATAATTTTTTTAGCTTTTTGAACTTTTTCTGTAGTCCCTGCCGCAGTCATATATAAAAAACCTCCATAGATAATTAATACTACAAACATGGCACCAACAAGACCCAAAAATAAGTTAATTACCATCGCTACTACTTCGGCAAACTCCGCTTTTTGCAAACCTGTTTCGGTTTGTGTCTGCTGGGTAAATTCATTAATATTTTGCAAGCTATAGGCATTGAGCAGAGAAGCAGAAAATAAAAAAATACCAAACAGAATGGTTGTTAAAAGAAAAAATTTTAAATATTTACTAGGCATGTTTAAGATTTATTTATTGCCCGCCAACTGCCTGAAAAATAAGTGCTGTTATGGCATATGCGGCCCCCAGAACAATAGCGCCGATAATTGACCACTTAATTACCTCCTTGCCCTTATCGACTTTTTTAGAATCACCAGCCGCACTCATTATTAAAATTCCGCCGTATACCATTAAAAATAAGAAAAGCGAACCAGCAATGGCCAAGGCAGCGCCGGCAATGCGGCCCAGAAATACTGGTGCATCAATCATAAGGCTTTCGCCTAGCCCTGCCTCTTTAGCCGTGGTTGATAAACCATGATCTCCTTGAGCAGAAACAGTATTAGCGCCATAAATAGAAAATAATAAAATAAAAATTTTTGTAATACTTGTTATATATTTTTTAATCATATTGACTATTAAATATTAAGGGCAGACGATTGCCTGCCCTTAATATTCCTTAATTACTGTTGAGATGTCGCATTAATAATATTGGTCAAAACGAAATTGGCAATGGCATATGCCGATAAGATAATCACAAGACCTATTACGCCCTGAAAGATAAGCTTCTTTGCAGTTTTTACGTTTTCTTCATTACCCATGGCAGTCATCCATTTAAAGCCGCCTACTAATATGATAACCACGGCAACTACGCCTAAAAGGCCCATGGCCACATTAATTATTGTGGCAATAGTTGTTCTGATGTCGCCTGTGGGTAAACCGGTTGAAGTAACATAGCTTAAGCCCACATCTAAAGTTGTTTGCGCTGCGACTAATTCTGGCAAAAGAATTAGGGCTAAAAGTCCTAATATCATGCCAATTTTCATCCCTTTTTTCATAATTGGATCCTTCTTAGCTTAGTTAATTCACTAAGCAATAAGATTAATTATTTAAATATATTTATCCGTTTAAAAGCGGTTTTTAAAAAAACATTATCTTTATAATATTATACTATTTTAGCTTTCAAACCGCAATATTTAAATATTTTTTATTATATTTATGTGCCACTCTGTGTAATACCCGTTATAATATAATTTACAAAAATATAGCTGCCAAATATTATTAAAAGTCCGATTACAGACCAAATTAGTATGTCTTTGCCCTTTTTAACCATATCTGGGTTGCCATGGGAAGTCAGCATAAACATGCCGCCATAGATAAACATAATAAAGGCAATTGAGCCAACTATAGCCAAAACAGCTTTTATGATTCGCCCTATTAATTTTTGCACTCCGGCCTCTCCCGGCTCAAGCTTAATAGGCGAAATATCACTAATACTTACTTGACCTAATGCGGGAATATAATTAAGAAATATTCCTATAGTGGCCAATAATATTGTTATTAAGATAAGAAATCTAATTTTTTTCATAAAAATTTATATTAATTTATTTACATTCTCCGGTTTGGACGTCACATTTTTTGCCCGCTGGGCAATTAGCATCGCTTTTACACGGGCAGATGAGCTTTGATTCAATCCATTGCTGGGGGTCTGAAATTTCACCGCCTGAAACAACAACCAATATAAAGGCAATAATAAAATATGCCAAAAAAATAATGGCCATCCCAATTAAGGCATTAATTATTATATCTTTACCCTTTTTAACTTGATTTGGGTTACCACCAGAAATCAGCATTGTAAAACCGCCATAAATAAAATATAGCAGCAACAAACTTCCAACTATAGCTAAAATGAATTTGCCAATATTTATCGCCACATTGACCATATCACAAAGTGTGCAATCTCCAGTCGCAGTGCAAGGTGGTAAGATTTGGGCATTTGCGCATTTTATTCCAAAAAACAATATAAAAATTATTACGAATAAGCTGAGGATGTATTTTTTGTTTAACATATAATCTATTTATAGGTTTGATTAATTTTTTGCACTGCCAGAGAGACAATTTCATTGGTTTTTAATATGCCCTCTAAATTACCAGATATCATTTCTTCTAAAATTTTATCGCTTGCCTCTGCATCTTTGCCTTTATACCAGCTCCTTGACGTAAGAATCTGGTCAGCGAATGGTGCTAATTCCAAATCATCTGTCTGTGTAATTATCAAATTTCTTAGAGCTATAGGTAATCGTGATTTTTGCAAATATGTTTTATTCATTTCTTCATTCGTTGTCATAAATATTATAAAATCCCACGCCTCATTTTGATTTTTACTTTTTTTAGATACTGTCTCTGTCCAGTAATTCGCAAAATTTATTGGCGTACCCACTTGAGGCATTTTCGCAATTTCAAAATTTAATTTTGGAGCACGCGCTTTAATAGTAGAAAGATTATAAGCATAACCAAAGAAAAAGGCTGTTTTACCGCTCATAAAGCTTTCCAATGAATTTGGCAAATTTTCATTCCAAGTATAAGATTGTGTCGCTGGAGAGGCAAAGCCATTATAAAAGTTTAAAGCTTCAGCAGCTGGGGGGAGCTCTCTTTGATAGCCAGTTGGCTTTTGGTTAAATGTTGCATAACCATTAGAATCTGTCATGGGGGTACCATTTTGCATCATGAGCAAGCTGATTATATCAGGAGAGCGCGCAACATTAGTGGCCGTTCCAATGGCCGCTCCTGATTGGATAATATTGCCTTTTGAATCTTGCTTTGTTAATTTAATGACGTCTTCTCTGAATTCATCCCAGTTAGTCGGCGGATTAGAAATACCAGCATTATTCAATAGGTCCCGATTATAATATAAGGCTAATGTATCAATACTTAACGGTAGGCCGTAAATTTGATCATTAATGACCTGATTATCGTAAATAACATCAGGAAATAGAGCTTTAACATCTCTTAGTGTTAAAGTTTTTTTTGTGCGCATTTCAGTATAAGTTTCTTTCTTGATGGTACCCTTAGTTACTTGATATGCAATTGTTACAGTCGCTGGTAAGGGAGAGATAAGACTTTGATATTCCCTCATCCAAGTAGTATTAATTGAAAAAATATCAGGGCCTCTATCTTCTGCTAAAGCACGCACTAATTGTTTTTCGTATTCATCATAAGTAAAGTTTCTGTAATTAATAACAATATGCGGATGCTCTTTCTGATAGGCACTTATTAAATCCTGGACATCTGAACTTTCCTCAAATACTTTCCAGTATTCAAGAGTAACTGGTTGTGGTTTGCCTAAAGTTAAACCAGCGGGCGGTCCTCCGCATTTGAAGCCACTAGTAACCAATAAAGCAGCTAGTAAGAAAAAAATTATTATTTTGGTTGTTTTCATATTTTTATTTAAGCTGTTTAAGATATTTTTTAAAGTCAATCGCTAAATCTTTGCGTTGCAGCGCCAAATCAACGTTAGCTTTAAGCCAGCCGATTTTTGAACCAGCATCATAATATTTGCCATCTACCAGACAGGCATAGATAGGTCTTTTTTTGGATAAATTAAAGATAGCATCAACTAACCATAATTCTCCGCCTTGCCCTATTTTTGTGCTAGCCAATGTCTCGAATATATCTGGTGTTAAGATATAGCCTCCTAATACGCCAATGCGACTCGGTGCTTTTTCCGGCCCGGGTTTTTCTACTAGTTTTTTTATTTGATAAATATTTTTTTCTATTTTTACGCCATCAATCACGCCATACTTTTTAGTCCCCTCATCATCAATGGCCATGGCAGTTAGAACAGGATCGCCATATTTATAATAAACATCCATTAGCTGTTTTAATCTGTTTTTTTTGGGACTGATAAAAAATTCATCTCCCCAGATAACAGCAAATGGTTCGTTGCCAATTACTTTTGCGGCATTAAGCACTGGTGTGCCATTGCCATAAGGCCCCTTTTGTCTAATATAAATAAAATTTGCCAAATCTGCTATTTTTTTTATTTCCTGCCGCAATCCTTCCTTACCTTGTTTTTTTAACCAATTTTGTAATTCATAATTATAATCAAAGTGATCTTCAATAGCCCTTTTTGATGCCCCGGTTACCAGAATAATATCCTCTATGCCCGATTCAACCGCCTCCTCTACGATATATTGTATAACAGGCTTATCAATAATTGGCAGCATTTCTTTTGGCATGGCTTTGGTAGCCGGTAAAAAACGAGTGCCAAAGCCTGCTACTGGGATAACTGCTTTTTTAATTTTTGACATATCAAAAATAACTAAAAATAGGTATTTCTTTAATTTAATAATATCACAAAATAAGCCAAAATAAAACAAATTTACCCCAAGCATTTATCTTGGGGTAAATTTTATTTAAATATGGAGCTTTGTTGTTATTTTTTAGTGACTTCAGTATTTAAGGTCAAATTGCCCGTGCTTCCCAAATAAATCTGTGTTTTGCCGTCATAAAGCTTGAAAACTTGCGGATAAGTATTAGCTTTCCAGTAGGCTTGAAGTTTGAAAGTAAAGGTAATTTTTTCGCCAGGTTTTACCTCTTTTTTGTATTGTTTTACTGTTTTATTATTTAGCCAGGTCCAATCTTTAAACCAGGAATTTGTGCCATCAATGTCATAGCTTCTAATAGTTGGCAATTTCCATGTTTTTGTGCCAGTATTTTCGAAGGTCAGCGTGACAGTTTTTCTGGTATTTCTGACCATGGATTCTGGTATGGTATTTTCTTTTATTTCAGCTAAATATGGCGAAATAACTTGTATTGTTTTGTTGAATTTATGCAGTTCTTGTTCGTTATAAATCAAAGAAAAACTATAATCATATGCGCCTATATTTTTTCTGGCCTTAAGATTAAATTCAAAAGCGACTGATCCGTCTGGTTTAATAGTATCTTTAGCTTCAAAAATAGTAATTTCATTTTCAGCATTAATTACTTTTAATTTTAATTTTTCTGGCATCCAAGCATAGCCGCTAGTATTTTTAAATTGTATTTTAACTTTTTGGCTTTCAGAAATTCCGACTTTTTCACTAAAAATCAGATCAAATAATTCTGCGGGCGCGTGCTTAGTGTTTTCCTCTACCTGATTACAGCTAGTGCAGGGAATTTTATTAATAGCAATGGAAAATTCAGTATTGGGGAAATAGCCCTTATCTGACCAAGCAAGGATAAATTTTTTTGTTTCTTTTGCAGTGCTTGGTGGCGGGTTTAAAGCTAATTTAAATTGACCTATTTGCCCCGGATATACATTGCCGCCAACCAATTTATAAATCATTAAGTTATCCGTTGCCAAATTATCCTTACCGTCGCTTTCCAGGGCTATTTTTAAAGAATCTATTTTACTTAATTTATTTTTAATAATTTCATCTGTCACATAAAGATAATTATCTTCATAGCCGCGCCAGGTTTCTTCGCCAGTATTTTTAAATTCAGCAGTTGCCACGGCAGTTTTTGTTTCTTCAATATTTATTTCAGTCGTACTTTGTCTAACAAATTCTGCGGCGGTGGGCAATATTTTTTTATAACCGCCTAATTCCTGCAATAAGTTATAAGATAGCTGGCGTATTTGCGGAAGCATATTATATATAATTGTTCCCGGACAATTGGTTTGGCTTAAATCTCTGTGGCCTAATATATTTGGCATCATTCTGCCTTGATATTCGCTTTGTCCCATTGGATCAATATTAAATTCTCTAGATTTTTCAGCGATTAGTTTGTTTAATGCAATTTTTGCCGCCTCTGTTAAATGATCAGGCGTATTGCAGCTAGAGTTTTTAGCATCATTCTTTGTCTCATAGCAGCCCAAAATAGCAATGCCAATTGAATTGCGATTATTCATGTAAGCATGACCGCCAACTACGCCATCGCCGCCAAATCTGCCCTCATAAATATTCCCCTTAGAATCAATTATATAATTATAGCCAATATCGCCCCAGCCCTTAATTTTTGAATGCCAATAAAAAATTGCTCTTATTGCAGATTCAATATTTGTATCGGGGTTTTCGCCAGCAGTATGATGTATAACAAATCTTTTGGGAGTGTAATATTCTTCTTGCCAAAGCGGTAATCCCAAGGCATCATAACGATAAGATTCTTCTGCTCCCCAATTTTTTCTAGCAATAATTTGGAAATTATTTTGTTCCAGGCTTGCTCTAAAATTATTAGAAGGGCCTTTAGTGGTGTCTAAATAGGCAAATTCCAATTTTTCTAAATTATTTTTATCTATATCATTAGCAAAAGAAATTCTATATTGGAATGTATCGGTCAGTTTCGTAGAGAGCATTTGGCTTTCTGTAATTATGCCGCCATCTTTCCCATTAGCATCATCATTTAATTCAACTTTTATCCATTCTGACCAGCTTTCGTTTAAAAAGCGGACAGCTACATCTGGAACACGATCAATATCTTTTACCTGCCATGTCGCAAATAAAGCATTAAAGGGGAAATCAGCACGCATAATAGGGGATATTGTTTCATTATGGCTAGTGTTTGTAGCAATAAAAAAAGAGCCATTTTTGTTAGGATTATCTATAAAAATATGGCCCTCTTTAATATTTGAGGTTGATTCTGCATTAACTAAGACAAAAGTTAGGGTTATTGAACAAAAAATAACTAAAATTAATACAAATTTTGACTTTAATGTAAATTTCATTTTTGTTTTTATTTTAAGAATTTAGCTAATTTTAGCTTAATTCTATATTCATTATAGCATATTTTTTTGGCTTTGTAAAGAACATTAATTAAAAAAATGGCTAATTAAAGCCATTTTTTATTAATATTTATAATGAATTATCAATTGAGGGTAATTCTGGTCTTGCTTTAGTTCGCAAAATTTCCTGGACGAATTCTCTTGAAAACCCCTTGAATAAATATATAAATATTAAATATATAATACTAGCTAAGATAATTTGTAAAATTACATTAAGATTAGCCAAAAAATACAAGCCTAAACACATAAATGCTGAAGCTAGAATTGTTTTAGGAATAATGGCTAAATTTGGCCAAAATTTAATAGTTTTTACAGTAACAATTAGGTTAAAAATAAGAATCATTGCTTCAGAAATTACTGTAAATACCGCAGCGCCATAATAGCCATATTTTGGTATGGTAATTAAATATCCAATCAGGGAAATTAGCGCAACAAAAACATATGCCCACACCATCTTTCTTTGTTTGTCTAAAGTTACAATAGTATAGCCAAAGAGCGAATTTATAAAAATAATGCCCGTGGCTACAATAATTATTTTTAAGACATCGCCTGAAGCTGAAAATTCAGACCCAGCAATTAAAAGCATTAATTTTTTAGCAACAAAAAGCGTGCCAAAAACCATTGGTAAGCTAATTATAAGTAAAATATCAAATGTTTTTTGAAAAATATCTTTAAAACGATCATAATTTTTTTCTATCCAAGCTGCGGTTAAAATAGGGAAAATAATTCCCACAAATAAATAGATAAAGTTTACTAAAATTTCCAAGACACGATATGGCGCATTATATATTCCAACCTCTGCCTGAGATCTTGTTAAAGATAAAATCAAAGTATCGGCTTTAAAGTAAACTAAATTTAGAGCAATAGATAGGGCTAGTGGCCAAGTGATATAAAATATTTTTTTCCAAATCTGCCAATCAAAGGCAAATTTTATTTTTACAAATTTTAAAGCAAAAAGATAATTCAAAATAAAATTTGTCAAACTGCCCAATACAACTGCCCAGACAATAGCTATCAAACCTTTGTCAGCAAAAGCAAAATAAGCGACTAAAAATAAAAGTATTAATCGTCCCGCAACTTCTGAAATAGCCACGCCATTTAATTTTAATTCTTTTTGAAATAAACTAATTAGAATTTGATTAAGCGAGGAAATAAAAAATGATAAAGAAGCAATGGCAATGCCAAACTTTACTATATTGCTATAAGGGAAAAAAATAACAACAAGTGGCGCCAGTCCTAAAAAAATTAAAGCGCTAAAAAATCTGAAAGTAAAAATATTATTCATGGCTCTCCCTTTTTCCAATGAGGGATCAGAAATCAATTTTATTACAGTCAGAGATAATCCCATGTCTACTAAAATGGCAAACAGCTGAAGATAGGCCATAATAGTAGAATATTGTCCAAAGCCTATTTGACCAAGATAACGAGTCATTATGGCAATGGTCAGCACGCCAATTAGCGTACCCAAAATTTTGCCGATAAATTGGATTATTGTATTGTAGGCAATTTTTCTTGTTAGTGACATATATTTAATTTAATGATACTAAAAAAGTCAATTATCGTCTAGGTTTTGTGCTATTTTTCAGTAACAAAAATTTTAAAGCATTGAGCAATTTTTACTTGAAAATACTGGGATTTTGATGAACACAAAAATTATACAAAGAGTCCAAATTCATTGACCCAAAATGAAAAAAATGCTATAATAGATATATAAAATAAAAATAAAAACAAATATTATGAAAGCCACTTATAACACATATTTCGGCTGGAAATATTGCAAGCAAAAAGAATTAGCTATGAGCAGAAAAAAGTCATATTGGGATTTTTTTCTAAGTATTGTCATAGCTTTTTTTATTATATTATTAATTTCTCATCTTTTAGCCAAACTAGATTCAATAATTAAGCTGACATCAATTAATCCGTTTGGGATTAGTATAGCCAATGCGGCCTCTAGCCATTCTATTAGTGATGGCGATTTAATAAAATGCTCCGGCTCAACTGCTGTCTATCTAGTTAAAGATAACAACAGATATTCATTTCCATTCAAAAAGGTATATGAAGCTTATTATGGCAATGATTTTTCAAAAGTTAAAACAGTATCGCTAGCGACTTTATCAAGTTTATCTTTGAAGGGCAATGTTAAGCTGCCCGAAAATACTTTAGTAAAGATTGCCACAGATCCTAAAGTTTATAAAGTTGTTAGCATAAACAATTCAAAATATTTGGAGTGGATAAAAACAGAAGCAGAGGCAAAATCGCAATTTGGTTCTAATTGGGCAAAAAGTATTATTGATATTCCAGATGTATTTTTTGTTGATTATCAGACAGTAACAGTGCAAGCCAGCCAGCCAATCAACACTTCTAAGCCAGCAGGTTTGATAGAAATTTGCATGAGCATTAAACCAAGTGAACAAATAACACCGGCACAAAAAATGCTTTTAGAGCAATGCGAAAAAATGGGCGCTAAAGTTACGGACGAGGGAGTGGCTTTTGTAAATGAACCAATGATTCCGCAATCAGTCACATATAATAATGAGCCAATAGAACAAGATACAACACCGACAAATTCTGGCAATAATTCCAATTCAGATTCCAATAATTCTTCAAATACCTCGCCAACGCCAACTAATAATAATTCTACAAATCCCGAAAGCAATACTATTAATCCGGCTTATGGGCCCTTAATTCGTGTAGGATTATTTTCATCTACCGAAACTCAAACTATAAAAGCAAATACCAGCTTTAAGATTAAAGATGCTAATGGGGCTGTGTTAGCTTCAGTGCCTTTAAACGCTTTAGCAACTGCCAGTTTTAATTTTACTAATAAAACATATTCTTTCGCAGCCAATGGTACAAGCATATCAACAAGTTCATATTTACGCTTTGTAGGAGATTCAAATAATACAGTTTTTGAAATAGTTAATTTAGAATGGAGACCAGCCTGGAACACAAGCTTAAATGATAATAAGTTTTTGGGCGTTTTAGAATTAAGATACAGCCCAACTACTAATAAGCTTTGGATGATTAATGAACTGCAATTAGAATATTATTTAAAGGGTTTGGCCGAAACCTCCAACAGTTCCCCGATGGAATATCAGAAAGCTTTGATTACTGCCGCCAGAACATATGCCATGTATCATTATAATCGCGGAACAAAGCATGCGGCTGAATATTATACTTTGGATGCAACATATGACCAGGTTTATAAAGGTTATAATTCGCAATTGCGTTTGCCTAAAGTTTCCGAAGCAGTAGAGGCAACAAAAGGCCAAGTTGTAACATATCAAGGCAATGTTGTTGTTACGCCTTATTTCTCGCATTCTGATGGTTATACCAGAAACTATGAAGATGTTTGGGGAGGCAAAATAGTGCCTTGGTGCCGTTCTGTAAAAGAACCTAATGGCTATACTAAAACTACTTTATATGGGCATGGCGTTGGCTTGTCAGCTTATGGTGCGATTCTTTTGGCTAACGATTATAATTATAATTTTGAACAGATATTAAAGTATTATTATACTGGCATAGAACTTAAAAAAATATATTAAATTTTTGAAACAAAAAAGCTCCCCGTGCTAAGGGGAGCTTTTTTATGTTATTCCATTGAATTTTGTGGTCTTATTTTTTCCATAAGTTCATGCTCTTCATTTTTTTGAAATTTTTTAATTTCCTCATTGATTATCCTTACGACATTAAAGGGATCATTCACTTGCCTAAAAATAAAACGCTGAATTTCACCAGCAGTTTGCACATGGACATCGCCGTAAGAAAAAAGAGTTTGCCAAAATCCTTTTTGAATTGCCGTGACATCTTGGATGCGTTCTAGGGTATGCTCGGCGATTTCTCTGTTAAATAGTCCTCGTTGTTCAATATTTATTATCCTGTGGTCAGTTACAATCCAGACGTCAAGATAATAATCAATAAAAGCATTTAAAAAGAATAGCAGGGTAAAAAGATAGTAAAGACTAGACAGCAAGAATAAAAATGCATAATAAATATTATTATCTAATACCTCTGGTTCAAAATAAGAAAGAAAAAGATAAAGTGCCAGGGGAACAAAAGCAATAACTATAATAACTAGCCACTTGATAATTAAAATTATCCAGTGCCTCCTTAAAAATAATACCAATTTTTCATCCTTTTCCCTATTAGGGATATGTTTTTCTATATACATAAATTTAAATGACTAATGTGGCACTCCAGTCAATTAGTTGGCCGTAGGTATAGGTAATAAAAAGTAATAGAATTGTTATGGCTAAAAATAAGAAAGTAACAAAAAAACTGGAAAAACTTAAAAAGCCGTAAGCAAAAAGATGATAAAGGTTAAAAATGGCGAAAACGATAAATATACCCACGCCAAGACCGTAAATAATTAATAAGGTGTATAAAGATATTTCTATCATATATATTTATAATAAACTATTTTGCTCTTTATCCAAAATTGGTTTAAAGCCCAGATGTTCAAATGCTAGTTTGGTCGCGGTTCTGCCCCGAGGAGTTCGATGTAAAAATCCCAATTGCATTAAAAACGGTTCATAAATATCTTCTAATGTATCCATTTCTTCGTTAGTTGCCGCTGCTAAAGTGTTTAAGCCGACTGGGCCTCCGGAAAATTTTTCAATAATTGTTTTTAATATCTTGCGATCAACTTCATCAAGGCCTAATTCATCGATTTCTAATAGTTTTAAGGCATTTAATGCTAAATTTTCTGTAATTTTCCCATCAGCTTTAACTTGGGCAAAATCGCGTACGCGTTTGAGTAGACGATTAGCCACGCGCGGGGTTCTGCGTGCTCGCTCAGCAACTAAAGAGCTGGCCATTGCTTCAATTTCAATCCTTAATATCTTAGCAGAGCGGTCAATTATTTTTTGTATATCTTCGTCTTCGTAAAAATCTAGTTTATACTGGGCGCCAAAACGGTCGCGTAAAGGAGCAGAAATTAAACTGACTCTGGTTGTGGCGCCGATTAAGGTAAATTTAGGAAGATCTAATCTTAAAGTTCTGGCACTGGGCCCTTTGCCAATTATTATATCAAGCGAATAGTCTTCCATGGCAGGGTAGAGTATCTCTTCAATGGTTTTATTTAAACGATGGATTTCATCAATAAATAAGATATCGCCTTTTTCCAAATTAGTTAAAATAGCAGCCAGGTCACCGGTTTTTTCAATAGCTGGTCCAGAAGTGATCCTAATATTCGAGCCCATTTCATTGGCAATAATATGAGCTAATGTTGTTTTACCTAAACCAGGACAGCCATGAATTAAAACATGCTCAATGGGCTCACCGCGCTTTTTAGCGGCCTGCAAAAAAATATTAAGGTTGTCCTTGACCTTATTTTGCCCGATGTATTCATTTAACTTTTTGGGGCGCAGATTCTTTTCAAAAGCGACTTCTTCAGCGCTTTCTTTAGAGGAGACTATGCGGTTTTTATCTTGTTTTTTGGACATAATTAGCGTTATAGAATTATAGCGTTATAGAATTATAGTACTATAATGCTATAAATCTATAATCTAAAATCTATTTCAATCTTAGCTTTTTTGAGCTAAAAAGACAAGGCAAATAAAAAACCCATAGACATAGATCTATGGGTTCACACTAGATTATCGACATTCAATCGGAAAGGGCAAGCAAGATCTTGCGCCGCAGATAAGGATCGCTGCTGTTATTCATTGCATCAACAAGTTGCTGTAGTATTTGGCCTTCTTTTGCAGCTTCATTGATTTTCTGTCTTTCAGTTTTTTCAATAAGCGATGCGCCGGCTTCACTGTTTAAGTCACCACCCTTAGCAACAAATTCGACGATAGGGTTATTTGACATCTTTCCTCCTTTCTCAAGATTTATAATTGTAGCTTAATAATAAAAGTTTGTCAAGAATTTTAATACAAAAAGGCCCTCTTGCGAGAGCCCTTAATCGTATAAGATAGACTTATCATTTTAAAAAATCTAGTAAATAGCATAGCACTAGAGCAAATGATAATGTCGCAAGAAATAACATTATAATGAGAATGTCTAAGCCAGGTAGATCTTCGAGTATGGCCTTAAAGATTTCATTTGCGGTGAAAAGGAGTAAACATAAAATAATTGAAAGCACTATAATAGCCACTACTATTGTTGTCATATACATTCTTTCCTCCTTTGGCTGTTTTGCGCCTATTCAATAATCAAAGTTACAAACCGATTTTTTTATTTAGGGCAAAGTAATTTTTTCAGCCCTTGCCGCCAGTTATTTTCTGTTTTAAACTCTCGTTTTTTTAATTCTATGGTTGGTATCCCAAATTCTTCTATACATCTTGGATCTCTCACGCTTTTCCAATGATGACGGTCGTCTAGGTAAAGTGTCTTTCCATAAAGTCCGCATGTAATTCGTCTTCCCCCTAAAAGATCCTCGCGGCAACGAAAATTACATGCGCTAGAGCAATAATGAGGATTAGAATCATCAACATTAATTACCAAGGAAATGCTCTCGGTGATATTCATTTTTTCCTCCGTATCAGGTAAAGAAATGTTTCTGTGATCGCAAACCCCAGCACAATCGGCAGAGCATTTGGAATAAGGGAATAGTGCTGGAATAGCCAGGCGTAAGTGGCAATAAAGAAAAAAGCAATCAATGAGCTAAGGGTACAAAAAAAATCAGGTAACTCTTTCATCTTTCCCTCCCCTTTCCCTCTCTTCGCTCACCGAAGCTCCAAAGGAGCGAAGGCGGGCTTGTTTTAAGTTGTCAAATTACAAACCGATTTTCATACAGCGACACTTTGTCGCGACCTGGAGAAAGGGGGCGACTCGAAGTCGCCCGAATTTGTTTTGAATTTTTTATTTAAATTATTCCATCCCTTCTTTTTCGATTTCAGTCATCCTTCAGCGCTTTGTGCCGTTCAGTGTGTCAGAATAAAGAACCCTAAAAAGCTACATGCCAAAACAAACATTACGCATAGGACTAAAGTTGGCAATTGTAGGGCAAATCCAATAGCGGCAAAAGGATTATTTTTATCCTTTTCCATTTGCACGATGCCTATTATGGAAGTGGCAATAAAAACGCTTGCCATTAAAAACAAGGCAATAGCGCCAAAAATATTTTGCATGATTTTTTTCTCCTCCTTCTACCTAGCGGCGTTTAAGTTGTTAAAGTACCCGTAAAAATATAACCAATTTCCAGCCTGCGGCACCATGTCACGGCCTGGAAAAAGGGGGCGACTCCATTCAAATGAAATCGCCCATAATTATTTTTGTACTTAGATCATTTTGTCTCTCCTTTTCTGTGTCCATTCATCCAAAAGATCAAAAAATAATTTTGCCATTTGTCCAAAACAAAAGAGATCAATAATTGGCCAGCCAAACTGTCCCACGGTTATGGTCGTTGCGTTTTTTATAATTACGAATGCTTGCCAAAAACCAAAGCTGAGAAAAATAATAGCCGTAGTCCCGGAAAAAAACATGCCAAACATCAAAAAGATGATAATACGAGTTCTTCTGACGTTCATTTTATTCCTCCTTTTATTTTTTCTATTTTGTTTAAGAACCCATCCCGCACATTTTGCAAGATTTTATATTATAACAACAAAATTAATTTTAGTCAATACTATCCGTCTAGCTTATATATTATTACTGCTGATACTATCGCAAAAATAGCTAATTCTATTGACAAATTCTGTAAATATGCTATACTGTATTTAGTAGTCGGAAAATTACGAATATGACCATAAAAGAATCATTGGAACAAATAGATATTACAGGCAAAAAGGCAGATATTTATCTAGCCTGCTTGGAAATGGGGGGCGCCACTGCCTATGCCATAGCCAAAAAAGTGAGCCAAAAAAGGCCCACTGTTTATGATATTTTAAACCAGCTTTTGAACGAAGGTTTAGTTTACAAATCGCTCAAGCGAGGCAAGATGTATTTTTTCCCAAGCGATCCAGCTCGGCTTTTAAAGAAAGCTAAAGAGCGCCAGGAAAACATTGAAGCGATTTTGCCTGAATTACAAAATCTATATAATGCTCCCAGATTTAAACCTACTATCAGGTATTTTGAGGGTAAAGAGGGTATTAAACAGATGTATGATGATAGTTTAAAAAGTTTGAGAAAAGGCGATGAGATTTTAGGTTTTGTGGGCGAAGGTATTTTACAATATTTACCAAAATATGCTGATGAATATATTACCGAAAGAATTACTAAGGGAATAAGATTTCGTGGCATTTATAAAAAAGAGCTAGGAATTATGGAGTATATGGAGAAAAATGTTGAACAGCTTCGCGAAGTTCGCCTTTTGAATCCTAAGGATTTTCCAGTTAATAATGAGACAAATATTTATGGCAATAAAGTTGCTTTTGCCAGCTATGGCAAGGAAATGTTTGGTATTATCATAGAATCAGAAGAAATCAGTAAGTCGCAAAAAGCAATTTTTGAGCTGGCATGGAAAGGTGCAGAAAATTTGGAAAAATAAAATTTATATAAATACAAAAAGGCTCCCTTACGAGAGCCCTTTTGCTTTTTGAAATAAAGAACGCTACTCCGATTTTACGGATGGTGCCGAAGGCGGGACTCGAACCCGCACGGAGGATTAACTCCAAAGGATTTTAAGTCCTTCGTGTATACCAATTTCACCACTTCGGCGTGTTTTTGCTATTTTCCTTTTTGTATCTACTATATTAAAATAAAATTAAGCCTATGTCAAAGAAGAAAAAAGAAATTTATTTGGTTTTACAAAATATACGCTCCCTTTTTAATATTGGGTCTATTTTTAGATCAGCTGATGCATTTTTGGTTGATAAAATTTATCTTTGCGGTTATTCTGGTTATCCGGTAGATAAACAAATTACAAAAATTGCCAAGACGGCGTTGGGAGCAGAAAAAACCGTGCCTTTTGAACATTATTGGCAGACTGCCAGCTTGATTAAAAAGTTAAAAAAACAGAAAATTCAGATAGTTACTTTAGAATTAGGTAAAAAGGCTATTCCTCTTCAAAAATTTAAACCCAAGTTTCCATTAGCAATTATCGTAGGCAACGAAGTGACCGGAGTGACAAAAAATATTTTAAAGCAAACAGATAAAATTATTTATATACCAATGCAAGGAGCCAAGGAGTCGCTTAATGTGGCTATTGCGGTTAGTATCGCTCTTTATGATATTAATTTGAAAAGAAAATAAAAAACTCCCCAGGAGTTTATATAAATTTCCAATACCTAATTACTAATTACAAATTACCAATTACTAATTTGAGCGGGTGACCGGATTCGAACCGGCGACCTTTTCCTTGGCAAGGAAACGTTCTAGCCAACTGAACTACACCCGCATCATGTAAAATCAGTTTACTACAATTAATAAAAAAAATCAAGAGCTCTTTACTTTTAGATGTCTGTACTTTGTGGAATTTATTGGAGCATTTCTATTTAGATTTATAATATGAAATTAGCAAAATTAATTGAATAATTTTCCACAATTCATCCACTTGCTCAATTTTTTAAATAAGATAAAATTGAACCAAGAATATTTATTTTATTCATTTTGTGAAGAATCGTTGGAAAATTTTTTTGGGGGCGGTAATTATCATTACTGCTTTTTTATTTGCAGATTATAGTTGGGCAAAAACGATTATTTCGGTAAATGAAAATTTAAATTATAAGATAACCGTTCGTATTGTTTTTGATTTTAGGGACGACGAGGCATTAAAATATTCTGATGAATTGTTAGTTAGATGGAAAGAAGGTATGAATATTATTTGGAATAATAATTCAAGCGATGATATTGGCAAAATCTTTTACGAATTTGATTTAATAAAAAAAGAATCGTGTAAAACTTGCGCAGATTATCCAGAATATCATTGCATAAGCGTAATAAGCGATAAAAGAAATCAAAGAGGAAATATTGCAGATGTTACTTTTAATTTTCCTAATTCTGGTTTGAATAGCGATGGGGAGTGGTCAATATATGCTTCAGATAAAGTTGCCGCACATGAAGTCGGTCATTTGATGGGATTATTAGACGAATATCACTATGAATATATTAATGGTGAAAAAAAATGGGTTAATGATAATAACAAAGAATCAGAACAACAAAGCATAATGGCACAAACATGGGGTACGGTTACTGTTTTTAGCGATCAAATTAATAAAATTTTAAAAAGTGCAGGTATTGTATAATATTTTTTATAAGAAAAGGGAGTCCGAACGGACTCCCTTTTGTGTTAAACGATTTTTTCGAAAAACACTTTTTTCGGTTGGCTTTGGTCGAGTCGAGCCATGAAGATTTCAATGTTGTTGGCGGCTGGGACATATTTTTTAAAAAGTTCAACCGCTTTTTTTAAGTCATTGATCTGGTGCTCGCTGATACTGATTTTTTTGCAGACCAAGTTATGGATCTTGCCATACATCTGGCAGTCATCGTGATTGATAATGATCAGGCGCGGTTGCTTGGCATGCTTGAGCATGAATTCGATTTGGTCCTTGAGCGTCTTGAGGTGTTTGGGTGCAAAAAGTTCGGCGCCGACCGAGCTGACACTGCCAGGAACGACAATGTAAGCCGGGTGCTGAATTTTCAGCTCGTTTTTAACAAAGGACTTGAAGGCCTCTTGAAAGCGCGGGTCTGAGCAATGGACAATTATTGCATCGGCTCCGCTTGCTTCAAGTAGCGGATAGAAAATTTTCTCCATTTTGCCTCCTTTAAAAAAGAAAGGGAGGAGGCTGGGCCTCCTCCCTTGTTAGTGGTTAATGGTTATTTCTTCTTGGGTTCGTCAGCCTTGGGCCTTGAACCGTCTTCGGTCTTGGCCGGCTGGCCGGTTTTGTCTCCGACAGCTTCCTTGCTCATGGCTGCCAGCTTGTTGCCGAGCAGTTCACTCGCTTTTTTCAGGATTTCGGTCGGATCGACCAGGCCGCTGGCTTTGAGCTGCTGCACAAAGTCAAAGAACATTTTGGGAACGATGGAGGCCACACGGTTCATCGCTCCGTCTCCGCCGCTGCCAGTGTCCCAGACAGTGAGGTTGTCGATGCTGCCGAGTGAAGAGGCTAGTGAGGAGAATATTTTTTCGGCAACTTCGCCGCCTGCTTCGCCAATGGCTTTAATGACTTCGGGTGATTTTTCCATGAGGAAGAGCAGTTGGCCGGCCTGATTCAGTTTGGTCAGGGCCTCGGCCAGTTTTTCCTTGCCTTCGGCTTCGGCCAGTAGCTGGGCCTTGGTGCCATCGGCGATGGCGACCAACTTGGCCTTTTCCGCGTCTGCGGCTGCTTGGCCTTGTTGCCTGATTTTGGCAGCATCGCCTTCGGCTTCCAGAACAGCTGCACTCTTTTTGGCCTCGGCCAATTTGATCGCGGCCTGCGCTTCACCATCGGCCTTGAGAATGGCCGCCTGTCGTTGTGCTTCGGCATTGATGACTGCGGCTTTTTGGTTTGCCTCGGCTTCTCTGATGGTCGTGGCTTCCAACTGTTTTTGCCGACGAGCCGCTTCTTTTTCCTGGACCAAAGTAGCGCCTTCGGTCTCAGCCGCAAGAGTGGCCTGCTCAGCAGTTTTCACGTCCTTTTCAGCCAAGGCCTTGGCTTTGGGCCCTGCCTGGGCAGCCAATGCTTCCTGGGCCTGAACTTCTGCCGCGTAAGCGGCCTTTTTGACTGACAGGTTTTTGTTGGCTTCGGCGATTTTTCTTTCGTTTTCGGCCGCAATCTCCGCTGCCTCTCTCATGGCTTCAGATGTCTTTTTCTTGGCTTCGGCTTCGGCCTGGGCTTTGCCGATGGCCGCGTCACGCTGGACTTCGGCGGTTCTCTTTTGGCCCAGGGCGTTCAAATAGTTGTGAGCGTCGGAGATGCTTTTGATGCCGATAGAATCGGCATCCAAGCCCATTTTCTGCAGATCCACCAGGGACTCGCTGGTTATCTTTTCGGCAAAGGTTTTACGATCCGAGTTGAGTTCTTCAATAGTCATGGTGCCGACAATGGCGCGCAAATGCGCTTCCAAAGTCTGCAGAGCCGTGTTTTGGATTTCCTGAGGCCTGCCCAGGAATCGTTCAACGGCGTTGATTACTGAGGTATCATCGCTCTTGATCTTGATATTGGCGATCGCATCAATGCTGACTGGCACGCCGTCTTTGTTGTAGGCGTCAGTGACTCTGACATCGATCGTCATCAATTCCAGGCTCAGGTATTGGGTCTGTTCGATGATAGGCCAGACAAAGGTAGCACCGCCGCGAACAATCCTGTAGCCGACCTCCTTGTCTCCCAGTTTGCGTTTGCGTCCAGTGATGATAGCCACCTTATCTGGCGGAACCTTGATGTAGCGTTTGGACCACACCAGAAAACCGCCAACAAAGGCGAGTGCCAGAACGACAATAATGACTGGAATAATGAACGCTCCCATTTTTTCTCCTCCTTCTTTTCGGGTTAATTTTGGCCTAGACGCGTGACTATCACGGTCTGCCCCATGGCCTTGGTGACTTTGACAGTGTTGCCTTCCAGAATTTCAGATCCGTCCTCGGATTGGGCCAGGTAAGTGATGGTGCCGGTATGAGTGGTGGCCTGAATTTGGCCGGCTTCGTTTTTCGGAATTTTCACAATAACCATAACTTCCTTGCCCACAAGATCATTGGCCGAGATGTTAGCAGAGGCCTGTTGCTTGGCCAAAAAGTTGACAAAGGCATACATAAGAACGGCCATAAGAAAACCGGCCAGAATGCCAATTCCGCTTGAGGCAAATACGCCCATTTTTAAATAGCTGCAGATTGCACCGACCAGGCCAAAGCCTGCGACAAATGACATTATGATTCTGAATGAAAAGAAGCCGGGTGCGCGTAAGCCGGCCATATCCGTATGGTCGCCTCCCGAGTCTGGATGATCGGCTCCATGGTCGACGTGCAGGTCATGATCGGGATGATCAAAATCATGATCAATGCCGAACGCGTCTCCTAATTCTCCAAGAAAGAGAGAAAAGAGACTGATACCTGCGGCGACCAATCCAATGGTCAAAAATACGCCAAAGGTGAATATTTTGTCAAGGTGCGCTAAAAGTCCGGTAAGCCATTCCATTTTCTACCTCCTTTTTTTTATTCATTTTTCCTTTTTTTGCCACAATTACAACAAATTTCGCCTCCTTTCAAAACATTAAAATTTTGTTAACCGAACACTTTAACTTAACATAACTGTCCTATTATGTCAAGGTTTATAGGTATTTATTGTAAAAATCTTGACAACATTTTTTAATCCTGTTAAACTACTCCATATTTCACAAATAAAAAGGAGGGATAGTAGTAATGTCCGACAGTCAATTTGTTGACGGCGAGATGTATTTTGTTCTTTTGGATACCCTGACTGAGATTGAAGAAGAAATTCGCAGTAATGGCCACAGTAATGTGGAAAAAGCGCGTCTTTTCCATCAATTAGGTAGTATTTACGGATTGATGGGAGAGATGAACCAGCAGAAATTTTCATGGCAAAAGGCGGTGGAACTAGATCCCCAATCAAAAATTTTCCAGCAAAGCCTGGCAAGTTTACTGGGGTAAAAATTTAACTTAAAACAAAAAGGCCCGGCAATTCTGCCGAGGCCTTTTTTCTTTAGTAATTTATTTTGCTGCTGCAGGAGCTTCAGCTGAGACTGATTTTAGCCAGCCGCCGAGCATAGCGCCGACAGAATTAAGACCTTCTTGGATTTTATTATATTTCGGTTCCTTAATCAATTCTAATTGAGAAGCCATGTCAGCGAAAACCTTCATGGTTTCTAATTTACGCATAGCTTGTCTTAGTGTCTGTTTTTTGTCAGCTCTAGCTTGTCTTGTAGCAATTACTATCAATTCTAAGATTTCTAAGATAGTAATTTCTGCGCTTTTTCTTAAAGTGTTTTCTTCACTTGAAGAAATTTCAGAAGCATTTTGATAAAGCTCGTAAGTTTTTGTTAGGATTGGAAATTTTTCGGAAAAATTTTCCAAAATGTCCTTCATTTTTGCCATAGTTTTGTTTTTATTTATTAATTAGAGTTTTTTCAGAACTCTACCTATAGGTTTTTATTATTGACAATTTGCTAATTTTTTGCTAAGATATATAATCAAATTAAGGAGGCGAGAATAATGATTATATTTAGATTAAGGTTATTTTCGCGAAAGTTATTGCCGAAATTTTGCTACTTGATTCAGGTTTGCTGCATTTGCCATTGCGAATTATCGCGAATGAAAGTGCGCGGTTTCAAAGATAAGGAGTCTGGCGGTATTTGCCCGAAATGCTTGAGGCAGTATTATCCAGATGCCTATGAAATTTTAAAAGAAAGCGACAAACTGACAATTGAGCAAATCAATCAAGCCGAGAGTTAAAGCTCTAAACGATATTATTGTTTGGAGCTTTTTTCTTTTTCTTGATTACTGCGATTAAGCCCAAGCTCAAAAATGCAGCACTGGTTATTAAATATTTTAAAACTTGCCTGTCTTGATTATCGCCTTCTATCTCCAGCGAAGGCGCTGTATTAATTGTTTTGGCAGAAGAAGTTTTACTTGCCGCAGTTTTTGCAGATGAAGTTTTTGCTGCGGAAGTTTTTGGCTGGGTAATTTTATCAACCTCTATTTTTGGTTCAGTAATTTTTATTTTTTGCGTTTCTTTTATTTCTAAATTATTATCGCTAACAGTCAAAGAAATTATATAAGTGCCTGCTTGAGAAATCACCTGTTCAATTATTGGCCCAGCAAGACTTAGCTTATTTATTTGCCAATCAAATATCAAATCATCACCGTCAATATCAAATGAATCAGAGGCATCACATATAATTTTTTCGTTAGTAAACGCAGTTTTCGGGCAATTAATAAAAATTTCCGGATAGTGGTTTAATTTTGTTAAAATATTATTCTGTGCTTTTGTTGGCGTGGTAGTCCAAAACCAATCATTATTTTCATCGGTTATATAAGAAACATTTTCAGGGATATTTTCATCTTCACTATATTTTACAGTTTGTATCGTTTTATCATCAGCATTAAGCAATTTTATAGTATCTTTGTCGTTATTTAGAGCTATTTTACTAATTTTTCTTTCTATAACAATAAATTCATTTGGATTAATTATGGTGGACAAAAAATCTTTAGAATTTATTTTATAAGTCATTTTGCTATTGTCTTTAATTTTCCAATTTGCTATATCAATTGCCACAGTTCCGGTATTTTTTAATTCAACAAATTCATCATTTGTATCCGGTCCTGTCGGGTTAGGATAAATTTCAGAAATAATTATGGCTTTTTCATCTATCTTGAGTTCTGTAATTTCTTGCGGCTCTTCAGTGGCAGTATTTGTTTTTAATTCCTCAACCAAGGTAATAATATTTGTTTCGCCTTTTGTGGGGGTTTGAGTGATAACAAAATCATTATTATTTTTAAAAGTATTGGCGCCGTCAAAAATTCTGGCTATGGAATTGGGGTCTTTGGTCATTGGAGCATTCTCGCTAATAAAGCCACTATCCCAGTTGCCAAAGTAGACAGCATCTATAATATTATTTTTTTCATCTTTTAAAATTATAGCGTCACCAGAATTATTTAGTTTTCCTTTGGGATTTTCAATGATAAAAAAACGATTGTCAAAATTGGCCCCCAAAATACCGCTTAAATCAGTTGCTGTTTCTGCTCCGTCAAAAATCTTCCAGCCGCTTAAATCTATGTCAAAAACATTTTTATTATATAGCTCTATCCATTCTACATCGCCGTCTGCAGGATCAGAAACAAATTCGTTAATAACTACAGTGCCAGAAGAAATAATTTGAACTGGCTTGCTTATAGCAATCGGAGGCGTATCATTTTCGCTGTCAGCGTCATCATTTCCGTTATTTTCTTGGCCCTCCTCATTATTTTGTTCCTCGCCCCCGCCATTATCTTGGCTTGGGAATTCATTAATTTTACCAGCGCTATTGGATGATTGATGCGGCTGCCAGTTTAAATCAGTAAAATCCGCAAGATCAGGATTAATTCTCTGCAAGGAAGAATTTCCGCAGGGGATGTATGTAAAAGATTCTATTAAATCGCCCGCAGAATTTCTTAAGCCAATTTCTTCGCCGCTTTCTTTCAGAGAAGACCAAGAACTATCCAATATTGTGCCAGTAAAGCCGGGATACTGACTCTGAAAATTAGATGCTACATTGGCAATGACTGCATATTCGCCAGCATCTATAATAAAATCATTTTGAAAAATATTTAGTTTGTGATTAGTAAGGTCTTCATAAAACTTCCAACCAGTCATATCAACAGCTTCAGTACCTTTATTAAATATTTCCAGCCACTCATTTTCACTGGTTTCATATGCGCCAATTTCATTAATGATAATATTAGCATCAGTTGCTTTGGCATAATTTGGGAAAGCACTGAATCCTGATAGTGTAAAAATAATTAGAATTAAAATTTTTATTTTTTGTTTTTGTTTTTTCATATTTTTTGCTTATTTTATTTAAGCATAACAATTGTATCTGAAGCGACAATATTTCTTATATTAAAATTTTGTTAAGCAAATAAACTTTTTATATTAAATAATGTTGCTATTTTATATAATTAAAAGTGTTAAATATTTTTAACATTTTTTTTGTTTACGT
>JAFGMD010000025.1 GCA_016927685.1 Candidatus Falkowiibacteriota bacterium
AATTTTTTTTCCAACCTTGTCTAGATTTGACAAACACTATATCTAGTATAAAATTAATAATAGGATACACTAAATATAGTATCTTAAATTTTTGAGCAAAGCCATTTGCATTAATATTTTGCTTTCTAAAAATATGAAATGTCCAGTTTGTAACTATAAAGAGACAAAAGTAATTGATTCGCGCGTGGCTTTGGACGGCATTACGGTCAGGCGTAGGCGCGAATGCTTAAAATGCGGCTTTCGCTTTTCCACATATGAAGAAGTGGAATTGCTAGATTTAACTGTTTTAAAGCGCGATGGCTCAAAACAGGCCTATTCTCGCGAAAAATTAGAACAAGGCCTGCACAAAGCTCTAGAGCGCCGGCCAATTTCTGAAGAGCAATTTCGCATGCTAGTAAATAAGATAGAAAGGGATATTCAAGCGCTGCGCAAAGATGAAATTTCCAGTCGGGAAATTGGCGAGATTGTCATAAAAGAATTAAAAAAGAAAGATCCTGTGGCATATATAAGATTTGCTTCTGTGTACCGTGCCTTTCAGGATTTAGAAAGTTTCCAAAAGGAAATAAACGCGGTATTTAAAAGTAAGAAGAAGAGCAATAAGAGCTAAGGGGTAAGAAGAACAAAAGGCTTATAGGATAAGAGCTTTTTACCCTTAATCCTTTCAGCCTATAGTTCCTATAGTCCTATAGCTCCCAAAGCTCCTATAATAATATAATTTAGTATGGGTAAGATTGCTAAAATAAAAAAACGAGATGACCGTATTGTGGATTTTGATATTGCCAAGGTTGAAGCGGCCATTTATAAAGCCATGGAAGCAGTCGGCGATCCTAATAAAAAACGCGCCAAGAAAATTGCTTATGACGTGGAAAGGGAATTAAATAAAAAATTCCATGAGAGAAGCATTCCAGCCGTAGAAGAAGTGCAGGATTTAGTAGAAGCTGCTTTGATTAAAAACAAGCAAATTAAAATAGCCAAGGCCTATATCTTGTACCGCGATCAGCATGCGCAAATCAGAAATTTGAGAGCCATGATAGATTCTGACTCTTTGATTGAGGGATATTTATTCCAAAGCGACTGGCGCGTCAAGGAAAACAGCAATATGGCTTATTCTTTGCAGGGCTTGAATAATCATGTGGCCTCTGCTGTTTCATCCCATTATTGGTTGCACAAGGTTTATCCGCCAGAAGTGCGTGATGCCCATATTAATGCCGATATTCATATTCATGACTTGCAAACGCTGGCTTCTTATTGTTGCGGTTGGGACTTGCGTGATTTATTAATGAGAGGCTTTGGCGGAGTTGAGGGCAAAGTCAGTTCCAAACCACCTAAGCATTTTAGAACAGCGCTGGGTCAGATGGTTAATTTCTTTTATACAGTTCAGGGTGAAATCGCCGGCGCAGTGGCTTTTTCCAACTTTGATACTTATTTAGCCCCTTTTATCAAATATGATAATTTAACATATGATGATGTGAAGCAGTGCATCCAGGAATTTATTTTTAATATGAATGTGCCGACGCGCGTTGGTTTTCAGACCCCATTCACTAATTTGACTCTAGATTTGACCGTGCCTAGCATGATGAAAGATGAACCAGTCATTATTGGCGGAAAATTCCAAGATAAAACCTATAAAGATTTCCAGAAAGAAATGGATTTGTTAAACATGGCCTTTACTGAAGTAATGATTGCTGGCGATGCCCATGGGCGTGTTTTTACTTTCCCCATACCAACCTATAATATTACTAAAGATTTTCAATGGAATAATGAAGTCGTAGATAAAATAATGGAAATGACTGCCAAATACGGCATTCCTTATTTTTCCAACTTTATTAATAGCGATATGAAGCCAGAAGATGCGCGTTCCATGTGCTGCAGGTTGCGTTTAGACAATCGCGAGCTAAGGAAAAAAGGCGGTGGGCTTTTTGCAGCCAATCCTTTAACTGGCTCAATCGGCGTTGTTACTATTAATTTAGCCCGTTTGGGGTATTTGGCCAAAGATGTGGAAGAGTTTAAAGAAAAATTAGAAAGGATGATGCAAATCTCCAAGTTAAGTTTAGAGTTAAAGCGTAAGATAGTAGAAAAATTCACTGAAGAGGGTCTGTATCCATATTCTCGCTATTATTTGCAAGACATTAAAAATAAATATGGCGAATATTGGAAAAATCATTTTAATACCATTGGCATTAATGGCATGAACGAGGCAGCTTTAAATCTCATTAACAAGGATATTACTACGGCGGAAGGCAAGGAATTCGCGCTTGATATATTGAATTTCATGCGCGAAAAAATGATGGATTACCAATTGGAGACAAATAGCCTGTTTAATTTAGAGGCTACACCCGCTGAAGGCACTTCATATCGTTTTGCCAAGGCAGATAAAGAGAGATTCCCTGATATTGTCTGCGCTAATGAACAGGCATACCGCGAAAAAGGCGCTGAACCATACTATACAAACTCGTCACAATTGCCTGTTGACTTTACTGAGGATATGTTTGAGGCTTTGGATTTGCAGGATGCTTTGCAAACGCGCTATACTGGAGGTACAGTCTTTCATGGATTTGTGGGCGAGAAAATGCCGACGATTGAATCAACAAAAAGTTTGGTGAAAAAGATTGCCGAGAAATACCATTTACCATATTTTACAATTACTCCGACTTTCAGCGTCTGTCCGGTTCACGGCTATATTGCCGGGGAACATTTTTTCTGCCCCAAATGCGACGCGGAAATCGGTTATGTTGATTTGGGCGAGGCCCGTACTCTTAATTTAGCCAATAATTAATAATAATATATATCTATTTGCCATTTGGCAGATAGCCAATGAGGAGGTCTATGAACACCAAAATGTCCAGAACTCCCTGTGAGGTTTATTCTCGCGTCGTCGGTTACATCCGCCCAGTTAATCAGTGGAACAAGGGAAAAAGAGCGGAATTCTCCGATCGCAAGGAGTTCAATCGGCAATTAGCCGCATAGTTCTTTAAATTTTTAGTTCTTTAAGACAGCCCCAATTTTCCTTACTTGCTTTGGGGCTTTTTTCGTCGTAAAATTACTTTACGGAAATACGAAATAAGAAATTGGAAATATGTGAAAGGAATTTATCCAATATCTTGTTTCATATTTCCTATTTCATATTTCTATGGTTAAAATAGGCGGTTTGCAAAAAATGACTCTGATTGATTATCCGGGCAAGGTGGCGGCCACAGTTTTTTTAGTCGGCTGTAATTTTAAATGCGGCTATTGCCATAATCCTGATTTGGTCCGCCAAACTCCTGGCCAGGAATTTATCAGCGAAAAGGACTTTTTTGCTTTTTTAGAAAAAAGAAAAGGTCTTTTGGACGCAATTTGCGTTAGCGGCGGCGAGCCACTATGCAATGACGAAAAAGAATTAGCGGATTTTTTGCACAAAATAAAGAAAGCGGGTTTTTTAGTTAAGCTGGATACCAATGGCTTCAATTTTTCTTTATTGGAAAAATTATTAGCGAAGAAAGGCCTGATAGATTATGTGGCCATGGACGTTAAGGCCTCGCTTGACCGCTATGGGGAATTGACTAATATAAAAAATGATTTTAGAAATATTGAAAAAAGCATAAAATTGATTATGGATAGTGGTATTGATTATGAATTTAGAACCACGGTTTTGCCAAAATTTCATGATTTTACAGGTTTTGAAAATTTATTAAAAATGGTTAGCGGCGCTAAAAAGTTTTGTATTCAAAATTTCAGCAATAGAAGGACTCTTGACCCCAGATATAATTTGGAAACAGTTTTTAGATATCCAGAATTGGAAAAAATGCGCGATTTAGCTTTAAAATATGTAAAGCAGTGCGAAATAAGAAGTTGATAAACGATTTTCAATTATCAATTTACAATGAGCAATAAATTTTCAATTATCAATTTTCAAAAACAAGTTTTTAATCTGGTTAAAAAAATTCCTAAAGGCAGGGTTACAACTTATAAAATTTTAGCTGAAAAATTAGACAATAAGAATTTAGCACGGGCAGTCGGTAATGCTTTAAATAAAAATCCGCAATTAATTAAAGTGCCATGTCATAGGGTTATTAATAGCGATGGCTATATTGGCGGTTATAAATTGGGCCAGGCTAAAAAATTGAAATTATTGTCTAAAGAAGGAGTAATTTTTAAAAATAATAAAATAATTAATTTTGATTTATATAAATTTTATTTATGAAAAAATGCAAAGAATGCGGTGTGCCCCTAGAAGGGTTTTTATATAAAACACTGGGAAAATTATTTGGTATTAAGCCCTCGGAAAAAGATCCAGAAATTTGCAATAAATGCATAAATGGCACAGGAAGTCTGAATAAATAAATTTATTTTTTTGGCCTTTTCAAAAAGGCCTTTTTTTGTTAAAATTAGCTTATGAAAGAAGCAGAATTAATTAATAAACTCAAGGAGTTAGAAAAGAAAATCTCCGAGGCCTGGGAGTTTCTTTGATATTGCTAAAAAGATAAAAGAAGCGGAAAAATTAGAAACGCAAATGAGTCAAAAAGATTTTTGGCAAGAGCCGAAAAAGGCCAAGGAAATCAGTCAAAGAACCAGTGATTTAAAAATGGAGATTGATTTATGGCAGAAAATGAAAAAGCAAATCACTGATTTGTTAGAATTGGCGCAGACAGACCAAAAAGATAAGTCTATTAATTTACGCGAAGAAGTTGAAGATGAATACAGGAAATTAGATAAAAAATTTTCAGAGTTGGAGTTTTATTTATTGTTTCGCGACAGGCATGACAAAAATAATGCCATTTTAGCCATTCATGCAGGCACGGGCGGAGTTGATGCGCAGGACTGGGCGCAGATGCTTTTGCGCATGTATTTGCGCTATTGCGAGAAAAAAGGCTTTAAAGCCAAAGTGATTGATGAAACATTTGGCTCTGAGGCCGGCATTAAAAGCGCGGTCATTGAAGTTAGGGGGAGCTATGCTTATGGTTATTTAAAATCAGAAAACGGCGTGCATCGCTTGGTTCGTATTTCGCCATTTGATGCCGAAGCTATGAGACACACTTCTTTTGCTTTAGCAGAAGTGATTCCGGAAATTTCCGAAGAAGAAGAAATTGAAATAAAGCCGGAGGATTTAAAAATCGATACTTTTCGCGCTTCAGGACATGGGGGTCAAAACATACAAAAGACAGAGTCGGCTGTACGCATTACTCATTTACCCACAAAGATTGCCGTAGCTTGCCAAAGCGAACGCTCACAAACCCAAAATAAAGAACGCGCCCTGAAAATTTTGAAATCAAAATTATTGAAACTTTCAGAAGTTAAGGCCGAAGAAGAAAAGAAGATGTTAAGAGGTGAATATTCTGAAGCAGCTTGGGGCAATCAAATTCGCTCTTATGTTTTGCAGCCGTATCATTTGGTTAAAGATCATAGGACAAATTATGAAGAAGGTGATGTTGATTCAGTCCTAGATGGTAGGTTAGACGGATTTGTAGAGGCGTTCTTAAAATTAAAATAATATTTACATCCTGCTTTAGCAGGCTATTTGGCCCACTAAAGTGGGGAATAACTATAAAATATGTTACCGCAAAATGTCTGGATTATAATTCCAGCTCATAATGAAGAAGAAAATATAAGTAAGGTTATCAATGACTTAAAGGAATTTACGTCCAATATTGTGGTTGTTAATGATGGTTCCACTGACAATACTTCACAAATTTGTAAAACAAATGGTGTTATTGTGGTCGATCATTTAGTGAATCGGGGTCAGGGTGCTTCACTACAGACAGGCAATGAGTTTGCTTTAAGCTGTGGAGCTGAAATTATTGTTCATTTTGACGCGGATGGCCAACATCGAGTTGCGGATCTGGAAAAAGTTATTGAACCCCTTTTAAACGGACAAGCAGATATAGTTTTTGGCTCACGTTTTTTAGAAAAAAATTCTAAGGTTCATTGGTTTAAAAAATATTTTATATTAAAACCTGCCATATTTTTCAACTGGTTTTTTACTGGTTTAAAATTAAGCGATGCACATAACGGCTTTCGCGCTCTTTCGCAAGAAGCAGCCAAAAAAATTAAAATTGAGCAAGATGGCATGGCTCATGCCACGGAAATTATGAATTTGGTCCGCCAAAAAAATTTAAGACACATAGAAGTGCCCGTAGAAATTATTTATCAGGAGTTCGGCCAAGGAATCATCGGTGGCTTAAAAATTATTGAAGATTTATTTATTTCCAAATTAATTAAAAAATAAATATGCTTATCAAAATATTATTAATTATCTTCATTCTTTTTGTCATTAGCCGCGTGGCTTTGCGCTTCAAAGATAAGGCTATTTCCTTACAAGAATTTATTCTGTGGACTATTTTTTGGTTGGGCGTGGCTTTTGTGATTATTTTTCCAGAAATAACTTCATTAGTTGCCGCTTGGCTGGGAGTTGGACGCGGAGTTGATTTAGTTATATATATTTCCGTATTAATTCTATTTTATTTGGTTTTTCGCGTTTTGGTACGTTTGGATAAAATTGAATCAGATTTGACCAAAATTGTCCGCGAAATCGCTTTAAATAAAAAAGAAGAAAACAAAAAACAATAATCTTAAGATGGTTATCCCACCGCAAAAATTAAAAGGGCTTTTTAATGAATATGGCATTTGGCCGTCAAAAAGCAAGGGACAAAATTTTTTAATTAATCAAAATGTGCTGGATAAAATTGTTGAGGCCGCGGATTTGAAAAGTACTGATTATGTTTTGGAAATTGGCCCGGGCTTTGGCATTTTGACTGAAGAACTTATTAAAAAGGTAAAAAAAGTTTTAAGTATAGAACTAGACAAGCGTCTAGTTTATTTTTTAAAACAAAAATTCAAGCACGAAACTAAATTGGAAGTATTGCTATCAGATGTTTTGAAGATTAAAAATATTGAGCTTTACAAAAAGCTCGTCGGCGAAAAAGAGGATTATAAATTAGTTGCTAATTTACCCTATAATATTACTGGCGCGGTTTTGCGAAAATTTTTAACTTATGAGCCAAAACCAGCTGTTATTATTTTATTACTGCAAAAAGAGGTTGCCCAAAGAATAATTGCCAAACCGCCTAAAATGAGTTTGCTTTCTTTATCTGTGCAATATTATGGCAAACCCCAAATTATTGATTATGTCAGCAAAGAAAGTTTTTATCCAAAGCCAGAAGTTGATAGCGCTATTATTAAAATTGAGCTAAAAAAGGATCCCATTTTAAACCAAATTAATGAAAAAAAGTTTTGGCAATTAGCAAAAATTGGCTTTAGTTCGCCAAGAAAACAATTGCAGAATAATTTAGTGGCTGGTCTAAAAATTAATAAAGAAACCATAAAAATAGCTCTAAAATCAGTGAAATTGGCCCCAGAATGCCGTCCGGCTGACCTTGATTTAGAGCAGTGGATATCTTTGTCCAAAAACTTGGTGATGTAAGCTTATTTTTATGGTATAATTAAATAAGAATTGGTGGTATAATATAACCAGTAAGCTAATGTCAGAAACACAAGGCAAAATCAAAGAATTTTTTGAACAAGAAGCTGAAAAGATAGTCATAAAAATAGAAAAAACTCCAATGGAAAAGTTTTTTATATTTTTTTTGATTATGATTACAATATCAGCTATAATTTTAGGTTATTTGCAATTAAAGAGGAATATAGAAATGCCTTTTTTCGCCATAAATTTATCTCAAAAAAGAGCTGAAATCCGCGATCAATATTTGTCTAATTTGAATACGGCCACTTCTTCTGCGCCATCATTTTCCATAACAAATTTGATAACTAATACAAATAGTACAGAAATAAATACTAATATAAATTCAGCAACCAACACAAGCCAGATAAATATTAATGGAACTTTTAGCAATAATAATATTTTAAATTTAGAAAGGCAGTTATTGTCCGGCGAAGTAACTTTGGAGGAGCTAGGTATAAATGATCCAGAATTACAAAAATATCTTGAACTGATTCAAAGCGGAGAATTAAATGAAGTGGCGGGCTTAGAAAGCGAGCAAAAAACCCAAGCCATAGAAAGCTTAAAAACATTAACACCAGCGCAAATAAGAGAAGAATTGATAAAAAACGGAATTGACAAAACATTCTTAGACCAAATTGATGATCAGACTTTACAGCAGATGTTTTTAGAAACACTTAAAACATATCAATAAATATTAATATGTTTAAATTCAGAGGGGAAAAATTAAAAAAAGCAATAATTACAGTTTTGATATTGCTTTTTATTTTTACTAATTTTTATGGCATTTTTCTAATCAGAGTCCAAGAGTCAAAAGCACAATGGCTTGTGGCAGATTTGCCTCTGACTTTGGAAACAGTTACTTTTGATATTTTTGTAAAAGTTTGGGATGAGATAAAGGCAGTTTTTTTCAAAAATGTACTTGGCAATTTATTAAATATCATAGCTCAGCAGACAGCTGTTTGGATAGCAAGTGGCGCTAAGGGTCAAGGTCCGCAATGGATTACTGATTTTGACCAATTTATTGAGGGTTATGCCGATGCGGCCATTGGAGATTTGATTTACACATTGGTTAATAGCATGACAGGTTTGAATATTTGTACCTTAGACCCAAGAATCGCTATTAATTTGGCGCTTTCCATACCAATGTTTCCTGAATATGATTATAGTTATCAACCTGCCTGTTCTTTTACGGAATTACGCAGTCATTGGGAGGAAATAGGCAAATCACAATTAATAACTTTTAATGCCAGTATTGGCGAAGGAGGTTCGTTTTCACAGGATACTTCAAGATTTGGTTTGGCCATGTCAGGTGATCAGACCCTACAAACCTGGTATGATATGGAGGGCGATTGGCCAGAAAAATATGTGGCAGGGTGCCCAAGCGAGGGAAGCGGAGGAAAAATGATTTGCAGTGCTCCCTCAATCCAAACAGAATTACAGCAATTAGCCACGCAATTGAATAAGGATACTCAAGATTTGTCTAGCGATACGCAATTAATGACCCAAAATGCCGGCACAGAAACCACGGTTCAGCTTTCAGTCGGCAGTTATAGAATTACGCCAGAAAATATTGATTTAATTCGGCAGGCTTGGCTTAACAAAATTAATCCGACTATATCAAAACTAGATAGCATTAAGCAGGTTTTTGGCGCGTGTAAGAGCGTCAATGCCTTTGAATTGGTTGGCGGACAATGTAAATCAATTTTGCCGCGCTTGGGCGTGACTGCGCCAGCCACAATTTTATTAACAGGGGGGCTTGAAATATATTTTAAGACAGAAATAAACAATAAAGCCGCTTATGTTGAAAGCATGGCTAATACAGGCAAAAGCGGCTATGAATATCTAAAAACGCAAATTCAGCAAAATTTTAATCCTGATTATTTTGAAGGTGGGGCTGCTTATAATTGGGAAACAGTAAAGGATTTAGTAAATCCGGAAGCCAATGAATTTAATGCCTATGAAGAAATGCAAAGACAAATGGCAGAAGTTGGGTTTGAAGCATTTTTAAACCAGCGCTTACAGGCCATGGTCAATCAGGGTTGGAAAGCGGCAACTGACACAGTGGCAGGATTTGTAAGAACCCCGGCTAGCTTACTTAATGCTAAGGCCACAGAAGATTTAGTGCCTAATGATTCAGCCCAAACTTATACAAAAAGCATTATTGCCGATGCTTTGGGCGTATTTTTACAGACCTTGTGGAATGAATATATGAGAAGATTACTTGAATCATTAGCTAGTCCGCAACAGCAGTATGAATCAAAAACTGCTTTAACTGAAGCATTAAGAGAAAAAGAGGAAGAAATAATGAAAAAAAAGGAAAAGGAGAAGGAAGGCGAAATATACACAACAAATTTGAACATGGAGGCTCCGTTACCTATTTCTAATCCAGCTAACCCTTACGAAGAAGAAGTAATAACAATTGAAGGCGTAAAAAGATACATTGAGAGATTAGCCGCACAATTTAGCGTTAATTATTCTTATAAGGATGTTGATTTATTGGCCGAGTTTCAATTAATGATCAAAGGTAAAATTAATCCAAATATTTATAATAATGTAATTGATCCGAATTTTGCCATGGCCATTAATGATCAAATGACCATCAAAGAAGCTATTAGAAAAGGCAAGTTAGTCGGCAGTTATAGATTTGCCTGGGGCGAAAAATCATATACTGGCACATATCATTTAGAAAATATTAAAAAATTGAGAAAAGCTCGGGTTTTGCCGCTTGGTTTTGAATTAGCAGCGGAATTAATCAGGGATTGTAATTATCGTTATGGTTTGGGCGAGTTTTATAAGCAGTTTCAAGATTTAAACGTTTCTTCACCTAGGGGCGGTGCAGATGATCCTTATGACAAACAAAGATTAAATAATTGCGTATTCAAGCCGTTTTTAAGCGAGGACGAAAATATTAGAACATATAATGCGGCAATGCTAACAAATGTAATAAATGCAACTTTGGCCGATACTGTGAATGGATTTTATGAAGTCGGCGATGATGGAGTTTGCGGAACATTTGATAAAAACGAATCTCCTTTTTGTAATCTTATTGACCCAAATTGGGTTATTAAATTGCCAGCCACGCGTTGCTTATCTTCAAGTAATAATGAGCCATATGGCGAGATATTGCAATCTAGTGATGTGGGAACGCGATATTCAAGATGTACAGATTTTATCAGCTGTATAAATGACGACGGCAAGGGCGGGTGCTTAGAAGAACAATATGGCGTTTGCGTTAAAGAAAAGAATACTTGGCAGTTTGCAACAAGTAATTGTCCTAGCCAGTACAGCAGTTGCCGCACTTATACTGCCAGCACTGCGACAGGCAACACAGTTATTTCATATTTAAAAAATACTTTAAGCGGCAGCGATATTTGCGGTCCTGATAATGCAGGTTGTACTTGGTACGCTACAAATAAAACAATTGCAGGTTGGCAAGAACAGCCGCGCATCTATTTAAATGCTTATGCCGAAACTTGCGACAAGACAAATGAGGGCTGTAATGAATTTTTTCTATATAGGGATCCAGCGGCAAATTTAGTTTCTGATTCTAGTTTTGAATATACGGCTGAACAAAATTTTCCGCAAAATTGGGATTTAATAATTAAGGAAACAATTGGCGCCGATTATAGCTTAAAAACCGAAGCCGATTGCTTGGCCGTAATTTCTTCAAGTACCGGCTGCAAGCAAAAAAATAATTGCAATTATGACGAATATTGTCTTGATTATAAATATGATAATAAAATTGAATGCGAAGCAAATAATGGAAAGTGGCAAGAAAGTGTCTGCGTTGGAGCAATAAAAGCTATTAATATTCCTGCTGATATAGATGATTGCGGTAATAATGGCGGTACATATCAACAATATTGTTATTATAGTCCATTAAAATATGATGGTTGTATGAATCCGCAATTAAATTTTACTGATCCTGTTGAAAATGAGACCTGTATTAAAAATAGCGGCACATGGATTTCAGAATGCAGAAAGGCGGGTGATATTATCCCAGAAGCCACAAATCAAGCGGACTGCGAAGCAGTAGGAGCTGGAAGTATTGCCGGAACCTGGGTTACTTATTGTAAAAATGCATTAATTTATGATTCAACTCAATCAGATTGCTTATCAAGAAATGGTCAATGGTTAGGCCATGGTCCTTTTAGTGATTATGCCCATGTTTCTAAAGATGGTATAAATACCCAAAGCGGCATTAGTAAATTGATCGCTGATTTAAGCAAATTATCTGTTAATCAGGAGTTACAATTAATTTTTACCAGTAAATTGCCGGAAACAAATGATGAAGAACCAAAAATTTTAACAAAACCCGGCGATGTTTATACGGCGACTGTTTATGCCAAGGCCGATCAGCCAATAAAGCCACTGAAATTAAATTTAATAAAAAGATTTTCTAATACTGATGTTGAGGTTACTAGCAAAGATTATGATTTAGGCGTTGATTCGTATGCTTCATTTCTGCAATACTATGCCACTTTAGCCACAAACAGCTCTGGCACCCGCTTAGATGTGATTATTAATTTGCCCAATCAAATAAATACTAAAGTATTTATTGATAATTTAACCTTAGCTTTAAACAGCATAGATCAAATCAAGACAAATAATTTTTATACCACTTATACTGACTACGAAACGAATCAGAAGGCTTATTATAAAAAACCGCCAGAAAATTTAAATTGTCGCGGATACACAGTTAATGATCCTCCGCCAGTAGTACCATTGAGCGGACCAGAAGCAACCAAAGAAAATTGTTTAAAAGCAGGCGGACAGTTTTGGGATCAAGACGGTTATTTTTTGGCTGATAAAAAGAATGTTTGCTATAAATATGCGCCAGATGATCCCGCTTGCATAGATTACATGAAAGTATGTCAGCCAGAAGAGGTCGGTTGTCAAATTTTCAGGCCAGAAAATAAAGATCCTGACATCCCAGGGGTAGTTGGCATTAAAGATTATTGTCCGGAAGAATGTGTTGGCTATGATCAATACAAACAAGACAGTACTATGTATGAACCAAATCCAGATCCGCCTTATTATAATTTCATTCCCGCTACTGCCAAATCATGCAAGCTTGAAGAGGTTGGCTGTTCACAATTTACTAACTTGGACGAGGTCGCTGCTGGAGGCGAAGGTATATATTATTTTACATATTTAAAACAATGTATAAAACCAAATAGGGGTTTGGGCGAAAAAACATTTTTCAGTAGACACAACACAGCAACTGGCGGTCCGCAAGTAATAAAATATGATTTACAGCAAGAACCTATAACTGGCGCGCCTAAAACAATAGACGGATCAACGGATTGTCGCGGCGGAGAAAGTGATTTGAATTGTTTGGAGTTTTTTGATGCCCAGGGCAATACTTATTATCGCGATATTAGAGTAACGATATCGGTTTCTGACGATTGCCATCCATATAGAAAAACTGATTCTAATCAAGATAATTGTTTAGCTACAAATGGTCGCTGGGGCGGTTGTTCTGATTTAACTTATGTTAATCAATCTGAATGTGAAGCAGCAGGCGCAATATGGAGTCCTGGCACAGATTGTATTTATGATGCTATTCCAAGCGAAAATATGGCCTGTAGAGCAGAAGTAAATGGCTGTCGTGCCTTTATTGGTAACAGGGGTAATAATGTATATAATCAGATATTTGATAGCTTTGAAGAGGGCACGACAAGTTCTTGGGAGCCCGTTAATTTAAGCTTGAGTAGCGAATCAGTAATCGTAGGCGAGCATTCTTTATTTGTGCCTGATGGGCAAATAAGTATGAGAAAAAATGTAGAGATTGGGTCTGGCAATATGTATACTCTTTCTTTTTGGGCAAAAAGTGAAGTTTTAAATCAGCCCATTACAGTTAAATTTAGCACAGCGATGGCTGGCAAGGAATTTATTACGAAAGATAGTGAGAAAAAAGTTACTTTGACACCGAACTGGCAGAATTTCACGCTTGGACCAATATACATTGATTGGACAGAGACAGAGAATAACCAATTAGTATTTGAAGATTTAGGTGGCAGAGTTTATTTTGACAATATTTTACTGAAAGTAGTTAATAATAATGTATTTGTCGTTAAAAATAGCTGGGTCACCCCTCAAAGCTGTGATTATCACTATATCGGAGAAATGTTGGGTTGCCAAGCGTATACTGATGTCTTAAATCAAAAGCATTATCTAAAATCATTTACAAGCATTTGCAGAAATAGCGTTGTGGGTTGTCAACTACTTGTAGATACAAAGAATTCCACTAATCCAGATATTCAGGAATTCAATAAAGATAATACTACTGATTTGGATGATTATACTGTCTCTAAGGATGAAATTGTTGCTTTTGTTTTAGATAATAATTTTAAATGCATAGAGGATAATAAGGGGTGTCAAAAATTAGGCAGGGTGAGCGGTACGGAATTTACAGATGTTTATTTAAAAAATAATCCCGATAAATATAAAAATGTGCCAAAAGCAATCATGTGTAATAATGAGTCTTTGGGTTGCATTAGATTGGTTAATGATTTGGGCGGGGCCGAATATTATAAAATTGATCCGTCAAAAATTTGCTCTTATGGTCAAAATATTATAAATGGAGAAGTAGTGACAGGTTGGTTTAAATCGGGAAGCAGTATTTACGGCTGCAATTCTTTGACTGATGGAATTAATAATACTAGCAAAGTAGAATGCGAAGGAGTAGGAGGAGAAACCGGCTACGCCTGGAGCGATAAGTATTTGCAATGCACAATGCCATTAACTGATATAAAGAATGCCACAATATGCGATTCTCAGAATAATGAATGGACATCAGCCAATATATGTTTAGCTAATCCCTTCAATATTTATAAGGTTTATGAGGCCAATAAATATCGTGGCTATGTAGGTTTATGCGACAGGACTTATAATGGTTGCACTGAATTCAAAGATACTAATGACAACTTTGTTTTTAATGGCAGTTTTGAAACTGGTTTGGTGCAAGGAGCTTTGCCCAATTGGAGCGATGTTGAGCCCAGATCTGGTGAAAAGCAAATCGTTACAGATAATGTTCAGCAGGGCAATAAAGCAATAAAATTATTGAAAACGCAATTGCAGGGCAGGTATGGCATTAATTACCTTGTCCCGCGCCTAGAGGGCGGCAGAACCTATAAAATTTCTTTCTATTATGTCGTACCAGAAGCGGCTAGGGGAGGCGGAAGCAATTGTCAACTGCCTATGGCTTCTTTCTCATTTGAGAAAGTGGGTAATGCAGTGGAAAATATGTATTCATATAACCCAGAAAGCGGATGGAAAAGAGTTGATTTTCTATTTAATACCCCGATAGAAGAGCCAATAACCAATTATAATTTGACCTTATATGCGCCAGGCAGTGATGATTGCCTATATTCTTATGTGCTTTATGATTTGGTTGAAGTTAAGGAAAATACCGAAGACAGCTATTATATTATAGATATAGGCAATAGTGTAGATAGAAAAAGTTGCGCTTCAGTTGATTGGGATACGGGATGCGTTCAATTTCAAAATACATCTACAAATAATTATGAAATTATAAAAGTCAAGAGAGATCGTGCTTGCGATCAATGGATACTTTGTGCAGAACAAGATCCTGTAACTAGTAATTGCAATAAAGTTGAATTATGCAGCCAGGAATCCAGAGGCAAATGCACGCTTCTTTCTCCGCAAAAAGATAATGTGCGCTATGACCTGCAGGGACAGCCAATCATAATATCTAGAATTTTCGATTCTGTTAAGCAAAACGGTTACATTTATAGATTTGGAGCTGGTGAAGTAAGCCGCATAACTCAATGGCGAGCCGGCGATTATTCTGGCTACTCAATATCAAACCGTTATCCGCTTGAAGTAGAAATTAGTCCACAAAAAGTATCAAACGAATATGTTTCATTTGGCTCTTATCCGATAGAAAATAAATATGAGGCGGCTGAAGACCCTCGTTTTATAGAGCCAATTTGCAAGGTTTTTCCGGCAGAAGATTCACCCTTACCTTTTCAGCTTTCAAAAAATACTGACTTCAAAAATCTGCAAAATTTATACAGCCAAGATTATGACATAGGTTCAATTGGCAATGGCTGCTTTTATGAAAAAGCTACGGCTACTGGAGCAGGAGGGCTTAATGTCTATTTTCCTCGCGATGTGATTAATAATACTAATAATAAAATGTGCACATCACCACAAGAGAGCATGGGCGTGCTTTGTGAAAGTAATGATGAGTGCAGAGGCAGAGAGTTGACGCCATCTGAATCAGGCACTTGTTCAAGCATTGGGCAGGTTAAGGAATTTGTCGGTATAGAAGGCATGTGCTTAGAATTTGACGCCCTAAGTCCGATTTACGGCAGCATTAATTTAGGAACGCTTTATGAGGCAGCTAATACTGAAGTTGCTGGCAGACAGGCAGAGCAGGAACAGCTGGCTGCCAAATCTTTGGCATTGGACTTTAAAGATTATCGTCCATATGCTTGCCTGACCTATTTCCCATTCTTGATAGATACATGCAAATTACATAAAAGCGAACTGACTTGTAAGATAAATCCTGCCTGCGCTTGGAGCGGTACTACATGCTTAATTAAATAAAAAAATTTAGAAATTTCCCAAAAATCAATGCTAAGAAATAAGAAAAAAATTAAAAAGATTATTGGCACGACTCTATTAATGATAACGATTCTTATTTTAGTATTTGGGCTTGTGGCAATAGTAAATGCTCAAGGTACTTCCGAAACTGCAACACCGACTACTACAACTCCGACTACTTCAGATTCAACCGCTCAAACTAATGACTCCAAAACTGGGGGTCTTATTACTGCAAAGTTTCAGGAGGCAGTCGAATGGCTGTCAAATAGTGTACGCGCTTTAGCGCTTTCCTTATTATTAGCAGTAATGAGGTTATTAGTTAAAGTGAGCACATATAATAAATTTATTGATACGCCAGCTGTCAAATCTGGCTGGACTGCCGTACGTGATGTAGTAAATATGTTTTTTATTTTGGGCTTATTGCTAATTGCTTTTGCCACTGTTCTAAAAATAGAAAAATACGGCTATAACAAGTTTTTGGGGCGTTTGTTGATTATGGCTATTTTAGTTAATTTCAGTAGGACGATTTGTGGCCTAATCATAGACGCTTTTCAGGTCCTTATGCTTTCTTTTGTTAATGGTTATCAACAATCCCTAGAGCCAGTTTTTACTAGAAGTTTTAATATTGATCAAAGTTTAAAATATTCAAATTGCATAACTGGTTCTGAAACTGTAGATAAATCAGGGATGACAGCGACGGCGAGTTTTGCTTCGGCTCTTTTTGCCATAATTTATACTGTAGTTTCCTTGATTATAATAGCTGTTTTCCTGATTATCCTGACATTTAGGATAATCATGCTATGGATGCTGGTTATTTTTTCGCCTCTAGCTTTTTTCGCCTGGACTTTTGAAGGAGCAGGCAAATTAGGTGAAATGTCCAGCCGTTGGTGGAAAATGTTTTTTGAATATTGCATGGTTGGCCCGTTTTTAGCTTTCTTTTTGTGGCTATCTGTCAGTACTTTAAATAATCTTTCTACTATTTCCAGTGAAATGGCAGCTGTTACCGAAGATAATGTATGTCAAAGTGTATTAGTGACACAATCGCAAGGTGGGAGAATTGATAATGTTATGGGTTTTGTTATTTCAATTTTATTGCTGGTAGCGGGTTTGAAATTTACTGGCGAATTTAAAGTAGTTGGCGCAAGTGCTGCATCTGGTGCGGCTGATTGGATGAAAAAACAGACAGCGGGCAGGGTGGAAAATTATGCGCGCCGGGCAGGCGCCGCTGCCGCTGGAGTTGCGGCTTTGCCAACTCGTGCTGTTAAAACAGTGGGATTAGCCACTACGCAGGGGATAAGTGATAGGATGAGAGATGTGAGAGGCCTACGTTATTTGACAAAAGAAGGCAGGAAAGAGGCTGTAGATTTAGCATCAGCTAAAATTAGGTCTGCTGTGGGACCCAGAAAAATGATGGTAGAAAGAACTTATCAAGAATTAGAAGAAAAAGATGTTAAAAGAAAAAAAGCCGAAGGCGCATTCCTAGATCCCACAACATGGCGAAAAGAAAAAGATGCGGCAGTTAAAAGAGGCGATATGAGAGACGCCCGAGCAATGATGGCAGAAGGCGCGAGACAGGGCTGGGTTGACTCAGAAGATGTTGATTCATTTAGAACAAAATTCAGGGGTAAAATGGGAGAAAGGCGCATGTTTGAATTTAGCGAACAACTTTCTAAAGATTATAAAAAAGAAACAGGCAGGCATTTGCGCACAAATGATATGTATATTACAGAAGAAGGTTTATTAAGGACAAAAACCAAAACACCAGCAGAGGAATATAAAAATGCCGTGGGCAGAATGAATTTTAAAGATCAGGGTCAAATGGCAGAGCAAAGCAAGGCCTTTAGAAGTCAAATAGATCCCGAAACAGGCGTAGAAAGAAATAAATATTGGAAAGAAGAATTATTAGCTTATGCTGACCAATCAAGCAATTTTGGCCATTATAATCCTTTAGCGCGTACTAATTTAGCCAATGCCGTACAGGAAATAGTTAAAGATCCTAAAAAATTAGCTAAATTTAATGAGGACGAGAGAAGGCAGTTAAATAAAATACATGAAGCCGCTACCGCTGAATATGCTGGCAGAACAGGCTTAAGAAAAGGACCAGCAGAGGGTGGGCGTGGTAAATTAGCAATTGGCGGCGAAGAAAATAAGCCCTCAGGATTGGCTGGCGAATATCAAGTTGCTGCAGCAGAAGCAGCGGTAACTGAAAAAGTTTCACCGCCGCCAGCTCCAAAAGCCGGTCGTATCGGCAAAATTGCAGAACGAGTAATGAAAAAAGAAAATTACGATAAATTAATGGCTATAAAAGGTCAGCCCGTGGAAAGGGCTAAAGATTTAGTAAATAGCAATTTAAGGGCAGTCAAGCAGTGGATTTGGCACAGACCAATAAATAAAAAAGGTGAATACATAGCGCCTAAGCCAATTGAGCCAAAGGAGATTCCTGGAATTATTGATAAAGATCAAATGAAGGAATTCATTGATCAACAAAGTCAAACGGGAGGTCAGCTTTATCTTGGTCCTGATGAGTCAAAATTTGAGAATCCAAAGGAAGTGCAGAAAAATATTGCTGTTAGTTTGCAAGCAAAAGGCGTTAAAGCGGATGTGGCTGAAAACAGAGCGGGCCAAATTGTGCGTTATAAAGAAGATTTAGCTAAATATCATGCTTCCCAGCACAAGACACATACAGAAGTTTTATCTAATTTAGATATGGCTAAAATTCCGGGTTTCGAAGTCGGATCCGGCGAAATAGAATTAGAATCTCTACCAGGCTTGAACCAAACAGAATTAGATCAGTTTAAAGAATCTGGTGCTAAGGGAGAAATAAAGAAAAAATTAGATGAAGCCATCTATAAAACAATTAGCGTCTTTAAGACATACACAAAACAAATGGCAAAAAAGGGCGCGAAATTTAACGAAGAACAGCTGAAAAATTATAATCAACGCTTAAAAGAACTAGAACAATTTGCCAGGACAAGAGCTGATTTAGAAAAGGAGGAAGTTCAGGCAATAGTTGATGATATTGAGGCTACAATGGCATCTATATACGGAGGATTATTAGAAGAATAGCTATATTGGTAAAATAAAAAATATGGATAATAAAAATACAAAAAAGGTAGTAATTGAAGATATTACCTTAAACATCAAGATAAGAGAAATATTAGATAAATATAAGATTGAATCCAAAAAGGCAGAGCTAGTTAAAAAAGTTATCAGGGATTTATTTGAGGGAAAGATAGATGAATATGATTTGGGAGGGGAGATAAGCGAAAAAGCAAATATCGATTTTAAAATTGCCCTAGATTTAGCTACAGAACTGAAAGAAGGACTTTTCCCTTTATTATTAGAAAAAATACCTGGAGCAAAGTCTCAATTATATGAAGAAAAAAGAGATTTAGAATCGATTTTAGAAAAAATAAAAAAGGAAAGCAATATAAGGGTTGATTTAAAATATAAAAAAAGATTAGATGATATTATTTTAAATTGGTTTCGCAATATTAGAGATGATCAAGAAACGATTGACACACTGACAAAAAGTGCAAAGGTCGGTGGAATTGGACTTGAATATTCTGTAGCATCAAATTTAGTAAATATTTTAAATAAAAAAAAAGAGGAATTTAAAGCAAATAATGTAGATATTTTAAGTTTGATTTCAGAAGATTTAAAAAAACAAGAAGAAATTGAAGAAACAGAAATTGATGTGGCTGCTAAAGTTAAGGGTCCAATGGTGGCAGAAAAAGCTATTCAGGATATTCATATAGAAGATTTATTAAAGGAAAAAGGTATAAGTTATAATGAATTAGCACAAAAAGAAACTATTAAGCAAGAATTAACTGAAAGCAAGCCCGTTATTAAGGTTCCAGATTTAGCAGAGGAGATTATTGAAGAAGAAGAATTTTTAGAAAGTAAAAAAGAAATTGAAGCGCCCAAAATTGAGCCAGAACCTTTGCCGCCTCCACCGCCTCCTCCAGCTCCAGCTCCACAACCTTTACCACCCAAACCCATTGAACCAGTAAAGAAAATAGAGCCAAAAGCGCCTAAAATTCAAACCAGGCCTCCTATTATTAGAAGAACAGATACAGACAATCGTCCTAAAATGGAAGATGTAAAAGTCGAGGTGTCAACTACTTTGTATGGACCGATTGAAGAATTAAATGCTTTGTCCGTAATGGATTTTCGCAGATTATCCAAAGATCCAAAAGAAGCGGCTTTTAAAATTATAAGCAAATTAGATCTTTTAGAAGATGAGTCTTTGATTAAAAAAATGCAGGGCATCAAAGCCTTACGTTCAAGTCCACTTTACAAAATGTACGCCGAAATAATGAATCGAGCCATGATGGCTGGAAAATCAATTGAACAGGTAATTAGCGAAAGTAATACTTTAACCATGCCTGAATATCAGGCAATAATGGAATTAAATCAAAGTTTAAAATATTAATATGGCTTTTGGACCATTCATGGTTCCACAATTTATTGATGTCGAGAGTAAAATTATCGGGCCCATAACAACCAGACAGTTTTTGATATTAATGGTGGCGGGCATGATTGATTTTATTGCCTATAAATTATTGTATTTTAATACCTTTATAGTCGTGGCTGTGCTTGTTACGGGTATTTTTGGGATAATTGCCTTTTTAAAGATTAATGGGATGCCTTTTCATTTTTTCTTTTTGAATTTAGTGCAAACATTACGCAAGCCTACTTTAAGAATTTGGAATAAATTGCCAGTTACAGCTTTGCCGGCGGCCGGAAAAGTTGAAATAAAAAAAGAATTTATACCCAAGCCGGCTATTCCAACATCGCGCTTAACCAGCTTATCTTTAATAGTTAACACAGGCGGCGCTTATAAGGAGGAAGAATAATAAAAAAATATGGCAAAAGAATCAACGCAAAAATATTTAGACATGGCAGAAATTAGAGACAATACTGTTATTATGAAAGACGGCACTTTGCGCGCAGTCATTTTATGTTCTAGTATAAATTTTGCTCTAAAATCTGAAGCCGAACAAAACGCTTTGATTTCGAGTTATATGGAATTTTTAAATTCTTTAGATTTTAATCTGCAAATAGTTGTGCAATCAAGAAAATTAGATATTGAAGGTTATATTAAAAGATTAAGAGAGGCGCAAAAAAAACAGCTCAACGACTTATTGCGCAATCAAATTTTTTCTTATTTAGATTTTATTAATGAGCTTATAGAAATCGGCGAAATCATGACTAAAAAATTTCTTATTATTGTTCCTTATAATCCTTTGGGTGCAAAATCAAAAGGGTTTTGGCAAAGGTTTACAGAATTATTTCATACAGCCCAGGAAATCAGGATGAAAAAAGAAAAATTTATGCAATATAAACAAGAATTAGATTTAAGATTGGGGAATATTCAAGGCGCTTTAAATTCCATGGGCTTAGAAAGCGTTATATTAGATACGCAAAGCTTAATAGAACTTTATTATAATGTATATAACCCCAAAACTAGCGAAAATCAAAGACTAAAAGATGTTAGTCAATTAGGCGTAGAAGGATTTTAGCATATTCATTAAATTTTTTATGGCACTACCATTACCTCCCGAAAATCGGGAAGCAAAAAAAGACGAAGCCAATCTATCCGCAGTCCCAGCACAAAAAGGCGGTAAAAAAGCAGCTGAACTATCAGAGGCAATTACTTTAGAGGAAGAAAAAATTTACCGCAAGGGCGTAGTCAGCATTAAAGATTTAATTGCACCGGCTGCTTTTGAAGTTAAACCCACCCATCTTATTTTAGGGGATACTTATGTGCGAACAATTTTTGTAGTAAATTATCCTCGCTATGTTAGCGTGGGCTGGTTTACGCCTATAATTAATTTAAGCAAGACGCTGGATGTGGCAATGTATTTTTATCCCGTTAAATCAGAAATAATTCTAAAACAATTGAAAAAAAGAGTGGGTAATATGGAAGCACAGTTAATGTCAGACGTAGAAAAAGGTGCGCCACGCGATCCGATATTAGAAACTGGCTTGCGAGATATAGAAAAATTAAGAGATGATTTGACTCAGGGTACAGAAAAATTCTTTCAATTTGCTCTTTATATTACGATTTATGCTGAAAATATGGAAGAATTAGAAAAACTGACCGGAGAAATAGAATCTGTCATTGGGGGTAAATTAATATATAGCCGTAAAGTTCTGTATCAGGCAGAGCAGGGCTTTAATTCTACCTTGCCTCTAGCTAACGATGAATTAATGGTTTCTTTTAATATGAATACTTCGCCGGCTGCTTCATCTTTCCCCTTTATATCTTCAGAGTTGACTTCTGATGATGGTGTATTATTTGGTGTCAATCGTCATAATAATAGTTTGATTATTTTCGACAGATTTTCTTTACAAAATGCCAATTTTGTTGTTTTCGCCACTTCTGGTGCAGGTAAAAGTTATGCTATTAAATTAGAGGTTTTAAGAACAATGATGCTCGGGACTGATGTTATTATTATTGACCCCGAAAGGGAATATGTTCATTTGGCTGAAGCTGTCGGTGGAACTTATATTGATATATCTTTAGCGTCAAAAAATAAAATTAATCCCTTTGATTTACCAAGAGGCATCGGCGATGCTTCTACTGAAGATATTATCCGCAGTGCAGTCATTACCTTAAAGGGCTTATTACGTATCATGTTAGGGAAATTAACCGTAGAAGAAGATAATATACTTGATCGGGCTCTCTTAGAAACTTATGCCAGCAAGGATATTACTCCTGAAGTTGATTTAAGCAGGGTCGAAGTTCCGGTCATGCAGGATTTACAAAATATCTTAGAGGGATTGGAGGGCGCAAAAAGCATAAGTATACGTTTGAGAAAATTTACTGAAGGCACTTTTTCCGGTTTATTTAATTTTCCCACCAACGTAGATATGAAGAACCAATTGGTTATTTTTAGCGTCAGGGATCTGGAAGATGAATTACGGCCAATGGCTATTTATACCATCATCAATTATATTTGGAATGTTGTGCGTTCGGAAATTAAAAAGAGAATATTGGTGATTGATGAGGCTTGGTGGCTGATGACCCAGGAAGATTCTGCCAAATTCATTTATGCTTTAGTAAAAAGATGCAGAAAGTATTATTTAGGAGTTACTACTATTACTCAAGATGTTAATGACTTTTTAAATAATCCTTACGGCAAGGCAATTGTGACTAATTCAGCTTTACAGCTATTATTAAAACAATCACCAGCTGCGATAGATACGATACAGAAAATTTTTATGTTGACAGAAGGAGAAAAATATTTGTTATTAGAAGGCGGAGTGGGCGAGGGTATATTTTTTGCCGGCCGCAAACATGCCGCGATTAAAGTAGTTGCTTCTTACAATGAAGATCAATTAATAACCAGTGATCCTAGACAACTTTTAGAATTAGAAGCAGCTAAGCGAGAATTGAAACAGGAGACAGCCAAGGAACAAATAAAAGAAGAAGAACCTCCGGCATCAAATCCAGATAATGTTGAAGAAATGAAAATATAAATAAAATTTATAAAATTATATGGCAGAAGAAATTCAAACAGAAAGTAATAAAAAGCGTAAATTTATTTGGCTTTTACTTTTTTTACTTTTAATTATAATTGCAGTCATTCTTTATTTGATTTTAGCTAGATATAACATTATTTCAGGCCCGATTAATGTTAATATTAATAATCAAAATATTAATGAACCAGCAACTGTCCCAGTGACTACAACGCCAACGTTTAATACTCCCGATTCCACCATTTTATCTCAAATGCTTGATACCGCCCCGATTGTAATAGAGGTTCAGAAAAGCAATGCTGTATTCACTGCTTCAACTTTTGCCGAGAGATTTGGCAGTTATTCCAACCAAAGTAATTATAAAAATTTAGACGAACTGACTGTTTTTATGACTGATTCAATGATAAGATGGATTAACCAAACATATAAGCCAAGTTTAATCGCCCAAAATCCGCAAACCAATGCATACTACGCTTTAGAAACTAAAGCAATTTCAAGTCAGATAAATTTATTAGATGAAGATGCTAATGCTTCAGAAATTTTGATTAAGACACAAAGACAAGAGTTTAAAAATTCCATTTCTAATCCTAGAATTTTTTATCAAGATATTTTAATTAAGATGATTAAGATTGGCGATGAATGGAAAGTTGACGGTGCTTATTGGCAATAAATTTGTATATTTGAAATGGAAATTTTTTCTAAGATAAAAGATTGCTTTGTAGATCTACTTTTTCCCAAGCAATGCTTTGGTTGCGAAAAAGAAAGCACTTATTTGTGCGAAGAATGTAAAAAGAAAATTGAGTTGAATAAAAAATTTTATTGCATTATTTGTAAAAGACAAACACAATTTTCTGAAATTTGCGAACATTGCCAAAAAAATTATTTTTTAAAAGCGGTTTGGGTTGTTGCTGATTATAACAGTAAGATATTACAGGATTTAATTCATGGTTATAAATATAAATATTTGCAGGAAATTTCTGGAATTTTAGCAGATATAATGATCAGATATTTAAATGAAAATAAAATATTAGAAATTTTTTGTATAAATAAAGAAAATTCCATTTTTTTACCAGTACCTTTGCATAAAAAGCGCTATTTGAATAGAGGTTTTAACCAGAGCGAACTTTTAATTAAGCATTTAAGGGATTATTTACAAATACCAGCCCAAAAATTTTTATTGAGAAGAAAAAATACGCAAAGTCAGGTAGATTTAAAAAAAATAGAAAGGCAGAGCAATGTAAAAGACGCGTTTATTCTAATTAATTCTGATAGATTAGATAAAAATAAAAAAGTCATCTTAATAGATGACGTTGTTACTACGGGTAGTACTTTAAATGAATGCGCTAAAGTTTTAAAGCAAGCCGGTTTTAAAGAGGTTTATGGTTTAGTTTTGGCGCAGAGAGAAGATTGAAAAAAAACAAAATGTGTGGGATTCCGCAAAAGAAATTGCAAATAAAATAATTCAAATATTCAAGCGCCTGGGCTCGCGGTGCCTGCGGCACATCGCTCGCCCTTCGAATCCCAGCGCAAGCAAAGCAGTTTGCTTGCTCCCCTAAAAG
>JAFGMD010000026.1 GCA_016927685.1 Candidatus Falkowiibacteriota bacterium
ATTTTATATATGACTATTACAAAAAAGAAATTAATAATTATCGTTGTATTTTTTTTAATTCTTTTTTATTATGCAAATACTAATGTAATTTTTGCAGCAGTCACATTTATTGAAACATTTAATAATATTGATTATAAAGACGCTGTAAATTCTACAGCTGAATGGGATACTCAAACTTCTAGCGCGCATTTAATAGACGGCAAATGGGTACATGCAGATAATACCAGCAGTCCGCGTTTATATGAGACAATTCCTGATGTCAGTTCAAATTTTTATAGCCAAATGACTGATGATAAAAATGGCCAACCCATAATAGTGACTCAAGGAGCCGGAGGGGGAGGCAGCGATACATGCTTCTTTTTTACTAAATGGACTGTTGGTGCTGGTGCAGCTATATGTGGTACTGGCAAGCAAGATTGCTGGACTAATCTAGAAGGTGATACCAAGGGTGGAAAAAACAACGAGCTATGTTTGCCAACTGGTGCTAGTTTAAGCGTAGGACAGTATACTGTTTTAACTTTTGATAATGGTAATCCCGTTATAGTAGCACGACCTAATATAAGTTCTTCTTATCGCCTTTATTATAGCCAATGGTCAGCTTCTTCTGGCTGGACTAATTTAGATGGAGTAACTAGCGGTTTTGAACTTATTAGTAGTAGCGATAAAAATATTTCATCTACAGGATGGCAGTATAAAATTGATTCAAATAATGAGCCAGTAATATATTGGGTTGAATATTCTGGATCAATTCCCAATATGAATGCTAATGCTTATTTTACCAGAGGCGTTAGCGGGGTTTGGAAAAAGGCAGATAGAACAACGTCTGGCAAAGATTTAATAATTGATTATTCTCCCGCAACATCTTTAGGCACTGTTTCTTCGTATTTTGAATATGATAATAGCGGTAATATATTTTTTACTTTTTCTTCGGCTTCAAGTGGAGCAAAGGGATTTAAATATAATGGCTCTAATTATTTAGATTATTCTGGCAATACTTTGACATTACCCATTACTACGATTGGCAATTTAACAGCAATTACTTCCAATGCAACCGGTAATGCCATACCCAGATTAAGTAGTACAAATGAGCTTTTTATGGCCTACAGTTATGATGCAGATGTATATATTGGCAAATGGGTTAGTAATTCTTGGAAATATGTAAATGGCTCTACAAGTGGTTTTGAGCAGCTTTTCCATGGCAATGAATTTTTACTGATTGACTATAATTTGGACAGTAATGATCGGCCCCTTGTAAGCATGAAATATCGCTATTCTGATGTAGCGACAGAAATTGAATTTACCAGATGGAATGGTACGGCCTGGGTTAAGTCAGACGGAGTTACAAGCGGTTATGAAGAAATGAGCAATTTAACTTCGGGCGAAAAATTAACTTGGACACAAAGCTATTGCTATGACGAGAATAATTATCCTGTCTTTATTTATACTGATTATGTTAGTGAAGCTTGGTTGCCGACATATTTTAGCCGTTATACAGGCAGTGATATTAAGGGTGGGGATGGATATTCAAATGATCAGGATATTTTAGTAAATACAGGGGAAGGTATAAGCTCTATTACGCGTACTGCTATTTATTGTAATCATGATACAAATGAGATTTATGTGGTGATGGAGCCATCGAGTGGTGGGGTGCGTTTTACTAAATTAAATAATGATATCTATTCAGCTACTTCGGGAGTTTTGCAATCTTTTACCATAGCGCAAAATTATGCTGTTGGCTCAAATATCACGACTGCTACCCTAAACGCAGTTGATGCAAAACCAGCAGGGACATCAATTACTTATTATTTAAGCGCGGATGGGGGAGCGCATTGGTGCGCGGCAACGAACGGTGTTCCCGTAGATTTTACGACTTGTGATGGTGATGTTTCTGGTGAAGATTTGCGTTGGAAAGCAAGTATGACAACATCATCCTCATATAGTAGTCCTACTATAGAATATTTATGGATAAATAGTAATGGCTTGACAAATCAAGATACATCAGGGCAGGTTAATATAACCGGTACAATTGATCCGCTTTTAACATTGACCTTGCCTTCATCTACCTGTACTTTGGGCACTTTTTCAGAATCCAATATGAAAACCTGTAATTATGAAATACAGGTTAGTACAAATGGCGTTTCTGGCTATATTGGTTATGTTAAATCAGACGGTCTTTTGAGGACAAGTGTAAGTAATATTGATAATGTGAGCGGCTCTGTCACGGCTGGTACAGAGGCGTATGGCATTTCTACTACAGAATCAGATTCTGTTAATATAACGCGTATAAACGACGCTAATAGCGATTTAGAGCAAAATGTGACGGACTGCATTTTTATGAATGACAATACTGTTTCTGCCGATGCTTCAGCTCTTTCTGAAAACGACCAGTCATTTACTTCTGCTAACGGACCTGTCAATGCTGACAGCACTTATTTATGCCATGTCGCTGCCATTGCCGGGCAGACTCCAGCCGGTTTTTATTCGCAAAAAGTTACTATAACAGTAGTGAGCAATTTTTAAGACATGAAAGTTAAAAGCAAAAATAAAATTTTGAAAAAAGGCAAACCTTATTTAAAAATAAATTTGGATAGATTTTTAATTATTATAATCATTGGCTTACAGATTTCATTACTGGCAAGTTATTTTTATTTTGTTTATCGGAATAAATCAATGGCTGGCGAAGGCATAAGGGATACTTTAACTTATCAGGGCAAAATTGTGAATTCAGATGGCGTGCCGCCGCCAGATGGTTTGTATAATTTGCGTTTTAAAATATATGATCAAGCAGAAAACGGCACTTTGCTATGGACTGAAACTTGGGACGGGACAAGCCAAGGCGACGCTGGCAGCAAGGTTAATGTTGTTTCGGGCGTATTTACTGTAGAATTGAATTCATTATGCGGCAGCTGGACTGGTTCGTGTGCTAGTGATGGTGGAGTGACTTTTACGACTGACAGTTTTTATCTGCAAGTTGAGCTTGATTATAATGCCGACGATGCTTATGAGGAAATATTTTTGCCTCGTAAAAGATTTACTGCCACACCCTATGCCATGAACGCTGAAAAAATTGACGGGCATGATGCTTCTGAATTTATTTTTAAAGAAGGCGATAGCATGACTGGTGATTTGGAAACAATAAACCTTAAGGCAGACAGTAATTTATATGTAAATTATGGCGGAAGCGGTGGCTGGAATTTAGAATATACTGCCGATGTTTTGCCAGCTAGTGCCACGCCAAGCTGGACAAAAAACGGCACGCAATCTGAAAGCGTTAGTAGCGGAATTTTGCATTTAACCGATAGTTCTGGTTCTGACGCAATTTATTATACTAGAGCAGAAGCAAATATTTCATCAGCTGTCTCTGTTATTGTAGAGGCCAGGTTAAAAGTTCTTACTAACAGTGGCGATAATTCTCCTGGCATAAATATTTATAATGGCAGTAAAATAGGCGCTATTCAATTTAAAACCGATAAGATTGAATATCTTTATGAACCAGCAAGCTATTATAGTATTGATATGACCCAATATCATCTGATACGACTTGTGCAGCTGGGCAGTAATTTAAAAGTATATGTTGATGGGGGAGGAACGGCTGTATTAGATATTACCCTTACAAATGATACTTCTAGTGAAGAAATTTATTTTGGTCACATTGGCACTACCGGAACAGGCGAAAGCTATTGGGACTATGTGCGCTATAGCTATAGCGGCGATGCTGGTAAAATGTATTTTTCCGGAACAAGCGGCAATGAAACTTCTTATTTAAGCTATGATAATGCCAATGAAAATTTTGAATTTAGCGCTTCTTTAAAATCTTTGGGCGATTTAATTAGTTCTAATTATTTAAAATTCACTTCAGCGGGTGACAATGCGGATGCGTATCTGACATGGGATAATGAATTGAGTCAGTTTAAATTTGGATCCAAAACATTAAATCCAGAATCAATGCCTTATCTGGATAATTCTGGCAATGTCCAGGATTATACGCATTATGTAAATGAGAATAAAATTTTAGCTTATGATTTTTCAGAATCGAGCGGAGATAATGTGACTGATTTGGCTGGCAATGCCAACGGTACTTTAGGCGGAGATGCTAGTTGGGTTAATGCTGGTTATATCGGCTATGGCATGCAATTTGACGATGATGGCGATTATATCAGTTTTTCTGACCCCGGATTAAATAATGATACAGGTTCTATTGAAATGTGGGTAAAATTAAATGATATCGTTAATTCAAGTACCGATTATATTATAATGATGGGAGAATCAAGTTCTAATCGCATAGCTATTTATAAGCAAAATGCGGCTGATTTGATAGTTGAAGTCGGAGACAGCGGAGCTATTGACACGGCCTGGGATTTCCCAGACACTAATTGGCATCACATCGCTTTAATTTGGAACGTAAGCAATGTAGAATTTTATGTAGATGGAGAAAAAATAGGTTATAGCAGTTATTCAAACTTGAACATTGCGCTTTTTAACAAATTTTATATTGGTTCTAATGCCACAGCCGCTAATACTTCATTGAATGGTTATCTTGATTGCGCGGCAATCTATAATAGTACTCTTTTGGCAACAGATTATATTGCGCATGCCAATTCAATGTTTTCTGATTTATATGTTAATAGCATTTCTGATAGTTATACTTTTACTACGCTGGGAGATTTAAACAGCCTGCCAGCGGTGGCAAGCATAGTTAATAAAAATGACCCTGTTTATTTTAATATTAACAACAAAATGTTAGCACTGGCATTTTCAGAAGGCGAGGGGAATCAAACTCAGTCTAATACAGGCGATGTCTGGGGAACTATAAGTGGCAATGCCCATTGGACAAAAAATGGTTATCACGGATTTTCAATCTCATTTGACGGCGATGATGATATTATTCAATTTGCAGATGATAGCAGCTTTAATCCGGGATATGATGATTTTACTATTGAATTTTTTCTAAATGGAGATGAAGCTTATAATCAAAGCGGTAAAAAATTAATTTCTAAGAGGGACGGAGATGCCGGTTTTGAAATATATTTTAATGAAAGTAATTCTTTAACTTATTTTATAGGCGATGGCACAAATACAGTCACGGCGTCAGCTTCCGGAGGAGATGATTCAAATGGCGAATGGGAACATTATTTAATTGCTTTTGATCGCGATGGCAATGCAGTAATATATAAAAATGGCTGGCCTACAAATTCAACAAGTATTTCTAGCGTGGGAGATATTAGCACAAGCACCGATTTATATATTGGCGGCGATAGCAGCGGTAATTATTATAAGGGTAGGGTTGATAGTATTATAATGTATCGCTATCTTGGTTCAGTTTATGATGCATATAATAGGATTTATAATTCTCCAGAGACTTTAATTCTTGAAAGCAGATCCGTGCAAGACAATTCAACAAATTTTGCTTCACTAAATTTTTCAACTGCCGGCTCTGCTGGAATTTTTGCAAATTGGGGACAGAATAATTCTAGTGGTTATCCCTTAAGAGTATTAAATGATTCCAGTTATGCTATAGGTGAAGATGCTGGCTATCATTTAATTTCATTTGGCAGCGATCTTAATAATACTTTTGGAAATTTGTCTTTTGAAAACAATACCGGACAATTTATTTTTGATAGGGGTTTGTGGCTGGATAATGATTCATATACAAATATTTTTGCTGGCTGGACAAGAATTGGATCTTCTAGCTCGCCAGGTGCGACTCTTGACGTTAGTGGTGATATTCAAGCGTCAGGCTCAATTTCTGGAGCAATACGCTTAGGTGGAACTGCGCCAACAGCTAGCGATGACCCATGTACTATTGGCGATATTAGATATGCCAGCGGTTATATTTATGTTTGCGTGGATACTGATTCTTGGCAAAGGGCAGAAATGAACGGATGGTAAAAATATGCAACATATAAAAAAATTACTTCAGAAACGAATAAAGCAAACGGGGCTTTCCAAAAATATCAGAACTTCTTTATTAATTCAAGAATTCGAAAAAATAATTCCCGAAATAATTGGTGATAGCGCATCAAATAAAATTAAGCCATTATTTATTAAAAACGGTACTTTAACAGTAGCTTGCTTGAGTTCAGCAGTAATGGCTGAAATTAATTTAAAAAAACAATTGATTATAAATAAAATAAATAAAAAATTTGATACATTGGCGTTGAAAAATATCAGATTTATATTATAGAAATTAAAGAAATATTGCTAAGGTAAGCTGAATTTTGGCATTTGTCAAAAAATTTTTTTTATGATAAAATAAATTCATCTAAAATAAACTTATGTCATTAAAAAATTATATCTTATTAATGTTATTTGGTACTTTGGCTTGTCTTTTAATTTTGCTGGCTGTTATTAATTTTTTTGAACCAGTTACTTTATTAGCTATTATTTTTTTCTACACAAGCTTATTTTTAACATTATTGGGACTCTTTTCTCTAATCGGTCTATTTATTAGATTGATATTTACAAAAGATACTTTAGTATTTAAAAAAGTCATTATTTCTTTTCGTCAAGCAATTTGGTTTTCTCTATTGATAGTCGTGGCCTTATATTTGAATCATATGGATTTGCTTGCCTGGAAGAATATTATTATATTAATTGTTGCCTTATCAGTGATTGAAGTATTTTTTATTAGTTTTAAAACAAAACATAGCTCAAATATATGAAACAATCAATTTTATTTACTAAAACCAGAAAAGAAATTGGCAATGATGAAGTGAGTTTAAACGCCTCCTTGCTTATCAGAGGGGGTTTTATTGATAAATTGACGGCTGGAGTTTATACTTATTTGCCCCTGGGTTTAAGAGTGATAAATAAAATACAAAATATAATTCGTGAAGAAATGGATAAAATTGGAGGCCAGGAAATTTTAATGCCAGCCTTAACGCCAAAAGAAGTTTGGGAAAAAACAAAAAGATGGAATAATTTTGATGCGCTTTTTAAATTATCAAATATTGAAGGTAAAGAGTATGCTTTGGGCGCAACGCACGAAGAAATTGTTACTCCATTATTAAAAAAGTACATTTTTTCTTATAAGGATTTGCCTAAATATATTTATCAGATTCAGACGAAATTCAGAAATGAAGCTAGGGCTAAGTCAGGTTTGTTGCGCGGACGGGAATTTTTAATGAAAGATCTGTATTCTTTTCATGCAGATGCCGCAGATTTAGATAAATATTATGAAATAGTAAAATTAGCTTATTTTAATATTTTTAAAAGATTAAAGTTAGACAAAATTACTTATTTAACGCTTTCTTCTGGCGGAGCTTTTTCAAAATATTCTCATGAGTTTCAAACTTTAGCTAAAAATGGCGAAGATACGATTTATTTATGTGAAAAATGCAAGATCGCTTATAATAAGGAAGTTATTGATGAAATTACCCAATGTGAAGGTTGTAAATTAGGCAAAGATAAATTTAAGGAGCTAAAAGCCATAGAAACTGGCAATATTTTTAAATTAGGCACGAGATTTTCAGCAGATTTCGGCTTTAAATATAAAGATAAAAATGATAAAGAACAAGAAATTATAATGGGCTGTTATGGCATTGGGCCAAGTCGTATTATGGGTACAATTGTCGAGGTTTTCAATGATAATAAAGGAATTATTTGGCCAGAATCAATTGCGCCTTTTCTAGTACATTTAATTTTAATTTCTAAAGACAATGCCCTTGCTAAAAAGGCCGAGAAGTTATATGATGATCTGACAAAAATAGGCATTCAAATTTTGTATGATGATAGGGATGAAACAGCTGGCACCAAGCTAAATGATAGCGATTTAATTGGTATTCCATTTAGGCTAATTTTAAGCGAAAAAACAGCCAAAACAGATAGTATTGAAGTTAAAAAGCGGGATTCACAAAAAGTTGAAATGATTAAAATTAAAAAAATAGGGGATTATTTAAAGAAAGCTTTATAATCATTTTATTATGATATTTGATCGTTTATTAGGAAGATTTTCCAAGGATGTTGGCATTGATTTGGGTACTGCCAATACTTTAGTTTATGTTAAAGATAGGGGCATCATTATTAATGAGCCATCAGTCGTGGCAATAAATCAAAAAATCGGGCAAATAATGGCTGTCGGCAATGAAGCTAAGAAAATGGTTGGCAAGACACCATCGTATATTTTGGCGGTTAAACCCTTAAGTGATGGGGTTATTTCTGATTTTGAGGTAACTGAAAAAATGCTAAAATATTTTATTGATAAGGTTCATGAAGGTAGTTTTAATTTATTTGCCAGGCCAAGAGTTGTTATCGGTATCCCCCTAGATGTTACAGAAGTAGAAAAAAAAGCAGTTGAAGATGCGGCTTATTCTGCTGGCGCCCGTCAGGTATATTTAGTTGAAGAGCCTATGGCCGCAGCCATAGGTTGCCGTTTGCCAATACAAGAAGCAATTGGGAATATGATTGTTGATATTGGCGGAGGGACTACTGAAATAGCAGTAATTTCTTTAAGCGGAGTTGTAACAAGCAAGTCAATAAAAATTGCCGGTGAAGAAATGAACAAAAATATTATTCAGTATGCGCGCAGTAAATTCAATCTTCTTTTGGGTGAAAAAGTTGCCGAAGAAATTAAAATCAAAATCGGTTCAGCCACTGAACAACAGCAAGTTTTAGAAGCGCAAATGCGCGGACGCGATCTTGTTACGGGTCTGCCCAGGGAAATAATTGTAAATGATGAACAAATAAGAGAAGCTTTGACAAAATCAATCAGGGCAATCATTGACAATATTAAAGCAACGTTAGAAATTACACCGCCAGAATTGGTAGCAGATATTTATGAGCGCGGTTTAACTATAAGCGGCGGAGGAGCACTGCTTAAGGGCTTAGATAAAGCTATCTCGCGCGCAACTCAAATTCCGGTTTATATTGCAGACGATCCTTTAACCGCGGTTGTTAGGGGTGCTGGCTATTTATTAGATAATTTAGAATTATTAAAAACGATTTGCTGTCCGTCAACTTCTGAAGAATCTTCATAATTATGCACGAATTAAAAAAAAATAAGTTCATAAAATTTTATATAGCGGCAGTTATTATACTGCTCGTTTTTTTACATTATCTTGGTGTTTTAGCAATTCCTGAAAACTTTGCCATGAATATATTATCTGATGCCCAAAATACTACCTATGCTTTTTTAACAAAATTAAAATATTCTATAGTCAATTATCAAGAGGCGCAAAATTTAAAAAAAGAGAATGTTGAACAAAAAGCTGAAATTAATCAATTAACTTATGAAATTAGTCAGCTTAAAGCATTGGAACAGGAAAATGAAAAATTAAGCCGCATTACAGATTATAAAAAAGATAAGGATTTCGATCTTATAACTGGTAAAGTGATTTCTCGCGATTTGAATCGAGTCAATACTTTAATAATAAATAAGGGGGAATTTGACGGCTTAAAACCCGGTTTACCGGTAATTGTAGATAACGGAATAATTATAGGAAAGTTAATAGATGTGAGGAAAAATACATCAACAGTTTTGCTATTAACTGATCAATTTAGCCAGCTTGCTGTCAGCTTGATAAATAGTAATAAGGCTATCGGCCTAGCCAAGGGTGAATTTGGGCTAAGCATAAAAGTGGAATTTATTCCTCAGGATTTGGATATTGAGGAGAATGATTTGATAATCACAAGCGGCATGGAGCAAAATATCCCCAGAGGTTTAATTATCGGTAAAGTTAATAGAATAATTAGCTATAAAAACGAACTTTTTAAATCAGCAACGATTAGCCCATTGGCTGATTATGGCGAAATAACTATATTAAGCATAGTAATTCCTAAAACCATAATACAATGATTAAATATTTATATTATATAATCATTTCTTTTCTATTAGTTATTATTGTCCAAAGCATTTTTCCTGCCCTGGGCTTTTTAAGTAATTTGAATATATTGCTGATTTTTGTAATTTTTATTTTAATTGTTTGGGGATTTAATGTTAGTTTTATTTTCGCTTTATTTATCGGGCTTTTTTTAAACATTTATTCATTTTTGCCCATAGGCACTTTTATTCTTATTTATTTAATTATTTTATTTGGCGCAAATTTTTTATATAAAAATGTTTTTATTAATTTTTCCTTGTTTACAAGCTTAATCCTCATTTTAATGTCAACTATTGTTTATGAATTTTTATTATTGATTTTCAGTTTAATTTTTCATTTAATTGGTTTGACTGCGATTTATTTTACTTTAGATAAAATATTTTTATCTAATTTGGGCTGGCAATTAATTTTAAACGCTGTTCTGATGTCTTTGATATTTATTTTTGGCCAAATAAGCACTAGGAAATTAAATCTGGTTTTTTTAATCAAAAGATAAATGAATAATGCGATTTTAAAAAGATCCTATAAAAATGCCAAGGAAATAGACGCTGATATTATTTTTAGTAATAACACTTGTGATTCTGCCTTGCCAAAAGAGCAAAAAAAGGATATTGGTTTTATTGGGAAATATTTATCTGATAAAAAATTAAGTTGGCTTTTAGTTTTTATTTTAATATGTCTTTTTATTCTTTTAGGCAGGTCTTTTTATCTGCAAATAATTAAAGGAAGCTATTATAATTATTTGGCGGAAAGTAATAGGAGTAGGGAAAAACCCATTATCGCTTCGCGTGGAATAATTTTTGATAGTATGGGTAAGCCATTAATAAAAAATAATCCAATTTTTAGCGCTTTAGTTTTGCCCAGGGATTTATCATTAAATTCTGACAAGCGACAGGAGCAGATCATGCTTATAGCCGAAACATTAAATTTAACGCCTGAAGAAATTAATAATATTTTAGATAAATATCCTAAAAATTTTAAATATGCAGTAGCTGTTAAAGATAATATTGATTACGAAACATCTTTATTATTAAAAATTAAATCCAGTAATATTATTGGATTATATATAGAAGCTCATAATCAGAGAGAATATCTTTATCCTTATGAATTTTCTCATTTAATCGGCTATGAAGGAAAATTAAGTGAACAGGAATTTAATGATAAAAAAAGCGGAGATTATTTATTCAACGACTATATCGGTAAAACAGGATTGGAATTAAGTTATGAATCAACCTTGCGGGGGGAATATGGCAAAGATGTGTTGGAGGTTGACGCTACCGGTTCTGAAAAAAAAGTAATTTATCATAAAGACGCGAATAATGGACAAAATTTAATTCTGACAATTGATGAGCAAGTGCAAAATAAAGCCAGAGAAACACTTAATCAATACTTGAAACGATTAAATAAAAAAAGAGGCAGTTTAGTTATTTTAAATCCGCAAAATGGTGAAGTTTTGGCCTTAGTAAGTTTGCCTGATTTCAACGGTAATTCTTTTGCCCTTGGTATTTCCGTGGAAGATTACAAGAAGTTAGCCGATGATGAAAATAAGCCCTTATTTAACAGAGCAATAAAAGGCGAATATCCTTCTGGCTCGACTATAAAACCCGTTGTGGCTGCGGCCGCCTTGCAAGAAGGGATAATTACAGATAAAACAACAGTTATGAGTAAGGGCGGGCTATGGGTTTATGAAAGATGGTTTTTTCCTGATTGGGCGGCCGGTGGACACGGCTTAACTAATGTATATAAAGCAATCGCATGGTCTGTTAACACTTTTTTTTATATGGTTGGCGGGGGTTTTGAGGATTTTGAGGGTTTGGGCGTAGAAAATCTAGAAAAATATTTTAAAATATTTGGTTTAGGAGAAAAAACAGGGATTGATTTGGCAGGAGAAGCAACTGGTCTCGTCCCCAATCCCTTATGGAAAAAACAAACAAAAAATGAAGATTGGTACATTGGCGATACTTATCATATTTCCATTGGCCAGGGGGATCTTTTAGTCACGCCCCTGCAAATTGCCAATTATACTTCCGTTTTTGTTAACGGCGGCAAGTTATTTAGGCCATATTTGGTTAAAGAAATAGTTAATAATAACGGAGAAAAAAAGATCATAGAACCTTTTATCCTTAGAGAAAATTTTATTGACCAAAAGAATTTAGACATAGTTAAAACAGCTATGCGCCAGACAACAATTGACGGAAGTGCTGAATTATTAAACGCTTTAAGTTTTGGCGCAGGTGGTAAAACTGGCACGGCTCAGTGGAGTTCAGAAAAGCAAACTCATGCCTGGTTTACTGGGTTTGCTCCTTATAATAATCCAGAATTAGTAATAACAATTTTGGTAGAAGAAGGAGGGGAGGGTAGTCAGGTTTGCGTGCCTGTTGCCTATGATTTTTTGAATTGGTATTTTAATGTTTATAAAGTAGGTAATTAGAAATTAGAAATTAGAAATTATAATTTGGTACTTGGGTTTTGGAATTTGGTATTTTGAATTTTTGATTTATATGTGTGGATAAATACTTGACTAAAAATATTGGCTTTGATATTTTAGTAGATATATTTTTATAAATAAAAATTAATAATAATCCCATGAGTGAAGAAAAATATTTCACAAAAGAAGGATTGGAAAAGATAAAAAAAGAATTTGAGATTCTAAAAAAGGTTAAGCGCAAAGAAATTAGCGAGAGAATTGAAGAAGCTTTAAAGCTAGGTGATTTATCAGAAAATGCCGAATATCACGAAGCTAAAGATGAACAGGGCATGAACGAAGCCAGAATTAGAGAACTTGAAGAAGTCATAAAAAACGCGGTGCTTATTTCAGACGATAAGGGCCAAAAAAAGTGCGTTGAAGTTGGTTGTACTATCAAGGTAAAGTATGATGGTTCAGAAAAAGAGTTTACTATTGTTGGGCCGTCTGAAGCCAATCCTGCTAAGGGCTTTATTTCTAATGAATCTCCAGCTGGCGAAGCTTTTTTGGGCAAAAAAGTCGGCGATAAAGTCAATATTGAAGTGCCTGCTGGCAAAATTGAGTATAAAATACTAGATATTAAATAGAAAATACCCCCAAAGGACATGGGGGTATTTTTTTGACCATTTGGTTATTTTTAGCTAAAATTAAGGTATAAACAATTTTATAATAAATACAATTATGTCATTAGATGAACGCAAAATTCGCCTGGAAAAAATGCAAAAAATGATGGCCGAGGGTATTAATCCTTATCCCAGCAAATTTGAGAAAAAACAAAGCTTGGCCCAGGCCAAGGAATCTAAAATAGGCGCAAAAATTAAGACAGCTGGCCGGCTTATGACCAAAAGGGAAATGGGCAAAATTTGTTTTTGCCATTTGCAGGATGAAACAATTAGGATGCAGATAGTTTTACAGCAAGAAAAGGCAGGGGAGAGCGAATACAAATTTTTCCTGAAAAATATTGACATGGGCGATTTTATTGGAGTGGAAGGCGAAATTTTCAAGACCAAAAAAGGCGAAATTTCCATTTTAGTAAAAAAATACACTTTACTTAGCAAAGCTATTTTACCTTTGCCAGAAAAATGGCATGGCTTAAAAGATTTGGAAAAGCGTTATCGCGAGAGATATTTAGATTTAATTATGAATGAAGATGTGCGGGAAATTTTCAGAAAAAAAGCCAAATTTATAAAAGAAATCAGAAACTATATGGATGGTCAAGGTTTTGTGGAGGTAGAAACTCCTGTCCTAGAAGAAGTGCCTGGTGGAGCAGAAGCTGAACCATTTATCACGCATCACAATACTTTGGATGTGGATTTTTATTTGCGCATTTCTCTAGAATTGCATTTGAAGCGTTTGATTGTGGGCGGTTATGAAAAAGTTTATGAGCTAGGCAGGGTTTTTAGAAATGAAGGCATGAGCCCTCAGCATTTGCAAGAATTTACCGAAATGGAATTTTATTGGGCGTATGCTGACTGGAACGATTTGATTGAAATGATTGAGGATATGTACACCAAAGTAATTAAAAATACTTTTGGCACGCTAAAGTTTGATTATCAGGGGACTGCCATTGATTTTAAAAAGCCCTGGAAAAAAATAAACTATGTGGAAATTTTCAAGGAAAAAACAGGCATTGATTTGGACAAAAATGATTATAGCAAAGAGCTTTTAAATTTTGTGACAAAAAATGACTCTGAATTGGCTGTAGAAATGAAAGAACTGCAAAAAGCTGGCGTTACTAATTTTGGCAGAATAATTGACGGTGTTTATAAACGTTTTATTCGCAAAGATATTATCCAGCCCACAATTTTATTTAACCATCCATTAGCTGTCTCTCCTTTAGCCAAAAAAGATCCCAAACATCCAAATAGAACCGAAAGAATTCAGGTTTTGCTCTTAGGCGCTGAAGTGGGTAATGCCTTTTCAGAGTTGAATGACCCCATTGACCAGCGAGCTCGTTTTGAAGCGCAAATGAAAATGCGTGAGGCAGGGGATAAAGAGGCCCAGATGATAGACGAGGACTTTTTGCGCGCTTTAGAGCACGGTATGCCGCCTACAGCAGGTTTTGGTCTGGGTATTGACCGTTTATTCATGTATTTGGTAAATCAGCCCTCAATTCGCGATGTGGTCTTTTTTCCGACCATGAGGCCAGAGAAATAATATTTTTTAATAACAATTTAATTTTTAAAATGCCATAATTAATTCATGGCATAATGATTATTAATTTAAATTTATGAATTTTAAGTTGAACAAAAGTTTTGTTCTGCTAAAAAAGCCAATCTTTATTCTGATGGCTTTTCTTTTTATTTTCTCATCACCAGGACTTGCTTTAGCCGCTGAAGAAATATCAAGCGATAGTTCTGATACGAATCAAGAAAGCCAAGCAACAGCACCAGAAAGTGTGGCAATAGAAGATAATTTAATATCTAGCGAAGCCAATACAACAGCTGGTTCGGAGCAGTCAGATACTTCAGAGGAAGTAAGCGAAGAGCCAGCAGAACAACAAAGTTTATTAGATGAAGAAGATCCAGAAGAAAATAGCATTGAAACCAAAAAAGCTGCTGAAAATAAAGTAAATCTTGAGACAGACAGCGCAACAGGAGCTTTAATTTATACTTTTCCCATAATTGTGCCGCCAGGTAGAAATAATCTGCAGCCCGCTCTAAAATTAATTTATAATAATCAAGCAAAAGATAATAATGGAATATTTGGCTATGGCTGGTCAATAAATATCCCGTATATTGAAAGATTGCCAAAGAAAGGCGTAAATGAGCTATACAATCAAATATATTTTACCTCATCGTTATCTGGCGAATTAGTAGATATTGATCTTACGGATAGCGTTCACGGCACTTATGGCGCTAAAGTAGAAAACGGCGACTTTTTAAAATATGAATATAACTCTAATAATTATTGGCTGGTGACATACAAGAAAGGCGCGGTTTATAAATTCGGTTACAATTCCTCGGCTCGGCAGGATGATCCTAATAATTCCGCTCACGCATATAAATGGATGTTGGAGGAAGTGCGCGATACTAATAACAATTACATCAAATACGAGTATTACAAAGACAGCGGACAAATTTATCCGTCAGCGATTAAATACACTGGGTATAACACTACCGATGGCATTTTTGAAATTGATTTTTCCAGAGAAAGCCGAAATGACAATTTAATTTCATTTAATACTGGGTTTGAAGTTGAAACAAACTATCGCATCTCGGAAATTTTAGCAAAAGTCAATGGAGCTTGGGTAAAAAAGTATGAGCTTGATTATAGCGCGGGCGATAATGGAGTCAGATCGCTTATAGATTCCATAACAGAAAGCGGACAAGACGAAGAAGAAAATGTTATTTCTTTGCCAGCAAACTCATTTGATTATCAGACGAAAACAAAAAGCTGGACAGAAGATACAAATTATACAATACCAGAAAATTTTGTGACATATTCTAATTCACGTGATACGGGTACGCGCATATTTGACG
>JAFGMD010000027.1 GCA_016927685.1 Candidatus Falkowiibacteriota bacterium
GAATTTACTATTTAATATCCCATCCCCATGCCACTCATATCTGGCATGCTAGCGTGCTTATGTTCATCCTCTTCTTTCTTTGGGATATCTGTAACAACTGCCTCTGTTGTTAAAAATAAGGCAGCAATAGAAGCGGCATTTTGCAGGGCAATTCTAGTAACTTTTGTTGGGTCAATAATGCCTGAAACAACCAAATCCTCAAAACTATCTGTCTGAGCATTGTAGCCATAATTATCCTTACCCCTTTTCACTTCTTCAGCAATAACTGCGCCGTCTTTGCCAGCGTTATGAGCAATCATTTTTAATGGTTCATCAAGAGATTTTTTTAAAATATCTAAGCCAATATTTTCTTCGCCTTCCAATTCCATTTTTTCCAAAGATGATTTGGCGCGTAATAAAGCGACTCCGCCGCCAGGCACAATACCCTCATCAACAGCGGCTTTTGTTGCAGCCAAAGCATCTTCAATTCTATGTTTAACTTCTTTTAATTCTGTTTCTGTAGCGGCACCAACTTTAATCACTGCCACGCCACCAGCTAATTTGGCTAAACGTTCTTGTAATTTTTCTTTATCATAATCAGAATCTGCGTGTTCTAATTCTTTTTTAATTAAAGAAACTCTTTCCTCGATTATTTTTTTATCGCCCTTGCCGTCAATAATAGTTGTGTTTTCTTTGGTTGCCACCACTCTACCTGCTTGTCCCAAATCTGATAATGAAGTATTTTCTAATTTTAAACCAAGTTCTTCGGTAATAACTTTTCCGCCTGTCAAAATAGCAATATCTTCAAGCATAGCTTTTCTGCGATCGCCAAAGCCAGGTGCTTTGACTGCTAAAGTATTGAAAGCGCCGCGCAATTTATTCACAACCAAGGTTGCCAGCGCTTCGCCATCAACTTCTTCAGCGATAATGACCAATTCTTTTTTGCCGCTCTCGGCTAGTTTTTCCAAAATAGGCAATATATCAGCCACTGCAGATATTTTTTTATCAGTAATTAAAATGTGGCAGTCCTTATATTCTGCTTCCATGCGATCAGGATTAGTAATCATATAGGGCGAAAGATAACCTTTATCAAATTGCAAACCCTCAACAACGTCCAATGACATGCCAAAGCTCTGCGATTCTTCAACCGTAACTACGCCATCTTTGCCGACTTTTTCCATGGCTTGGGCAATTTTTTTGCCGATTTCTGTGTCATTGGCAGAAATTGAAGCAACTTGAGCAATTTCATCATTACTGACAATTGGTTTAGAAATATTTTCTTTTAATTCTTTAACAACAGCCTCTACTCCTTTTTCAATACCGCGTTTAATGGCTAACGGATTTGTACCAGCCGTAACATTTTTTATGCCTTCATTAATTATAATTTGCGCTAATAAAGTAGCAGTTGTGGTGCCATCACCAGCCACATCATTAGTTTTAGAAGCAACTTCTTTTACCAATTCTGCGCCAATATTTTCAAATTTATCTTCCAACTCAATTTCTTTGGCCACTGTCACACCGTCTTTGGTAATAGTTGGCGAACCAAAGCCCTTATCCAAAACTACATTGCGTCCTTTTGGACCTAAAGTTATTTTTACTGTATCAGCTAATTTATCAACTCCCCTTTTCAGAGCCTCGCGGGCTTTTACATTATAAAGTATTTGTTTTGCCATATTTTTATAAATAAAAAAATTATTGGATAATCGCTAAAATATCTTCTTCTTTAATAATCATTAAATCTTCTTCGCCAGGCAATTCATCTGGCGCATATTTTTTAAAAATAACTTTATCGCCAACTTTAACAGAAATAGATGCACGTGCTCCATTATCTAAAAGTTTGCCCTCGCCAATTGCCACCACTTCGCCTTTTTCCGGCTTTTCTTTATCAACAGTATCCGGTAAAATTATGCCGGCTTTGGAAACTTCATCGCTGCGAATCGGTTTAACTAAAATATGATCGCTTAATGGTTGATACTTTGTCATAATTTTATAATCTTATAATTAAATTTTAGTAATAATATCTTAACTATTTACTATTGGTCTGTCAATTGAGTATCTTAATAAAAATGTTTATAAATGTCAAGACTAAAAAAATTTGGCGTAATAAAGCCAAATTTTATTTAATTTATTATCTAAAAATTTGCTTTAGCCATAGCCCAAGACATAGCCACCATAAAATTATGCCAAAATATAAGGTCCATAGATAATGGTCAAAAATCATGATAATTAATATGGCAAAAAATGCGGCTGTTGTCCCCAAAAACCAAAAGAACTTTTCGCGGTATGTATAATAATTTTCTTTAATTTTAAATTTACCGAAGACTTCGATTAAAGAAAGATTGTAATCAATTTTATAATTGTAAATCCGCCGACATGCTTCTGCGATTATTAAAGCTAAAACAATAAATCCCCAAATACCGAGCTCTACCACCGCCAAAAAAAAGACATTATGAACTGGCTGATAAATATAGATCGGCAGTTTAATTTCACTTTGCTCATAGTCGGCTGGCACAAAATTTCCCAGACCTACGCCAGTCAGCCAATATTTTTCTAATAATTTTTTTGTTTCTTCAAAATACATTATTCTTTCCTGGGTGGATTTAACTTCAAGGCGTGTTTCCCCTTTTAGGCGGGTAATCACAGGGTCATTATAGATAATAGTCAAAATTGACAAAGTAACAAAACAAGTCAAAACAATTTTTATAAAAATTTCTTTGTCTTTTTTCTCAGGACTTAAAAAAATAAAGAAAGCCAAAAAAATTATGCTAATAGTTATGGCTAGAAATGCGCTTTTAGAAAAAGTAAAAAATAAACCAGCTAAAATAACTGGCAAGCTTATCCATAAAAATATTTTTTCCCATTTATGCTTTGCCAATACTAATAAAATAATAAGTAACAAAATAGCAA
>JAFGMD010000028.1 GCA_016927685.1 Candidatus Falkowiibacteriota bacterium
ATCTTTCCAAGCCAAATGTTCAATTGGAATATTTCATGCGTTTAATTAAGCACAAGGATTGGGGAAGGCATCTCATTCAAAAGCTAGAGAAACGCCCCTTACCTTTAATTACCACCTTTTTTGTAGTGGCATTTATGGCCGAATATTATAAATATAGCCAAGACATTTATGCCTTAGCAACCGATACTGATATTTCCAGAACATGGGTTTCCACTAGTCCGCCACAAAGCCGCATCAATTATTTTGCTCCCAATTATCGAGTTGAACAGAGGCTCAAGCTCTATGGCGTGCGACCAGAAAAAATATTTTTAACAGGATTTCCTCTGCCTAATGAAAATCTCGGCGATGCTAGTTTATCAGTTTTAAAACAAGATATTGGACATCGTTTATTTAATTTAGATCCCAAAGAAAATTATCTCAGATATTATCATGATACGGTTACAGAACAATTAGGTAAGGAAAATTATCCCAGAAAAAAACATCACCCTCTGACAATTACTTTTGCCGTTGGTGGCGCTGGAGCCCAAAGAGATATTGGCGTTGAAATTGTTAAAAGTTTAAGAAGAAGATTATTTAAAAATCAATTAAACATTAATTTGATTGCTGGTATAAGAAACGAAGTCCACAACTTTTTTAAAAAAGAAATTCAAAAATTAGGGTTAGGCGGGCATATTAATAAGAATATAAAAATTATTTTTTCTGGAAATAAAGAAGATTATTTTAAAAAATTTAATCGTACCTTACGCACTACAGATATATTATGGACTAAGCCCAGCGAACTTTCCTTTTATACGGCTTTAGGAATGCCAATAATTATGACGCCACCAATTGGCTCTCAAGAAGACTTTAATCGTAAATGGTTGACTACGATTGCTTCAGGGACAGACCAGGAAGACCCGCGTTATACTGACCAATGGCTTTTTGATTGGCTTGATTCCGGCTGGTTTGCTGAAGCCGCTATGGAAGGTTTTATGGAAGGTCCAAAATTTGGCACTTATAACATTGAAAAAATTATTGAACATAAATACGCCGAAACTAAAGCTATTAAAACAGTATTACAATACTAAAATATTTATTGAAAGAGGCAAGATTGCCTCTTTTTTATTTTAATAAGCGCTCTTTAATTTTTTAAGGTTATTTGCTATAATCAGTTTATATGACTCAAAAATTAACGGGTTTATTAGATAATCTGCATTCTGCAGATGCCCGAGATAAAATCGTAATAAAAGAGGGTGAGGAGCTGATTAAGGTTAATATTATGACCAGCGCTGTTGCCCTCATGTACGAGAAAATTAGAACGATAATTGATTACAAAGAAGAGCACTTATTAAGAAAAAGTGCTATTTTTAGAATTCTAAAAAGGCGTTTTTTGGAAAGCAGGGATTATTTTAAAATAAGTGAAAATGTTGTTAAAGAGCTGGTTTCGGCTGGTTATTTGGAGAATAATAAATATCCTCAATCAAAAATAATTGAAGTTGCGAAAGTTGTTGAAAAATACGACATGCTTTATAGCGGAGTTGAGGAACAAAAGGGCTTGACTACAGCATTAAATCTATATGATTGGATTTTAGGCATTGCGTCTTGTGAAATCGAAGAAACTTTGGTCCCAGCTAATAAAGAAAAAGTATTTGTGCGCTTTATGTATGAAGAAATGAAAAATAGGTTAGAAATTGTTTCCGAAAAAATGACCGAAGAGGAAAAAAGCTTGCAATTATATTTGGCTGTCAATCGCAGCTTGATTAAATCAGATAAGCCCATGCTAGAATTTTTAATTTTGAAATTATGGCATCCCGACTGGCAAAATGATTACCAGGTATTTTTGCCTCAATTTATTGACCAAATTTCCAAAATAAAAGAGGATATTAATAAACAAATAAATCATCGTTTAACAAATAAGCTGCTTGGGTTTTGCCGTCGTTACGCAACTATGATATTAATTTTGCGCGATGTTATATATAAAGAATTAAAATCAGCTCAAAGTTTAACTGACGATTCAAAATTGCTAGAGAGTAAAATTAGGGAAGTTTGCCAAGAAAAATATTCTATTACTAGGCGTCGTTTGAGAACTCATATTTGGCGGGCGATCATTTATGTATTTTTGACAAAAATGCTTTTGGCTTTGATCTTGGAAATTCCATTTGATATGTATATTTTACATACATTCAGTTGGACAGCAGCTATTATAAACATTACATTTCCGCCTCTTCTAATGATTTTAATAGCTACTACTATAAGAACACCGAGCGAAAAAAATACGCAAATAATGATTAACGGCATTGAAGATTTGCTTTCAGGCAAAACAGGGGATATGCAATATATTAGAGAAATAAAAAAAAGAAATTGGTTTACCTGGCTTCTTTTTAATTTAGTTTATTTAGTTTCTTTTATCGTGCCATTCGCTTTAATAATTTATTTTTTGTATAAAATACAATTTTCTTGGCTTAGTATTCTATTATTTATAGTTTTCGCCAGCATTGTCAGCTTTTTTGGCGTGCGTATCCGCGGCATGGCTCGCGAATTAATTGTTCTTAAGAAAAGAGAAAATATTACTGGTGAGTTTTTTGATTTTTTGACCTTGCCTTTTATTAGGATGGGCAGATTTTTATCATTGAATTTTTCTCGCATTAATATTTTTGTTTTTATCTTTGACTTTATGATTGAAGCGCCGTTGAAAATTATTTTACAAGCGATTGAAGAATGGCTAGCATTTTTTAAAGAGAAAAAGGAGGATATTTTTCAATAATTTTATGGTAGAAAGACCACCAAAATACGAAAGAAGAAAGACTATCAATGATTTGGCTAATGAAGTATCGAAAGAATTAAGATATACAAACGGTAATTTTAGTAAAGCCTGTAAAAATGTTCTAGATCGAGAAGGGGTAACTAATGATTTTGAAGAAAGATTAAAATTTAAATCAGCAATCGGTAGGATTTTAGGAGAACATTCTGCTTCGTTAAAAACAAAAAAACCAAAAATAAAAACACAAAAAACATTGGAGCCAGTGGATATCTTAAAACAAGCAAATATTAGACGTATTGAGAAAATGCAAGAAAAAACTCCTCTCTTTGGCGAAGAGATTGCCGAAAAAGAAGGTTTGGCTAACTTAAAAAAAGATAAATAAAAATATGATTACTCGACCAATCTTAGAATATTTAAATGGCAAATTTCATTCTATTATTATCTATTTGGTAATAATTGGTTTAATATTTTTTCTATTAGCCGCGGCAATTCTTTTTTATCCGGATTTATTATTTTACGTTTTTATTGTTAGTTTTTTTGCTATTTCTTTTGTAGCATTTTTGATTGCCATCAAAATAAATCATATCAAGAAAACGCTATATGATGTAATGCTTTTCATTCCTAAAAAGAAGAAGAAAAAATAATATGAAGATTTTAGTAATATATTATTCCAGAAGCGGAAATACAAAATTTGTAGCTCAAGAAATTGCCAGTAATTTAAATGGTGATATAAAAGAATTAATTGATAAAAATAAGCGCCAAGGCATTTGGGGATATTTTTGGTCAGGATATGATGCTTTAATGAAGAAAAAAACCGATCTAGAAGAATTAGATTTGGATTTAGCGCAATATGAATTGATGTTTTTAGGTTGTCCAAACTGGGCGGCGAATATCCCCCCGGCCATAAGGACATTTTTAGATAGGGCAGATTTAAAAAATAAAAAATTGGCATTATTTTGCACGCAAGATAGCATGGGCGCAGAAAGAGTATTAAATAATTTGCGGCTTTTATCTAAGGGAGCGGAAATTGTAGATCAGCATTATTTTAATCGCGTTGAAAAAAATCAGGACCAAGTTAAAGCGCAAATAAAAAAATGGACTGATAAATTTAAACAATAAATTTTATGGCGCAAAAGAAAATTAAAATTTATTCAACCCCGACTTGTCCCTTTTGCCACCAGGTTAAAGATTATTTAAAAGATAAGAAAATTGAATTTACTGATTATGATGTTTCGTTTGATAATGATAGGGCTCAGGAAATGATTGATAAGTCAGGGCAAATGGGCGTGCCGGTTGTTGATATTGAGGGCGAAGTTATTATTGGTTTTGATAAAGAAAAAATAGATAAAATCTTGGGTCTGTAAAATTATTTGATTTTAAATGGCGAATTTGTTATATTAAAGATAACTTAATATTTTGAATTATGAATAAAGTTTTTCAATCTATTATTATTGCTATTATTATTCCAGCATATTCGATGGAAGACTTTATAATTTGATAAATTGGTTAAATAATTACATAAGAAATCCAGTCTTTCATCAGGGGCTGGATTTTTTCTATAGGTTCTTTTATAACATAAATAAAAAGAAGTCCCCGCGTCAGACTTTGTCAATGCTTAGTCAGTCTCGGGAAAGAGAATGGTATTTTTAAATCATCCAAAACCAGGGAGGAATAGCTAATGAGAGAAAAGCGAGTGATTTATCTTTATGATTCTGTCAGAGAAGCAGAGCAATCAGGCTTATTGAGCGGCGGGGTTACCGCCCAAGACATGGTAGAGATTATGCAGCTTTTATATGATTTCGGAGTACCTTATTTTGAAGGTCCTTGGCCGGTTCCATTTAGGGGGGAGGATGAACCAGAAAAAGAAAGAGCAGAAAAGGCTGTGCGCTTTTATGAAATCGTCAAGACAAAGCCTTTTGCCGGGCAAGTTATTGTTTTCGGGTCAACTATGGAGAAAAATGTGAGTCAAGCTAAAGATAGCGAAATCCTGAAAAAATTAGTGGTTACTGGTTTGAAAAATTTTTGCATCTTCGGTAAGAGCTGGAGCGAGCAGGTTAGACGAGTGCTGCGTACATCTTTAAGTAATAATCTGCACCTGATTGAGGAATCCGTGCGTTTTTTAAAGTCACAAGGCGGTTTTGTTTTTTTTGACCTGGAGCATTTTTTTGATGGTTATAAGGCGGAAAATAAGAAAAAGCCAGATCATAATTATGCGGTTAAGTGCTTGCAGTCCGCTCTTAGGGGCGGGGCAGATGTCATTGTCTTTTGCGATACTAATGGCGGCATGCTAACTGAAGAAGTGGAAATTATTCTCAGGGAAATTATTCCTTTTCTGAAAAATAAACCATGGGGAGTGCATTTCCATGATGACGAAGGTTTGGCTAAGGCCAATACTCTTAAAGCCATTGATCTGGGAGCGTCTTATCCGCAGGTAACGACTTTGGGCTATGGTGAAAGGGTGGGTATGGCTAGATTGACTGATTTAGTGGCTACCTTGATTTTAAAAAAGGGTTATAAGTGCCAGGGCATTAAAAAAATAAAAGCCTTGACACCATTAGCTCGGGCAGTTGCCCAAAAAATGGGGGAACCTTTGCAGCCCTATCTTCCTTATGTTGGTTCAGCAGCCGCAATTCATAAAGCAGGAACCCACGGCAGATGTTTTGCCGTACAAGAACATATTGCGCCTATGCGAGTTGGTAATACACGTTACCGTTATGTTTCTGGGCTTTTAGGTCCGCAAGGGATACAAGCCGCACTAAAAGAAGTTGGTTTACGGGTAAAACCAAATGATTTCCTGGTAAAAAAATTATACCAGGATGTAAAGGCAAAGGATGAAGTCGGTTTTAGCTACGGCACCGCAAGAGGAAGTTTTGCGGTTCAGGCCTTACGCTTGATGCCCGGATATATTGCGCCATTCAAAATTGAAGGTATTGAACCTTACTGCCGACTTTTCCAGACCGATAAATGGCGTCATGAGTCAAGAGCAGATATTGAAATGGTTATTAGTGGCCAAAGAAAGTCAATTCAAATTTTTAGGCGCAGCGATGATGGTCCTGTTGATGCTGCAGATAATGTGTTGCGTTCAGCATTAAGCCAGGCTTATCCGATTATTAAGCGAGTGATGTTGGTTGATTACGTTGTGCGTATCATTAGAAATCGCAATAATGGCAAGAAGGGAACAGCTTCGCGAGTGCGAGTTTCAATAATCGCTGATACGCCATATGGCCAGTTTGAAACATTCGGGATTTCGCGCAATGTTATTTTAGCCTCGGTTTTGGCCTTGATTGATTTATATGAGCTGGTTATTCTTTTCCAGAAAAAAAGACATAAGCCAAAAAAATAACCTGGTTCTTTAGCCCTGGGTGGATCACACTGCCTGGGGCTTTTTTCTTTTATTTAAAATTGTTAAAATGAATATATATGACAAATCAGGAAATAGCCAAAATTTTAAAAAATATTTCCATTATTTTAGAAATAAAGGGAGATTCTAAATTCCGCGTCATTGCCTTTGAAAGGGCAGCTGACGTTATTTCAAATTTAACTAAAGATATTGAAGATATTTATACCCAAGGAGGCATCAAGGCTTTGGAGGAAGTTCCGGGCGTAGGGCAAGGCATTGCCGAGAGAATTGAAGAATTATTAAAGACAGGCAAAATGAAGGATTATCAGAAATTAACCAGCGAGTTTCCGGAAAAAATGCTGGTTTTAACTGATGTTCCTGGTATAGGCGCAAAAACCGCCTTTGCTTTTTTTAAAAAGCTTAAAATTGATAGCATTGCTAAATTGGAAAAAGCCGCAAAAAGCGGAGCAGTTTCCAAGCTGTCGCATTTTAAAGAGAAATCAGTGAAAAATCTTTTGCGCGGTATTGAGCAGTATAAGGCCAGAGCCAAGGAACAAGAACGCATGCTTTTAACTACTGCTGACCAATTAGCAGGGCAAGCTCTCAGTTATCTAAAAAGGAATAAATTAGTAAAAAGGGCTGATGCAGTCGGATCTTTGCGTCGCATGAAAGAAACAATTGGAGATATTGATTTGATTATCAGCACACCAAAACCGCAGGAAGTTGTTAATTATTTCGCCAAAGCTCCATTTATTAAAAATATTTTATCAAAAGGCAATACAAAAATTTCTATTACCCATAATAAAAATATCAGAATTGATGTGGAAATTTTGCCCGAGCTTGATTATGGGTCATTACTACAGCATTTTACAGGCTCAAAAGAGCATAATGTGCATTTAAGAACTTGGGCAGAAAAAAGGGGATTGAGTATTTCGGAGTATGGCATTAAAGATTTAAAAAAGAAAAAATTACATCATTTTAGCAATGAAAAAGATCTTTATAAATTTTTAGGCATGCAATATATCGAGCCAGAACTGCGCGAAGATAGGGGGGAGATTGAAGCGGCCCTAGAAAATAAATTACCAAAAATTATCGGCTATAATGATTTATTAGGAGATTTGCATTGCCATACAAATAAAAGCGATGGCTCTAATACTATTTTTGAATTAGCGGCAAAAGCCCTGAAAATGAAATATAAATACTTGGGTATTTCTGATCATACTGCTGGACTGGGCGTTGCTTCTGGTTTAACAGAAAAAAATCTTTTAAAACATAAAGCTGAAATACAAAAAATTAACAAGAAGTTTAGAGGTATAAAGCTTTTAGCTGGTGCTGAAATAAATATTTTGGCAAATGGAAAGTTGGACATTAGCAGAGATATTATTAAAAAATTGGATTATGGCATTGGTTCTGTTCATTCCGCTTTTAACCAAGATGAAGAGACGATGACTAAAAGGGTTCTCAATGCTATTAAAAGTGGTATAAAAATTTTTGGCCATCCATCTGGCCGTTTATTGGGTCAGCGTCAGGGTTATGATTTGGAATGGACTGAAATATTTAAGGCCTGCGCTAAATATAACGTTGCTTTAGAAATAAATTCATTTCCAGAAAGATTAGATTTGAAAGATACTTTAATTAAAGACGCGCAAGATTATGGTTGTAAATTTGCCATTGATTCAGATGCGCATTCTTTAGAGAATTTTGATTTGATAAAATATGGCATTGCCACTGCGCGCCGTGGTTGGGCGACTAAAAAAGATATTATAAATACTTGGGATTTGGACAAACTATTAAAATGGTTTAAATCTTGAATAGTATTTTGAAATAATTATTAATAACCCAAAAGGGTTATTTTTGTTTTCAGTTAACTCTTGACAAAAAATAAAATATATGATATATTTAAAAGATTTTTAAATATTAAATTAGGGTTGAGGGTGGATGGTAAAAGCGTTTAAAGCGCAAGAAAATGGAGGAAAAAATGTTTATTGAAATTCATGGTCTTTTGATCAGGGACGGAAAATTATATATTATTGCCAAAGGCGATGATGTATTTTTACCGCCTCAACCGCCCAGATTATCAATCGCTATTGAGCGATTGAAAAAAGGCGGTGAATTTCATCCCTTTCTTGATGCTAGAAGGGCCCAAATTGTATGTGAATCAGCAAATGCAGTTATGGAACTGCGCCACATGCTTTGGCAGCTTCTTCCGCCAGAAAAAGCGGCCGAGATTATTCCGTTTCCTTCGCATCAAGATCCCGCGCAGGAACGGAAACTATTTCTTGTGGCAGGCTAAAAATCATTTAAGAGCGCGTCGTTTTGAATACGACGCGCTTATTTTTTAGCTAAAATTAGCAATTTCATTCCATTATTATATTGACAAATTAAAAGAAATATGGTATTATTAATTATTGTTTCTTAGGATCAGTACAAATAAAAACCGACAAAAGGAGGATAAGAATGAAAACGAATAGGCCGATCGAAGGAATTTTCACTCTGCCAAATGGCGATGTTTTCGTTGATGGATGGGTACCGGCGCTGATTCCACAGGAAGCTTTTGGAGGAGTGGAGTTGGTCCCGGTTTCCGAACTTTCCTCGCCATATCTTGGCACCAACGGCGACGACAAATGGCACATTTTTTCCCCGCACAATCTGCTCAATTTGAGCAACGCGCCGAGCGATGATGATCTGGCAAGGGCAGAAAAACTGTCCCGGCCCACGATCCATTAATAATTAAGCCCCGGCTTTCGCAAGAAAGTCCGGGGCTTTTTCTTTTTATAAATTATTAAGCACCCTTTATTTTTGATCGATTTTTTGCTAAAATATAGTTAATAAACTAAATATTAAAGCAAAAAATATGTATTTACTTTTACGCTGGCTAATCAATGCTTTAGCCATTTTAGGCATTGCTTATTATATTCCAGGCATAACAGTATCAGGATTTTATGCAGCACTGCTAGCGGCTTTGGTCTTGGGAATAATAAATGCTTTACTTCGTCCAATTCTGGTTATCTTAACTCTACCAGTAAATATTTTGACTTTAGGACTTTTTACTCTGATAATTAATGCCTTATTATTTTGGCTCACTAGCACGATTGTTAAGGGTTTTCAGGTAGCAGATTTTAAAGCCGCATTTATTGGGGCTTTACTTATGTGGATTATTTCTTGGCTGACTAATTGGTTATTTAAATCATCAGACTAATGAAAGAGAGATTATTATTACATACTTGTTGTGCGCCTTGCAGTATTTATATTGTGAATCAGCTTTTGGACAAATTTGACCTGACTGTCTATTTTTTTAATCCAAATATTTTCCCAGAAGAAGAATATTTGCAACGATTGTCGGAAATTAAAAAGTTTTGTCAAAGCCGAGGTATTGAATATGTTGAAGAAAATTATGCTCCTGCAGATTGGCTGAATTTTATTAACGGCTATGAACAAGAGCCAGAAAAAGGTTTTCGTTGCGAATTATGTTTTAATTTGCGTTTGGGTAAAACAGCAGAGTATGCCCAGAAAAATAATTTTGATTGGTTTTGCACTACTTTGACTATGGGTAGGCAAAAAAATTCTCTCCAAGTTTTGAATGCCGGACATAAGGCCGAAAACAAATATAGGGTGAAATTTTACGATAGAGATTTTAAGAAAAATTTTGGTGTACAGGTTTCTGATTGGTTAGCTAAACAATTGGGCTTGTATAGGCAAGATTACTGCGGTTGCATTTATTCTAAAAATAATAATTAATGAAATATTTATGACTGATGAGAGATGGCAGGAAATAAAAGATATGGTTAAGAAAAATTTTGGCATTATAGAGAATCAGGTTTTGGATTTACCAGAAGAAGAGGGTAAGGGGACTAAGGAGGAATTAATTTTTGCAGGACCAATGGGTAGAATAAAACTGGAATACATTGTTAAGCCTTTAGTTCTTGATAAAAAAACAACGTATTCTAAAAGAATTGGCTCGGAAACTAAGGTTCAATATATCACTTCTGACACTGAAAAAGTGCGCAGAATGGAAGCTTTTAAATGGAATGAGTCAGCTGATAACTGGGAAAAGATAATTGGTGAAGCTTTAAGTTTTTAAGTTGTATTTATTAAAATTTTATATTAATTCTTAATTCTAATTTTATGTTTTGGTTTAAAAAAATAGAAAAAAAAGAAATTTATAAATACGGGATTGGCGGGGGAATATTGCAAATTTTATATATTCTCATGGTTGCATGGTTTATAAATAGTATGGACAAGGCCGAGAGTCAGTCCGACCCAATAATCAACATTATGTCCGTTTTGTTGCTATTTGTTTTTAGCGCAACAATTTCTGGTTTTTTTGTTTTGGGATACCCAGCTTATTTGGCTTTACAAAAGAGATTACAGGAAGCATTTTTGACTTTGTTGGTAACCATTTTAACTTTGCTGGCCGGAGGAGTTGTAATTTTTTCTTTTGTTATTTTAAATCAATGATTTTGTTTAGAAAAAAGCAAGAAAAATTCTATCATAAAGAGAAAAAAGATAAGCGGCTTGTCTTGCTAGTTTATTTTTTTTCTTTCTGCACTTTATTGATTATTGGCAAGCTTTTTGATTTTCAGGTTTTAAAATTTGATTCTTATTCTGCCTTGGCATCAGGCCAGCATGAAATTTACAAAACCCTTTTTCCTGAAAGGGGGTCTATTTATATAAAAGATAAAAAAGACCCTATTTTTGACCCCGATGAAAACTTGTTTCCTTTGGCAATAAATAAGGATTATAATCTGGTTTATGCCCAGCCAATATATTTAAAGCAATCTCCAGAAGAAATCGCAAAATTATTATCTTCAATTTTGGAACTTAGCGAGGAAGAATTAATAGGCAAATTATCTAAGCAAAATGACCCCTATGAGCCGCTTAAACATAAAGTAGAAGATTCTCAGGCCGAATTAGTTAAGAATTTAAATATTGAAGGCATACAAATTGCTAAAGAAACATTTCGATATTATCCGGAAAAAAATATCGGAGCCAATGTATTGGGTTTTGTTGGTTTTGATAAAGACGGTTTAAAAAGTGGCCAATATGGCATTGAAGGATATTTTAATAAAGAATTATCAGGGAGCCAGGGTGAAATTTTATCAGACAAGGATACTGCCGGGCGGTTGATTTCCATTGGAGAAAAAAAATTTATCAGAGCCAAAGATGGTGATGATATTGTCTTAACTCTAGATAAAACATTACAGTATGAGCTTTGTAGCCGTTTGAATGAGCATGCTAAAGTCATTGAAGCTGAAAACGGAGTTTTAATTGTGATGGAGTCTAAGACAGGAGCTATCTTGGCCATGTGCTCTTACCCCGATTTTGACCCGAATGAATATAATAAAGTGGAAGATCTGGGTGTTTATAATAATCGTGCTGTTTCAGAGCCATATGAAATTGGGTCCATATTTAAGGCAGTAACTATGGCAGCCGGATTAGATTTGGAAGCAATAACGCCTGACACAACCTATTTTGATGAAGGATCTAGGACTATTGATGATTTTAATATTCGTAATTGGGATAAAAAAGCTCATGGTACGCAGACCATGACAGAAGTTTTGCAGCATTCGTTAAATTTAGGCACAATTTTCGTAGTTGAGCAGACAGGCAAAGATAATTTTAAACGTTATGTGGAAAAATTCGGTTTTGGGCAAAAAACAGGCATTCAATTGGAAAACGAAGCTGCTGGCAATATTGATTCGTTAAAAAAGAAAGGCGATATTTGGGCAGCCACTGCATCTTTTGGGCAAGGCATTACTGCTACGCCTTTGCAAATGGTGCAGGCTTATGGCGCGATTGCTAATGATGGACAATTAATAAAACCATATATAGTGGATGAAATAAGGACATCAGAGGGAAATATAATAAAAAATATGCCATCTAAGGTGGTCCAAGTTATGGATTCAAAAACAGCGACTATTTTAACTGGAATGCTTGTTAATGTTGTAGAAAAGGGCGAGGGCACAAATGCCCGAGTGCCTGGCTATTATGTAGCTGGTAAAACCGGCACTGCACAAATCCCTGATTATAAATACGGAGGTTATTCTAATCGCACTAATCATTCTTTTATTGGCTTTGCGCCGATTGAAGATCCAATTTTTACCATGATTATAAAATTTGAAAATCCTAAAAAGGGCAGTTTTGCTTCGGTCACCTGCGCTCCCTTATTTTCCCGCTTGGCAAAATTTATTTTAGATTATTATCATATAATGCCAGACAAATTATAAAATAATTATTTATTTTTTTTATAGTTATATTTATGAGAAAATTTTTACAAAAAATATTACGAATAATTGCTAAGCAAATTTTAAAAAAATATAAGCCGGAAATTATTGGCATTACTGGCAGCGTTGGCAAAACATCTAGCAAGGAGGCAATATTTGCAGCTTTATCGCCCATATTTAATTGTCGTCGCAGTATGAAAAGTTATAACAATGAGATTGGTACGCCCTTGACTATTATTGGCGCTGAAACTGGGGGTCGTTCCATTTTTAAATGGCTGTCAGTATTTTTAAAGGCGATTAAATTATTATTAGTTAAAGATAGGACTTATCCGCAAATTTTGATTTTAGAAATGGGCGCTGACAAGCTTGGCGATATTGAATATTTAGTAGAAATAGCGCCGCCAAAAATTGGCGTTTTGACTGCCATTGCTGAAAGTCATTTGCATGTCTTTAAAGATTTAAAGGGAGTTTTGAAAGAAAAAGAAAGGATCGTGACAAAATTGCCCAAAGAAGGATTTGCTATTTTAAATGCTGATGATGAGAATGTGATGAGTTTAAAAAATAAAATTGCTGCTCGTCAAATAACTTTTGGTTTTATTAATGCAGATGTCAGAGCCGGAGAATTGCTTTTTTCTGGATTAGAAGATGAATTTTGTGAAACTCAATACGAATGGGACTGTAAAACTTGGGGAACTAATTTTAAAGTGACATATAACGGATCTACTGTACCAGTTTTTTTACCACATTGCTTTGGCAAACAGCATGCCTATTCTGCGCTGGCGGCTATTGCAGTCGGAACAACTTATAAAATAAATTTGGTTGATTTGGCAGAAAATTTAAAGCAATACCGTGCGCCTAAGGGTCGTATGAATTTAATAGCAGGCATTAAACATACTATGATTATTGATGATTCGTATAATTCTTCACCAACTGCCGTAAAAGCGGCGCTAGGAGCAATAAAATCTATTAATTTGCCAGTTGGGAAAAGAAAAATTGCAGTTTTAGGCGATATGTTGGAGCTGGGAGAAATTTCCGCTCAGGCACATCGTGAAATCGGGTTTAAAGTAGTGGAAAACGGTTTTGATTATCTGATTGCCGTGGGAAAAGAAGCAAAAGCCATGGCCGATGCAGCTATAGAGGCCGGACTAAATGCAAACAATGCTGATAAAGTTAAATATTTTAAAGATACTGCTGAAGCTGGTATATTTTTACAGAATTTAATAATTTCAGGTGATTTAATTTTAGTAAAAGGTTCGCAGGGCATGCGCATGGAAAATATAGTCAAAGAAATAATGGCCGAACCAGAAAAAGCCAAAGAGCTTTTGGTGAGGCAGACAGGGGAATGGGAGAGGCGATAGAATCTAGAACAGAGAATATAAAATTAAGAATCTATTGGTCTTGATTTTTTAATAAAAACTTGTTAGAATATTTAGATTAATAAATAAATATGGCCCTATCGTCTAGCCCGGTCCAGGACGTTGCCCTCTCACGGCAAAAACATGGGTTCGAATCCCATTGGGGCTACTAAGAAAAGAGTGTTTATTTGCACTCTTTTTTATGTTATAATATTAAAAAGCAAAAAATGATAATTTAAAGCGTTATAACTCTATAACACTATAATTGTATTTATGAAAGAATTTATCAAAAAACTGCTTAAGCGAAAATTATTTTGGTTTGCCTTGATAGTTATAATTATAATTGCAGTTGTTGCTTTTAACGCTTTTAAGGGTAAACAGCCCCAATATGTGACTGAAAAAGTGATTAAAGGCACGCTAACGCAGACAGTTTCAGAAACAGGCACTATGGAAAATGCCGCAGCTTTGAATTTAAATTTTCAATCGTCGGGTATATTAAAAGAAATATTGATTGAAGAGGGTGATCAGGTTACTAAAGGACAGCTTTTAGCGACTTTAGAAGCTGGAGATTTGGAAATAGGCGTTAAACAAGCACGGGCCAATTATGATATTGCCATGGCTAACTTAAATAAATTGTTAGCTGGTTCTAGCATTGAAAATATCAGGGTTTCAGAAGAAAGCGTGAATAATGCGAAAATCGCTTATCAAAACGCCCAAACCAGTTATGATACTCTGGTAGTGAAAATTGACGCTGATATTAAGACATATGAAGCTCAAGTTGAAGCCGCACAAACTGCCCTAAATAATGTGTCAGCAACCTATGATCAAAGCGTAGCCAATGCGCGTCAAAATCTTATCACTACTATTAGGAGCAAAGCCATTGCCGCCAATACATCTTTAAGTTTTTTTGACTATCAATATATTAACATGGGTAATGTGGCTGATTTACAAGCCAAAACCAATGCCTTAGGTTTTTATAATTTAGCTTCAACTGCAAAAACTTCATTAAATAATCTTTTAAATAAATCTGACGATGCTTTAACAGAGAGCGAGCTGGCGCAAGCAACAACCTTATCTCTAAGTTTATTGGATTATATTAATAGTGCTTTAAATAGTTTATTTATTGCAGTTGCATCTACAATGTCTGATGCGCGTTATTCTGAAGCGCTAAAAGAGCAAAATAAAACATTAATAAAAACTGAACAAGCCAATAACAGCGCTAATTTAGTTGCTTTACAGGCGGCAGATCAGAATTATACAAATGCAAAGTTAGGCTTAACGAGCGCTAGCGATGATGCGAAATCAGCATTACAAACTGCCCAAGACAACCTTAATGCTTTATTGGCAAACAAGGATGCGCAAATTGTAACAGCAAAAGCTCAAGTTGATTCTGCCTTAGGCGCCTATAATTTAGCTAAAGCGCAATTGGCATTGACTAAAGCCCCGGCGCGCAATGTTGATGTCAGTATTTACCGCGCACAAGTTGATCAAGCCCAAGCGGCTTTGGAATCAGCCCAATACAAATTAAGCTATTATCAAATAATAGCACCCAGCGATGGCACTATTACATTTATAAATTATAAAATTGGGGAACAAGTAAGCCCTACGGCCAATATTAGCGCAACAAGTATGGTTAAGCCGGTTATTGCCATGCTCGGTACCGGAGGGTTTCAGGCCAAAGTCGATGTGCCCGAGTCGGATATTATTAAAGTTAAAATTAATGACCCAGTGGAAATAACGCTTGATGCTTATGGCTCAGACTCAGTATTTACCGGCAAAGTCAAAGGTATTGATATAGCTGAAACTTTAATTAGTGACGTGGTTTATTATCAGGTAACAGTGATTTTAGATTCTACAGATAAAGAAATCAAATCTGGTATGACTGCCAATGTTGATATTTTAACTGCTAAAAAAGACAATGTTTTGATGGTGCCATCAAGAGCTGTTAAAACACTAGACAATGGAACAAAATATGTCGAAGTATTAAAAAATTCTACACCAAAGCGAGTCAATGTAATAACTGGATTTAAGGGCGATGCTGGTAAGATAGAAATTATTACTGGACTAAAAGAGGGGGAAAATGTAGTTGTCTTTACTAAGCAATAAACATGCCTTCTGAATTAATAAAATTAAATAAAATATGCAAAGATTATATTAATGAAGAAGTAGTTACAAAAGTTCTTCATGATATTGACCTGGACATTAATGAAGGTGAATTTGTAGCAATAATGGGCCCCTCAGGTTCAGGTAAATCAACATTAATGCATATTTTAGGCTTTTTAGATAAACCCACCTGCGGAAAATATCTTTATAAAGGCAAAGACGTCAGCAATTTGACTGACGATCAATTGGCCGAGATCCGCAACAAAGAGGTGGGTTTTGTGTTTCAGGCATTTAATTTACTGGTACGCACTTCGGTTTTTGATAATGTTAAATTGCCCATGCTGTATACTGGCCAAAAACTAGATAAAGAAAAAGTTCTTGAAGCCATAAAATCAGTTGGATTATTACATCGTATTAATAATTTATCCAATCAGCTTTCTGGCGGTGAAAAACAGAGAGTGGCTATTGCCAGGGCTTTGGTCAATAATCCTTCGTTAATTTTTGCGGATGAGCCAACAGGGAATTTGGACAGTAAATCAGGCAAACAAATCATGGAAATTTTGCAGGATTTGAATGAAAAAGGTAAAACCATTATTTTAGTTACTCATGAGCAATATACTGCTTCACATGCCAAGCGCATTATTAAAATCCGCGATGGCACGATAATAAGCGATACAATTGTCAGTGAGCGCTTGATTGCCAAAATGGAAAATGAATTAACTAAATAATATGCAGATAGGCGATAGTTTCAAAATTTCATATACGGCTTTATCAGCCAAAAAATCCCGAACGTTTTTAACAATGCTCGGGATTATTATTGGTATTGCTTCGGTAATTATTATTATGTCTGTCGGTGCTGGCGCCCAGAGTTTGATCACTAATCAAATTAAAAGCATGGGTTCGAATTTAATTTCTATTTTTCCAGGCAAATCAGATGAAGCGGGTCCGCCCTCTAGCGTAATGGGTATTATTAATACCAGTTTAAAACGCAATGATCTTAAGGCTTTAGCTAATATTAATAATGTTCCACATGCAGCTGCCGTCATAGGATATAATCGAGGAATTGCTGCAGTAACTTGGCGAAGCAATGAAATCGATGGCACATATGTGGGAGTAGATGCTGACTATCCAATTATAGAAGATGCTGCAGTTATTGATGGCCGATTTTTTACTCAGGAAGAAAATGAATCCCTTTCTCGCTATGCGATTTTAGGTAGTCAGGTGAATGAGGATTTATTTTATGGCGAAAATCCTATAGGCCAAAATATCAAAATTAAAAAAACTGCTTTTACTGTCATTGGTTATTTTCCTAAGCGCGGTACCAAAGGTTTTCAAAATCAAGATAATTTAATTTTTATTCCCTCGTATACGGCCCAGAAATTATTATTGGGCATTGATTATTATTCGATGTTGCGCGTTAAGGTTGATTTGGAAGAAAATATTGAGCAAACTATTAATGATATTAGGGTGACTTTGCGCGAACAGCACGATATTGATAATTCTGAGAACGAGGATTTTTCAGTCAGGTCGCAAAAAGACGCGCTTAATGTCATGCTGGCCGTTACTGACGCGCTTAAATTTTTTCTAGCAGCCATTGCCGCCATTTCCCTGGTAGTCGGTGGCGTTGGTATTATGAATATTATGCTGGTGGCGGTTTCTGAACGCACCAGAGAAATTGGTTTGCGCAAGGCAGTGGGAGCGAAGCGAAATGTAATTATGAATCAGTTTTTAATTGAATCAATAATTATTACTTTATTTGGCGGAGTTGCCGGTATAGTCGTTGGAGCAACTTTTTCTATACTAATTGCGTTAATAGCTCGTTATTTGGGTTATAGTTGGGATTTGGTGGTTTCAATAAATTCGATTATTTTAGCCACTTCAATATCTGTAATTGTAGGATTGGTGTTTGGTATTTATCCGGCTCAGCGAGCCGCTAAATTAAATCCAATTGAAGCTCTTCATTATGAATAATTACTTGATAAAAAAATATGAAACGCCCTTCCAGATCGCCTCTGGCGCGCTTTTGAAAAATAAAACGAGAACCATTTTATCTATTTTGGGCGTGGTTATTGGCATTGCTGCCGTAATTATTGTGTTATCTCTTGGTCAGGCGATTAAGGGTTTTATGGTCAGTCAAATGACTTCATTTGGCACTGATTTTATTGAGGTAGAAATTAAAGTCCCAAATACTGCCCAAACCTCTACTGAAAATGTTTCAGGCATGGCTTACGGCATTCAAATAACAACCCTAACGACTGATGACATGGAGGAAATTTTAAAATTAGACAATATTAAAAACGCCTATGCCGCGAATATGGCGCAAGAAGTTGTTAGCTATCAGGAAAATAATAAATCAACTTTTATTTTTGCGACTACCGCTGGCTATATTGATATTGACCCCATAGGCATGGCTGAAGGCAGATTTTTTACTGATGAGGAAGATAAATCATTGGCTAAAGTAGCTGTTATAGGACAAGATTTAAAGCAAATTTTATTTGGCGATGATGAGGCCATAGGCAAGGATATAAAAGTAAAAAAGCGTAATTATAAGGTAATTGGCATACTCAATAGCAAGGGTTCTGTCTCTTTTTTGAATTTTGATCAGATGCTTTTTTTGCCCTTACGCACTACCCAGAAATTACTGATGGGTATTGATTACGTGTCTTTTATTTTTGCTCAGGTTTATGATAATAATGTGGCCAGCGCCACTGCCGCTGAAATAATTGAAGTAATGCGAGAACAGCACGATATTACTGACCCGAGTAAAGACGATTTTGCCGTCATTACCATGGCTGAAGCAATGAGTATTTTAGATACTGTGACTGGTGCTATTACCTTGTTATTAATTGCTATTGCTGGCATTTCTTTAGTAGTAGGCGGCGTGGGCATTATGAATATTATGTATGTGTCAGTAGCTGAACGCACTTTTGAAATTGGTTTGCGTAAAGCCGTGGGCGCTAAAAAAGAAGATATTTTAATTCAGTTTTTAATGGAAGCAATTTTTATTACTTTTAGCGGAGGGATTGTGGGTATTGTAGTTGGGGTAGGGGCTTCTCTACTAATTACTTTTATAGCTGGCGCTTTGGGCTATACTTGGACTTTTTCCTTTACGCCATTATATTTTTTAATCGCCTGCGGCGTTTCTATATTAGTGGGCTTGATCTCGGGTATCTACCCTGCACGCAATGCGGCTAATTTGGATCCAATTGTGGCTTTAAGAAATAGCGAATAAAATACTTGACTTTCTAATTTTATTTTGATAAAGTCTTTAATTAACAAAAGGAGGTTTTGGAATGCTTAAATTAATAGCTGTCCAATATAAAAGCGGTTTGGCCATTTTATTTTTAAACAAAACATTTCATCTTTATAAACCGCCATATGGATTGCAAATATTTACTGTGCTTACGGCAGAAGAAGTTGTTAGAGCAATTTCTGATAACGGACTCATAGCTCAAGATATTGAATTCGACAATTTTGGCGAATTTATCCAATTTATGTGTAATAAATCTCTTATAGAGACTTGATAGGCGGGGTCATAAAGGACCCTGCTTTTTTATTTTTAGCACTCGCTCTTGACGAGTGCTAACGGCCGCATTATAATATAGATATGGTCGTAATTTATGATTTTTGGAGAAATGCGGCCGTTTTGAATCTCTAAATTCTAAACCCTAAATCCTAAACAAATTTAAAATTCAAATGCTTTAATATTCTAAACTAATGTTTTGAATTTATAATTTTAATCATTAAAATTTATTTAGAAATTAGATATTAGTGCTTAGGATTTAAATACGAATATGAATGATCGTCAAAAGAAACTTCTCAATTTAATCATTAATAAGCATATCCAGACTGCCGAGCCCGTTGGTTCTGGTTTTTTGGTTGAAAAGAATGGTTTGGAAGTTTCGCCAGCCACTGTGCGAAATGAAATGGCAGAATTGGAAAAAGAAGGTTATATTTACCAGCCGCACACTTCTGCCGGCCGTGTCCCAACTGAAAAGGGTTACCATTTTTTTGTGGATAATTTTATAGAGAAAAGAGAAATTAAGGCAACCTGGCGAAAATCATTTGAAGAGGTATTAAAATCAAAGCTGGAAAAAGATCAGCTTTTAAAAAATCTAGCTAAAACAGCAGTGGAATTAGCCGATGCCACAGTGATCGTAGCTTTTGATAAAGACAATATTTATTATACTGGCCTTTCTAATTTATTTAAAAAACCGGAATTTTCTGATCAAAATGTGATTTATAACATTTCTCAGATCATTGACCATTTAGATGATAAGGTTTCTCGATTATTTACTAAAATCAATAAAGTTCAGGTTTTAATCGGCAAGGAAAATCCTTTTGGCGAGGATTGTTCATCCATTTTAGGGCGCTATCAGATGAAAGATAAAAGTAATGGCTTGTTTATTATTTTAGGTCCCAAAAGAATGGATTATAATAAAAATTTAGCTTTAGTTGAATATATTAAAAATTCTTTAGAAAAAGTTTAGCCGCCCGCTGTCATTCCGAGTATGGCCGAGGAATCTATGTGTTATGGATCCTTCGACTATGATCAGGATGACAGTACAAGACAGCGGGCATTTAAATTTGAAATCTTTATGGAAGACCCAAAAAAAGACGACAACCAAATAGATGATACTCAAAAACAAATAGAGGATTTAAAAAAGCAATGCGATGAGTATTTAAATGGCTGGAAGCGCGCTAAGGCCGATTATATTAATTTTAAGAAAGAAACAGAAGAAAAGCAGAAAGAAATTATTGATTTTGCTAATTCTGTAATAGTCGTAAAAATGATACCGATTTATGATAATTTAAAAAAAGCGTTATCTAGTATTCCGGTAGATAAAAAAGATAATTGGGTTGAGGGAATTGTACAAATTAAAAAGCAGTTTGAAGATTTTTTAAAGGCGAATGGCATTGAAGAAATAAAGACAATTGGTGAGAAATTCGATCCTGAATTTCACGAAGCAGTTTCTAAAGAAAAAAAAGAAGGATTTGAAAGTGGAATAATTATTTCCGAAGCAAATCCAGGTTATTTGATAAAAGGCAAAGTTTTAATTCCAGCTAAAGTAATTGTGGCTGAATAAAAGAGGAAGCCCAAGCTAACTTAGCTTGGGCTTCAGAGGTACTTATTGTTTAATTTACACGGCTTTTTTTGCCGTCATCATAGTGCGGGTCGATTACCACGCAGCCTTCATTCGCAGGCCGAATTACGGCAGGAACGCCATTGAAACTGATAAACTTTTGGCGTGTGCAAGCGAGTAGCCAATCAGGAATTTTTCGCAATTCAGTCTTGGCGACTCCGGCCGGCTTTTTCTCGCCGCAATTCTGCACTAGTTCAGTGTGGATCAGGACTTCTTCTGTCACTCCTGAACTAGGCTTTCTCATCCGCAAATACGTACCTTCTGCCATTTTCCCTCCTCTAAAAAATTTTTGATGATATTAATATAACAGGGGCGCGATGATTTGTCAACTTTTTGGCATATGGCATATGGCCTATGGCAAATGGTATATGTGCTATATGCTATTTGCTATATGCTATAAGCTATAAGCAATTAATAATTAAGTAAAAATACTATGAGTAAAATTTTAGGCATTGATCTTGGTACGACTAATTCTTGCATGGCTATTATTGAGGGTGGCGTACCCAAGGTTTTGGAAAACAAAGAAGGCGTCAGAACTACACCTTCTATTGTTGCCATTTCTAAAACAGGGGAGAGATTAGTCGGCCTTTTAGCCAAAAGACAGGCCGTGACTAATCCAGAAAACACAATTTTTTCCATCAAACGTTTAATCGGACGCAGATGGACTGATTCAGAAGTTCAACGCGACAAAGAAACATTGCCTTACAAAATTATTCAGTCAGGCGATGGCGTAAAAGTGGAAATGTCAGGCAAAGAATATTCGCCGCAAGAAATTTCAGCCATGATTTTGCAAAAATTAAAAGCTGATGCCGAGGAAAAATTGGGCGAGAAAATTACTGAAGCAATTATTACAGTTCCAGCTTATTTTGATGATTCGCAGAGACAAGCGACTAAGGATGCAGGCCAAATAGCAGGATTAGAAGTTAAAAGAATCATTAATGAACCCACTGCAGCAGCTTTAGCCTATGGTTTTGACAAGAAAAAAGACCAGCAAATTGCTGTTTATGATTTAGGTGGCGGCACTTTTGATATTTCCATTTTGGATGTGACTGCTGATACTGTTGAAGTTAAGGCTACTAATGGCGATACGCATTTGGGCGGAGATGATTTTGATAAGGTTTTAATAGATTGGATTATCGCTGAATTTAAAAAAGAAACTGGCGTGGATTTGGCCAAAGATAAAATGGCTTTACAGAGAATTAAAGAAGCGGCTGAAAAAGCCAAGATTGAGCTCTCTACTACGCTAGAAAGTGAAATCAATCAGCCGTTTATTGCTCAAAGCTCTGATGGGACACCATTACATCTGGTTAAAAAATTGACTCGCGCTAAATTAGAAGAATTAATCGGTGATTTAATAGAAAAAACTTTAGAGCCATGCAAAAAGGCCTTAGCTGATGCTGGCTATAAAACTTCTGATATTGAAGAAGTGGTTTTAGTCGGTGGTATGACCAGAATGCCTTTAGTCCAGAAAAAAGTTGAGGAATTTTTTGGCAAAAAACCAAATATCAGCGTGAATCCTGACGAGGTAGTAGCTATTGGCGCGGCTGTACAAGCTGGTGTATTGCAAGGTGAGGTTAAAGATGTGCTTTTATTGGATGTAACGCCATTATCTCTTGGCATTGAAACATTGGGCGGTGTCGCCACAAAAATTATTGCCCGAAACACCACTATCCCAACTTCCAAATCACAAATTTTTTCTACAGCGGCTGATAATCAAACTTCTGTAGAAGTTCACGTTTTACAAGGTGAAAGAGAAATGGCTTCTGACAATAAAACATTGGGCAAATTTATTTTGTCCGGCATTCCGCCAGCTCCGCGCGGCGTTCCGCAGGTGGAAGTTACTTTTGATATTGATGCTAATGGTATTTTGAATGTTAAGGCAGTTGATAAGGCCTCAAATAAAGAACAATCAATTACTATCACAGCCTCTTCTGGCTTAAGTAAAGATGAGGTTAATAAAATGCAAAAAGAAGCAGAAATGCACGCCGAGGAAGATAAAAAGAAAAAAGAATTGATTGAGGCGAAAAATTCGGCTGATACTTTAGTTTATTCTACTGAAAAAACTTTGCAAGAATTTGGCGATAAGATTTCCGCTGATTTGAAAAAAGAAGTGCAGAATAAAGTTGATGAATTAAAAAAAGTTAAAGATAGTGACAATGCCGATACTATTAAGCGCGCTAATGACGAATTGATTAAAGTCGCCCAAAAGATTGGAGCGGAGATGTACAAGCATCAGCAAGCGCAACAGGGTGGAGCAACAGGTTCTGAAGAGAAAAAAGGTCCAGAGGAAGGGGAATTTACTGAAAAAAAATAATATGCCAAATTTTGAATATCTACCACAACAGCAAAATGCAAAACAGAAAATAGATGATTTGAATAAGCAGATTAATGAATTAGAAACAACTAAGAAAGATGCTTTGGTTGGTTTTGATATTAAGCCTGAGAAAGGTCGTGATAAAGAAATAGTTAAAGTTGAGTTGCCTGGAGTAAAAGATTTAAGAAAGGTTGATTATGTTAAAGACGATAAAGGTAAATTTCATTTTGAATATGTAGACGCTAATAATCAAAAAAGATATCTAATGCCGGGCGATTTATTTTCAGACATGGAATGGGGAGTTTATTATGACCTTAATCATGATGTAATTGCGGCAGAATACAGAAAAAAATATGACAAATTCAGAAAAAAATATTTAGAGACCTTTTATCAGAGAAAAATCGAACATTTGGCGACAGAACAGCTTTTGATTCAGAGATTGGAAATCGATAAAATTGGCGATCGTGATTATTATCTTGGCCAGGCCTATACTGCAATTCATGAAAGATTAAAAAAAGAAGATGAAGGGGGTGATGAACAGGCTGGGTTTTTATTTGAGAAAATGATTAAAGGCATTTTGACGAAAATTGCTACAGATCTTGGCGAAAAGCATAATTTTTCTGTGCAAAATACAAGTATTATTGATGACGTGGAATTAAAAGCTGATTTGGTGGTTAATTTGCCGCAAAAAAATCGCGGCGTGGGTGTTGAGGAAAGTAAAAAAGCAAAGGGCATACAGCTGACACTGGTTGATAAAAATGACGCGAAATTCAGACGCAAGGTTGAGCAGGTTCAGAAAATCAAAGAGCAAATTAAAAAGAAGGTTGGTTTGGGTGGAAAAATTGAGATTGATGATTTGGTTTTACTGGAAGTTGAGGTCGGCAATAAAGATATTATGAGCAAATACAATCAATGGGTAGCCGGCAAAAAAAATAGCGGAGGCCCGGAGAATTTATTTTCTGTTAATCAGATTTTGGAATTTTTAGGCGGGATTTTCCAAGATAGCGATTTAGATCTGCAAAAGAATCCGCAGTTTAAGGAAGATGTCTGGAAATATTTTAAAGATAAGATATAACCGAACCACAGATTTTATTCACAGATACTCACTGATATCTGTGTTAATCTGTGATTTAAATCAGTGTTTAATATCATGTCCAAAGATTACTACAATATACTCGGCGTTGCTAAAAACGCCAGCAAAGAAGAGATCAAAAAGGCCTTTCGCGAAAAGGCCCATGTTTTTCATCCTGATAAAAAGGGCGGCGATGAAAAGAAGTTTAAGGAAATTAATGAGGCCTATCAGGTTTTGGGCAATGATGAGAAAAGAAAGCAGTATGACCAATTTGGTACGACTTTTGATCAGCAGGGCGGTTTTGGCGGAGGCATGAATTGGGAGGATTTTATGAGGTATGCACGGCAGGGCGGAGGCGCAACTTACTCCAATGTTGATTTTGGCGACTTTGGCGATTTAGGAGATATTCTTGGTGATTTATTTAGCGGTGGTTTTGGATTTGGGGGTGCGAGAAGTCATAAGGCGCAAACGCGAGGCAGAGATTTACAGATTTCTTTGGCTTTAGATTTTAAAGAAGCGGTTTTTGGCACAAAAAAAACAATTGAACTGCATAAATTAGTAGTTTGCGAAAAATGCAAAGGCAGCGGAGGAGAGCCAGGCTCTAAAATGGTTGAATGCAGAACTTGCAGCGGACAGGGTAAGGTAAGAAAAGTGCAAAGAACTATTTTGGGCAATATTCAGACGGTCTCTGTTTGCGATGAATGTTTAGGTGAAGGCAAGGTTTTTGAGAAAAAATGTTCTAAATGTTCTGGTCAGGGTAGGATAAAAGAGAAAAAAGATTTGGAAGTGAAAATTCCAGCTGGCGTTGATGATGGCACGACTCTAAAAGTATCTGGCGAAGGCGAAGCAGGTTTGCGCGGCAATAGGGCGGGTGATTTATATATTAATCTGCGGGTAAGGCCAGATTACTGTTTTGTACGTGAAAATGATAATATTTTAACCAAAGAAGAAATATCTTTTTCCACTGCGGCTTTGGGCGGGGAAATTCCAGTCAAAACGATTGACGGCGAAGTTAGTTTAAAGATTCCGGCCGGAACTTCAAGCGGAAAGATATTTATACTAAGGGGTAAGGGAGTGCCTCATTTCCAGCATTTTGGCAGAGGTGACCATTTGGTACAAATTGATATAAAAACGCCTTCAAATTTAAACAAACGGCAAAAGCAAATTTTAGCTGATTTAAGAGAAGAAGGGCTTTAAAACCCGCTATCCACAGGAAGCGGGTTTTTTCTTTTTGACAAGCCATTTTTATGCTATAATATTAGTGTAAAAAATAAATATTACCAAATGGGCTTTCTAGCCAACATAAACTGGTCAACGCCAAGTTGGGATTTGTTTATAATCCTCTTCTTTATTGTAGCTGCCTTTTTATATGGTTTGTCGCTGGGACGAGACCGAATTATTGTGATTTTAGTTAGTATTTATATGGCGCTGGCCATTGTGAATACAGCGCCCTATTTAAATGATTTTAGCGCAGAAATTAGCGTAAATAACGGTTCAATTTTTAAAGTGACCATGTTTATCGGCATGTTTATTGCGATTTTCTTTTTGCTTGGCCGCAGCGCCTTACTTCATACTATTGCCGCTTCTGACAGTCCGGGCAAATGGTGGCAATCAATCCTATTCAGTTTTTTCCATGTTGGCTTGATATTAAGCATTTTATTGGGATATTTGCCTCAAGATATGGTAAATAATGTTTCGCAAGATATGCGCAACCTTTTTATTTCTGAACCGGCTAAGTTTTTTTGGCTGGTCACCCCTATAATTATTATGGTTTTAATCAGAAAACCAAAGCCAAGGCCCCAATTTTAATATGAAACCTAGCTTAACAATAAAAATTTGTTTAATAATCGCCATTTTATTAACTGGCGGAGTTTTAATTGCTTCAGCGGCTGGGTATGGGTTTATTAGCTATGAAAATAAAGACACTGTTGTTTTTTGGGACAATGTGAAAATTATCGGCAAAGGCCTGACTATAAAAGGTTCAACCGTCAGCCAGGGCTCTGCTAATGTAACTGGCGATATATATTTAAAAAGGTTTATTGGCTTTGGCTGTTCCGCAAACTATTTGGCAAATCAGGATTGCAATACTCTTTTGGGCGATGGCGGCGGTAACGGCGTATTTTTAAAAGCCACTAAAATTACTTCTGCATTAACAATAACAGGCGCGACAAAAACAAGCATTACAGCTTCAGTACTGGATGTAAATAAGCTTAATATCAGTAAAAGTTTGTTTGTAGGAATAGAAGCGCCTGAAGGCAATATCCCTATTGGCAGTGTTTTTGCCAGCGGTTTGAAAACTAATACCATGACTGTTAGTTATATGCCAGGAATTGTTTTTGAAAGAGAAGCGATTTTTGAGCCCACAGGCCTGCTTAAATTAAAATTTACCCACTAGACATGAGAAATATTTATAAAATATCCATAATTTTATGTTCCTTTGTCATAAGTTTGCTTTTGGCTGATTTTGTTTTTTCCCAGGACAAGGGCTATTTTATTGATAAAAACAACCAGCTTTTCTTTTATGACAATGTGCAGTTTCGCAATTATTTGGGTGTGGATGTAAATAAAGAGGGGCTATCAGGTGATTTGATGGTCAATAAAGATTTAAATCAATCAAGCGGAGGATTATATGTTTGCAAAGATGTAGATAATAATGAAAATTGCAATAAAAAAGTTTTAAATTGGAGCGGTGCGGCAATCAATGTTACTGATTCAGATTTTTATCGCGCGCAAATCAATCAGATTGGCGGAAATTTAACAGTACCAGGCGATACCACAATGTCAGGGCCTGTCAAATTAGGCGCTTGCGTGGGCGTAGGAAAAACATGCACTTCTCCCAAGGGATTAGACGCAACAACTATGAATGTTGACAGTTTTAGCCCTTTAGATAGTAATTTGCTGACCATAACTACAGGTAGTGAATATAAGAGCATAAACTTAGGTCCAGAATCAAATTTAAAATTACAAAAAGTTTGCTATTTTCAGGATACAGGAACTAGTCCTGGCGAGGGAGTAGGAAATTACTGGACTTCTGGCTGTGGTTCCTGTGATGGTGATAGTGAAAGCGGATTTTTAAATAATGGGGTTATTAAAACACAAGCAGGAGATTATAAAAATAAAAATAGCTATACGAATGGATCTGGATTTGGCACAAAGCCATATAGCATTCAGTATCCTGCTTGTACTACCATAACTGATGCTAAGTGTTCGGGTTATTGTACGGCCGGTTTAAATAATTGTATTGTTTATAATGGGGATTTTCTTTATGATTGCAAAAAAATATATATGCCGTTTGGCGTTTATCAAATTGCTTTAGATGATGCCGAGGATTATATAAAGCCAATACTTGAATCCTCAAAATTGCCAAACGATGATGGTACTGCATGCACAAATGAAGCGATAATTAAAAATATTGAGAACTTAATTACTACTACTTTATCAACTTGTCGGGCGCGAGCTGCGCAATGTTTTACTAATTTTGATTATGTTCTGACTGGCATTGTGTCTAACACAAGAACTTATATTAATTGCAATGTTGATACGAATAAAATACGACAATTATTCTATCAAAGAACTTTTACTTTCAATTGCGCCAAAAAAAATCCTGGTATACGCAGGGGCAGTAAATTATGCTGCCATTTAAGCGTGGAATATTAATTTATGAATAATATTTATAAAATTTGTCTCGGTCTGGGCATGTTTTTTTCTGCTATCTCCATTGCCTGGGCAGGGCTGGATTATGACGCTATTCGCAATTATTTTTTGATAAATTCCGATGTATTTGTGCAGGGCAGTAACAGTCAAGTTGTGATTGGCACAAAATTTGATAAAATAGGGTCACTGGCTGTTTCGCACAATTTGATATTTTTTGACCCTACCAGCAAATATACCAATGCTGGCACAACAAAAATGCAGCAAGGCACGATTAATGCATCCAGTATAAATTTAAGCGCTGCCAATTTTGTACTTTCTTCCCTGACTGGGTTTGATCCTCTTGTTGTCAATGGCGATATGAGCGTAAACGGCAATTTTTTTATCAGAAATAGCGGTATTGGCACGACTGATAAAATCGCTCCGCCCAAAGCTATCCATGTTAATAGTGTCAGCATTACCACCTTAAAAACATCGTCTGATCCTTACACTGTTCCTAAAGGCACAACAATAAGGGAAACTGGCAGTCCTTATGTTAATTCCAAGAGCAATTCCTTAACTTATGATGACGATGGCAAGCCATACTGCCAGGTGGTGACCTGGGGCAATGGCGATGACTGGGGTAATGAATACAGAAATAACGGTATTATGGATACTAAAAGCAATGCCTGCGATATGAATCAGACCATTCCCTACACTTCACAGCCAAGCTGTTGCCCAAATAAATATTTTGTTTTAAGTTCCACTTCAACTTATGGCAATAAAGATGGTAATCAAAGTGCTTTTGCCGCTTCGCAGGGCGTCATGATTTGCTGCCGTTCCCAGAATCAATAATAATTATTAATTTATTAAGATAATGAAAAAAGAAAAAGGTTTTGCTGTTCTTTTGAAAAAAAATGATAATCTGCTGGAATTTAAGATTAATCCCAAAATTTACACCTTGAATGCAATCTATAAAACCGCATATTTTTTTCTAGATAAAGTTTATATTTTTTTGGACGGTGACCCGAAAAAAGAGATAAAAGTCACCATGAAAAGCAAGAGTGGGATGGGGGAATTGGAAAAAGTTGCCAGTGAATTTTATAATGAACTTTTAAATCAATTGCTGCGCGAAAAAGTCAGCTATACTAATGCCAAGGTTCGGGAATTTATTGTAGCCAAAGCGCTTTATAATGCCGTGCCCAATGAAGTTGATGAGCTTTTGAAGGAAGTTGAAGAGGAGGATTGGCAGGAAGATCCGCTGGGCATTGCCAAAACATGGGAAGAACAACAGGCAGAAAAGGGGGAAAAGAGCAAGAAGAGTAAGAAGAGTCGGCCTTCGCTTACGCCTTCGCTAAAGCTCCGGAGTACGAAAAAGCTACGACCGATGAAGAAAAAGGGGAAAAAGTAATATGGAGACAATTGATTTTAATAAAAAAATTTACTGCATAGATAATATTAAAAAGACAGCTGAAGAATTCAAAAATTTATCTGATATTAGCGTAAAAGAAATTGGGGGAAAAATTAAAGTAACTTTTGATAAAATAGATCCTGAATATAAAGATGTGATAAAGGATGAATTTGCTAACTTTGTATTGGGATTGATGGGGTAACAATATGTTAGACTTAAATATTATAGAAAAATTTGACTGGAAAAATATTGGCTTTTTTCGCTTTAAGAAATTTGATGATAAGGATTATTTACTGACCAATGAGGTGGGAAATTATGTTTTTTTGCCAGAAGCTGATTTTAAAAAGTTTATCAGCGGTAAATTAAGCAAAAAAAGCGCGGCATATAAGGAATTGCAGGAAAATATGTTCTTTTTATCAAATAGGAAGTATGCTCCGGTTTTAATTTCCAAATTCAGTGATAAATACAGCTTTTTGCAATACGGACCGTCATTGCACATTATTGTCGTGACTTTGCGCTGTAACCATAAATGCATTTATTGCCATGCTAGCGCCGTGGATACGGGCAGTAAGGAATTTGATATGGATATGGCCACGGCCAAGAAAATAGTTGATACTATTTTTAAAACAACCAATAAATCCGTGGCTATTGAATTTCAGGGCGGAGAGCCGCTTTTAAACTGGCCAGTCGTGAAATTTATTATCCAATATGCCAAAGAAAAAAATAAGATTGAAAAAAAAGATTTGCAATTAAGATTGGTTTCTAATTTCAGCGTAATGGATAATGAAAAAATGAAATTTTTAATGGATAATGAAGTTAATTTTTGCACTTCGCTGGATGGAGATGAAGAAACGCACAATTATAATAGAATCTATTTGCAAGGCAATAGTTTCCAAAAAACAGTTGAATGGATAAAAAAAATAAATGAGGCCTATAAAAAGAAATATAAGGGCAAAAAAAGGAATTACTATAGGGTTGGAGCGCTTATTACTGTTTCTAAAAAGACATTGGCCAATTACAAAAAGGTCATTGATACATATATAAAATTAGGGTTTAAAAGTATATATTTGAGATATTTAAATCCTTATGGTTTTGCTCTTTCAGCTACTGAAAAAATTTGGTATACACCACAGGAATATATTAATTTTTATAAAAAATCTTTAAATTATATTTTGGAGAAAAATTATAATGGTAAGCATTTTTATGATTTTGGAGCAGTGACTTATTTAGCCAAGATATTATTTGGGCATGATTTAAATAATTTGGACATGCGCTCGCCCTGCGGAGCAGTGATTGGCCAATTGGCTTATAATTACAATGGTGATGTTTATACTTGCGACGAAGGCAGAATGCTGGCTAAAATGGGCGATCAAATGTTTAGGCTTGGCAATATTAATGAAAACACTTTTGAGCAGTTGATTAATAATAATTTATGCAAGTCAATTTGTTTAGCTTCCTCCACCCATGGCCTGCCTGGTTATAATGATGATGTCTATCAGCCATATATCGGAATATGCCCTGTTTATAATTATTCTGTTTATAAAAATATTTTTCAGTCATCCACTAACAATGTAAAATATCAGATTGATAAAGCCATTATTGAATATATTTTTGAAAAATTAAAAAACAGGAAAAATAAGGATATTTTTACTGAATGGGTTAAAAAATCAAAGCCACTTCAATACCTGAAAACTTATACAAAATAATAAAATATAAAAATATGAAAAATAGATTGCCACAACTGAAGAAAAAATTTCAAGAATTTCTTAATGATGAAGAAGGAAAAATAACCAAAAAGGATATTATTATGTTGGGAATTGGCGTAACTGCTTTGGGTGTAGTTGCCGAAGAAGCGCAGGCCGTGCCTGTTTGCGATCCTTATAATTTGTTAGATGGAGAAGAAGATAAGGCAAAAATGAGCTCGGCTGGAAAGTTGACCCACCCTGCTCTGCGGGCAGAAAAACCAAACTTGCTTGGTTCAGATAAGCCAGGCGTTTGGTATTATTATGAAGAGTTTGGCAAAGGAGATAAAAGAAGAGTACCTATAGGAGATGAAACCGGGAGTTATGCATATTTTAATGCAGGCGCAACAGATACATATTCTAGTAGCGCTGACTGGTGCTCTTGCGGCGATGGACATTATGGTGGAGATTGCGACGGATGTGTAGATGCAAATACGGACAAAGAGAAAGCTGAAGATGGTTGGCATCATGCTAAGCCAGAAAATAGCTGGTTTTCTACTGCTGATAATTTAGTGCCTCAATACGGTCATAATAATTTTGTGCATAATGATGGTAATTCTGGGTCGCATTGTTCGCATGGCAGTCACGGTTCACATGGCAGTCACGGTTCACATGGCAGTCACGGTTCACATGGCAGTCACGGTTCACATGGCAGTCACGGTTCACATGGCAGTCACGGATCACATGGCTCACATGCATCACATGGCTCACATGGCTCGCATGGGTCGCATGGTAGTCATGCTCAATGGTAAAAGATTTATGGATCTAATTTATATAATTACATATAAATGTAATTTAAATTGTACATATTGTCCCGTTAAAAAGAGTAATTTAACAATAAATAAAAAGATAATAAATAAATCATTAGATTTATTAAAAAATAAAAGAATTAAACGAATAAGAATTTTTGGAGGGGAGCCATTGATTGAATTTATAAAATTACAATATTTAGTAAAGAGAATAAGAGAGATAAGGTCAAATATAAAAATTTTATTGACAACCAACGGCACATTACTAGATAAAAATAAAATTGACTGGATAGAGAAGAATAAAATTATTTTAACCATCAGTCTTGATGGGAATGAATTTACGCAATTAAAAAACAGAAAGGGAATTAATACTTTTCAAAAAATAATATCGTTATTAAAAATTTTGCCCGAATTCACTAATTATAATTTAGTTATTGCGCCAAATACTGTAAAATATTTTCTTTTTAATTTTAAATATCTTATTAATCTTGGCATTAGAAGAATTAATTTATTGCCTGCATATTATACGAATTGGTCAAATATGCAGTTAGCAATATTAGAGAAAAATTTCAATAAAATTTTAGCATATATTAAAAAAAATAAAATCAAAAAGAGAATCAAGCTAAAAAATTTAGAAAATTATTCTGATTTAACATTTTTTAATAGGGCTTTGGTAGTAGATTACGACGGAAAAATTTATAACACAAATGCTATTTTAACAAAAGATTTTTTTAATAATAAAAGAGTATTTCAGATAGGGGACTTAAATAAAAATTTAGCTCTTAAAAAATATAGCAAGAAGGAATTAATTACTAATATAAAAAGATTTGCTAATAAAAAAAATACAGAAATAAATTTTATTCTGGATAAAGTATTAAATAATTTTATTTATCAATTCAAAAAAATA
>JAFGMD010000029.1 GCA_016927685.1 Candidatus Falkowiibacteriota bacterium
AAAAACTAAAAGCCCTCCTTACTGATTCAGGGGGCTTTTATTATTTTTTATCTAATTTTAGCTTAAATTTTCTAATGGAATCTCCACAATTGCTTCATTATCTTCTTCTAATTTAACACTAACTGTCTGTTTTAAGACATGCCATTCTATTACTTCGCCCCTTCCACGAGGAGTTCTGACTTTACTATTAAGCGGAGGGAATTTGGAACTCAATTCAACATACAAGTCATTTTCATAACGCAAACAACATTTTAATCTATTACATATGCCTGAAAGGCGCTCTGCGCCACGATGGGAAATTTGTTGCGCTTCAGCATGTTCAGCATTAACATTACCCAATACTTTTAAATATGTCTTACAACATTGCGTCAAACCGCAAGCGCCTATATCACCGTCAATTTTTGCTTCATCTCTTACGCCAAGCTGTTGTAAGCGAATATTTTTTTGAAAATGCCTTATTAAATCTTTTACCAATAAACGAAAATCAATCCGTCCGTCAGCAATGAAAGCAAAAATTATTTTTTTATCATCAAAAGAAAAGTGAACATCCACCAATTTCATATCTAGCTGATTTTTTTCAATTAATTTTTTACATGAATTCAGGGCTTCTTCTTTTTTGCCTAATAGCTGGTCCTTTTTTTCTAAATCCTGCAAATTTGCTTTTCTAATTATTGCTTGTAATTCATTTGTCTGCTTCATTTTCTCTTCAATTTGCGTATCAATTTCATTAAAACCGACAATTTTACCTATTTCCAAATTAGTATCAATATTAAAAATAACATAATCATTAATCTTATATTCTCCTTCTGAAAAAGAACAAAAAGCCAATTTATCCCAATTATTGAATTGTACTTCTGCTATTTTCATATTGAAAATAAATTATATTTGTTTGCGAGAAAAGCTACCTACTTTAATCTTTTCACCCAAACCTGCGATCTTTTCATTAATATGTTCTTCAATTGTAATATCTTCATTTTTAATAAATCGCTGCTTTAACAAACAAACCTCTTCATACCATTTATTCAATTTACCTTCAGTTATCTTATCCAGCATTTTAATATTTTTACCTTCGGCTGAAAGCTGTTCTTTAATTATTTCTTTTTCTTTGTCCAATACTTCTTCTGGCACATCTTCGGGGCTGACATAAAGTGGGCATTGCGCTACTACTTGCATAGCAAGATCATAGGCCAATTTTTTAAATTCTTCGTTTCTAGCCACAAAATCTGTTTCACAGTTTAATTCTACAAGCGCCCCTATCTTATTATTTGCGTGTATATACGCACAAATAATACCTTCTGTGGCTTCTTTACCAGCTCTTTTATTGGCTATTTTTGAACCTTTTTTTCTTAATATCTCAATCGCTTTTTCAATATCGCCGTTTGCTGCATCTAATGCCTCTCTGCAATCAGACATACCAGCGCCTGTTTGTTTTCTTAATTTTGTAATTATACTAGTGTCAATTTTCATATTTTTTTAGTTATTAAATAAATTTATTTTTATTTTTTCTCCTTTTTATTTTTTTCTGCTTCAGTTTTAGCTTCGATAACGCAATCAGCAATATATTTTATGACTAAATCTATGGTTTTTGTCGCATCGTCATTAACCGGAATTACATATTCTATTTCTTCTGGATTCACATTCGTATCGCAAATGCCAATGACTGGCACTTTTTTACTGTGCGCTTCGGCAATAGCTGTTTTTTCTTTTCTAACGTCCCAAATAAAAATTGCATCAGGAATTCTTTCAATATCTTTCACGCCAAAAATCTCTGATTCAAGTTTGGCAATTTCTTTCTCAAAATTTAATTTTTCCTTCTTTGTGTATTTATCTAATTGTCCGCTATCTCTTTTTTGTACTAAATCTTTATATCTTTTTACTAATTTTATAACACTGAAAAAATTAGTAAGATAACCGCCAATCCAGCGATTAGAAATATAAGGCATGCCGCATCTTTTTGCTTCTCGCTCAATTACTTCGTGTACTTGTTTTTTTGTACCTAAAAATAAAATAATCCCGCCTTTTGAAATTACTTTCTTGATAAAATTTTGCGCTTCTTCTAGCTTTTGGATTGTTTTTTCCAAATCAATAATATGCACTCCGTTTCTTTCACCAAAAATATATGGCTTCATTTTCGGGTGCCAGCGGGAGCTTTGATGCCCAAAATGAGCACCTGCCTCCAGCAATTCTAAAATTGTTGGTACTTTTGTCATAATTTTCCTTTCTACCTCCATTTGGCTAACCCTTTTTAAAATGGGTCTTTATCCTAAATAAATAGGACAAGGAAAAGTGCCAAATGTGTGAGATTATTGAGGTTTCTTAAAATTTAATTAACTTGATAAGTATCTTACTATAATTCTTAAAAATTTGCAAGTATTAACCCTTCGCTTTCTCCAATCCCAAGTCCAAATTGACTATCTCCTCTTTTTCAACCAAGTCAAGTGGCTTGACTTCTTTCTTCTGGTAGCCGGTTTTCTCAGCTAATAGCTGGTATTCGTTTTTGGAGACAAGGAAGGAGTATCTGCCCTTGGAATCAGTGACTTGGGTTTCCAGCAACTTGTTGAATTTCAGGTCAAAGATGCGCACTACAGCGTAATGTAGCGGCTGTTTGGTCTTTTGGTCGTAAATGATGCCCCAGGATTTGGGCTTTTTGGGCACGATTAAGCGAATAAAAATGGCGAATAAAATTATATGCAGCAGTATGGAAACGCCGGTTATCCAATTGGGATAAACCAGAAAAATAAGGACAGAAAGCACCAGTCCGACATAGGAGACGACCACTCTTAAGTTTTTGAAAAGGTAGCCGAAGATCACTTCGCGCTCAGGCAGCACCTTCTTTTCCAGCGGGTCGAGCGGAATATTGGCTGTTATGGTGGCTTCCCTTTCCGTAACTTCGATTGCTTCGCCGTGGTAAAGATCAATGTATTTGGAATCCTGCTTTTCGTCGGCAAGATAGCGGGTTGGGAAAGTGAAGCCGCCTTTGGTTACGGAAATATAGTATTTGCCTGTCTCTTTGATAATGAATATGTACCTGCCGTCTCTGTCCGTGACTCTGGTCTGGACCAATGAATTGTCTGATTTTTTGTATAGCCGGACAACGGCCAAATCAACCGGGACCTTGGACAGCGCGTTGTAGACAATGCCCCATTTTTTCCTTTTCCTTCTGAAGAAAAAGAGGAATGGCTCCACAAAGATGAGATGCAGGTATGGGAGCAAATAGCTTGTTAATAATATGGCGACCGGTATAGTGTTTATGGCAGCAATAGTCAAAAGAGTCGGGGTAATGTAATTGGTAGCGGCATTTTCTGCTTCTGGAGTAAATATCATTTCCAAGACAGGACCGACTATGGGAATTGAAATAAATGGTTCTATTATCGGAGGCACAACAGGTGGGATAACAGGAGGAGTTGGAGGCGTAACTGGAGGAGGAGGCGGCGGCGGAGGTGGAAGATTAATGTTTTCATTAATAATGGGGATACGGCAAACTGACTGGCAGTCAGAAAAGCTGGCGTAATTTCCACTGGCAGATAAGGAACAAACTCCAGTTGAAGAATTGCATGAATATCTTGATGGCACTGGAACTGCGCAAGCAGCTTGGCAGTCAATCAGATTGTCATATGGTCCGCTTGGATTTATCAAACATACGCCGTTTGCGGCATTACACTCATATCTAGGACCAATTATCGAAGGGCCAACAGGATTAGTCACGATATTTGAGGCGGCGGCGTTGAAGTTCGTGCCAGAAACAAAGCCCTGATTGGAAATAATAGCGCCTTCTGAGCCGGCTTTGACAACGGCTCTAAATGTGGCTTGGCCAAACTCATTAGGATTAAATATGGGAATATTGAAGTAAAGCGTACCATTATTGTAGCCAATGCCTTCTGAGGTTTCCGGGTTTAGGCCTATTTTGAGCCGGCCTGAATTGGCCACGTATTCCAGATGGGAATCAAGTGTATCGTAAACAGCCACGTTAATGCCCAAGACAGTGCTGCTGGTATTTTGAAAATTAATGATGTAGCTTAGGGTGTCGCCGACTTTGACTGTAATACCATTACCATCATAACCTTGAGCGCGGCTGTTGTGATTGACGCCTGCCAAACCAAGGACAATGACTGCAAAAATAATGGCTTTGAGCAAAATGATGCCGACAGCGCGCATCAGGTTCTTTTGGCTGGATATCTGGAACTGTCTGTGCTTTTGAAAAGAAGATTGATAGGTTCCGCTTTCATCCCTGGAGGCGTGGGTGGAAAAGACATAGGCAGGATCTTTAGTCAGTATATTCCAGACAAGAGAAAGGGATTTTCTGCTTTTCTTGCTTTGGGCAAGATATTTAACTGAACTGAAGATAGAAATTATGAAAAATATGCCTAATATTATCAATATCAGGTTGAGCAGCATGGAAAACTCGCGCAGCAGCAAAATATACCTGCTGTCTGTCGGATTGTTTTCCTCTGCAAAGGCGGTCTTAAACAGATTGGAAGCGGAATTTTTGGCAATATTTAAGGCCACGCCCTTGCTGATTGAAAAATTAGCCAAACCAGTTGTGGTGGGCGTTAAAATCGGGGTAGCTCCGGAAAAGGCGGTTTCAATGCCGTCGCCGTTTCTGGCTTTGGCCACGAAATAATAATGCGTAAGCGGCTGGAGCGACATATTCACCTGATTGATATATTGCTCTTGCTCAATATATTGCTCTAACGGCGCATCGCCGCTGACAATAATACCGTCTGCTCCTCCCCAGCCATCATAGGTCTGCCAGGTTTCTATGTCAGCGAATAAGCCGTTGGCATCAATGTATTTGTCTGTTGATGTTTCTTTGAAAGCGTATTCGGTATGAGGAGGATTATTTGTAAATACTTGCGGCAATAGATGTATATAGCTTGAAGTCACTTCGCGAATGCCTGGCGGCGCAGGAACAGTAGCCAGCGTATAGCAAGAAGCAGTATTGGAGGGCCCTGATTCCCCTGCTCCGTTGAAAGCCGTGGCATAACGCTGGGAATATTGAGTATTAGTCTCTAACATTGTTTCGTCAAAATAAGCTAAATCAGTTGTTATGTAATCGCCAGTGTCCAAAATCAGGCCGTCTGGTCCGTAGAGCTTAAAGCCGGTTTCATTAGTGGCAGTGTCAGTAAAATGCCAGCGGATTGTGTCAGGTGAAATGGCTTCGCAGTAAAAATCGGAAGGAGAAGAAGGCTCTCCACCGCCAATAGGAACACCGCTGCCACTGGCAGTATTAAAATGCAAAAAGTCATAGGCAGAGGCCCAGACGTCATTATATGTCACACTATAATCCCCGGCTCCGACCCACAAACGATCATTAAATTGCGCGTAAGAGAAAAAATCTCTTTCGCTCCAGTTTGCTTCAGAAGTAACTTGACTCCAATTAGTGCCGTCAATTGAAGAATAAACATCATTAAGAAAATCAGGAGAGCTTTGGCCGCCAAAAATAAACATCTGGCCGTCATAGCTTAGCGCACCCTGAGTCACTCTTCCCATCCAAGCAGCACTCATTGTTTCCCATGTCCAGGTTATACCATCAGTCGAAGACCAAACATCATTTAAATAAGCAGCGCCAGACCAGCCACCCATAAGATACATTTTTTCGCCGCTGCCGTCGTTATATGTTACTAAGCTATGCCCTATTCTGGCTGGCCAAGCAGCTACTGCAATTGCTAGGCTCCAAGTAATTCCATCAGTTGAATACCATACGTCCCTTCTAATTTGTCCTAACGCCGGATCATAACCGCCAGTCAGCCACATTTTGTCGTCATAGACAGTAACGGCTGGTTCATATCTATGTGACCAAGCCGCACCAGCAGTTGCCTGCGTCCAATTCACACCATCAGCAGAATACCAAACATCATTTTTACGATTAACAAGCGGGCAATTACCAGTGAAAGCTCCGCCGCCGCTTGCAGTAGCGCTGCAACCGCCAAAAAACCATATTTTATTATTATATATTACTGTTTTATGCCCCCAACGACCGCTCCAGGCTGGCGCAGGATTAGCGCAATCAACCCCATGGACAGCATTTGTATATGGGCCTGCTTCGCAAATCCAATTAACTCCGTCAGTTGTAGACCAAACATCACTTGGGACAGCCGCAGGAAGTTTTGAAAATCCGCCAATCACATATAATTTAGGCGGGGTAACGCCGGCCCCATCAGCATCAAAACCTATCATGGGCGTATCCCAACGGAAACCATATGGTGATCCGTAATTTAATCCTTTTAAAGACCAGGTGGTGCCGTAAGACCAAACATCATTAAGTCTTAATGTGCCTTCAATATCACCCCCAATAACCCATATTTTATTTCCGCTTCCGTCGTTAAATACTACCCCCCCAGACAAACCTTTAACTGACGGGTTTGTCCATTTTGACGGCAAAGAGCCGGCTACTGGGTAATCAGCAGGATTACTTATCAAGTTCCAAGTCGTGCCGTCAAAATTCCAAATATCATTATTATATGTGGTTGTAGTGTCTTTTCCGCCAAAAATCCATATTTTTTCCCCGCTACCATCATCATAAGTAACGCCAACCATGCCATATCTTGCTGTAAATGCAGGTTCTGCAATCCAAGTAACGCCGTCTATTGAAGACCAGACATCGTTATATATAGTTGGGCCGGGAAAGCCTATACCTCCAATCACCCACATTTTTTCTCCTCCGCCGTCATCATAAGTAAGGGATGAAAAAGTTGAACGCGTACTCCAAGCAGCTCCGGCTGTCGCCAATGTCCAATTGACTCCATCAGGAGAATGCCAAACATCGTTACTAGTTCCTGAGCAAGCTCCCCCCGTCAACGCAGTACATCCTCCGATAACCCACATTTCATTGTTATATGCTACCAAACTAAAATCTCCTCTTGCAGACCAGGGAGCTGAAGCTGTCACTTGCGTCCAATTTATGCCATCAGATGACGACCAAACATCATTCAACATGTAAAAAGATGCGCCCGTATTTGCTTCTCCGCCCATTACCCACATCTTATTATCAAAAACAACTGCGCCATGATATCCACGTTCTTGCCACGGAGCCGGAGAAGTATTTTCTGTCCAATTTAATCCATCGGAAGAACTCCAAATGTCATTAGCAAACCAATCAAAAGTATTTCCTGTTCCACCGATGATCCATAATTTTCCATTAAACGATAATGCTGCTGAACCGCGCCTTGGTTCCCAGGAAATATCATCTAATGATTTTTTCACCCAGACATCGCCTACGCTTGGGTTGCAGGTGTAAATTTGCCCATCAGCAGAATCAGTGGCCAAGACAACAACATCGTTTTGTCCAAGATGGTTAATGTCAGTGATTATTTGGCCGCTGTAATCGTCTCCGCCTACGCTACTTAAAGCGACAGTAGCGTAATTAACATTATCTTGCTCAAATTCTGCTGTAACTGAACCTGCCACAGGAGTAAAACTGACAGAAGCATCCACAGTAATAGCCCCGCCCACGTTTTGGTTGGTCGGGCTTAAGCTGCAGAATATTTTTTTAGTGCTGTAAGAAATATTCAAATCGTCAATGATTGGAGTCGTGGTATTATTGTCAGTTGTCAAATCAGCTTTCCAGCGCAAGTCATTGCCAGTTGTAGTAAAGGTATGCGGCGTGCCGTCAGTTGCTGCTTCCCATATTGTGCCTCCGTCATTGGAAAGGTAATAAGTGATAGATTGGCCAGCGGCGATTGTGTCAGTAACATTCAGGGTGGCGCTGGTTATGTAATCTGTCGTTGTATTTATATTAAGTGATTGGACAGTTGAGGCGAGGTTGTAGTCGGGCTTATACCTAGTCATAAAAATATCAAAATTACCCGGCGTAAAATCATACCAGCGAATAAATGGATTACTTGAAGTATCCAGCACTATTTGTGAGACGTTTGAAGCTCCGCTATTATTTGATATGTTTTCGTAACCTTTCACTGTGCCTTCCATGTTAGTCCAGCAATCTGCGGGTCCGCCGCAAACTCCAGCTCCAGCTCCTACTGTCCATTTCGTAAAACGAATTTCATTTGAATTGTCAGCTTCATTTGCGGTCGGATACATCCAAGTAACATAGGGAATATTACTACTATCTACACTAAAAATTGGATAGTAATTATTACTACCCGTTGAAATATTTTCTGGACCATTAACCGTTCCAGCCATATTAGTCCAGCAATCAGCAGGACCACCGCAAACTCCAGCTCCAGCTCCTACTGTCCATTTCGTAAAACGAATTTGAACGCCTGCCATATCTTTTGTCCAAACCGCATACGGATTGCCTAAAGTATCAAATCTAACATGTTGAAAATAAGCCTGACCGGCTGCTATTGGTTCAAGATTTTCATTACCAGCAGTGCCGTCCATTTTTGTCCAGCTCCCGCCAGGAGTGCCTTTGGTAAGGCCTATGCCCGATCCTGTAGGATTTCCGTGCCAAGTTACATAAGCAATGTCATTATTAATATCAAGTTCTGAAATATATACTGGCGCCCATCCGCCTGATACATTATCTTTACCCAAAGTAAGGTTATCAATTTTCGTCCAGCCAATTCCTGAAGTCCATTTCGTAAACCAAATTGTGTTATTGCCTTGATTCCAAATAATATATGGATTATTACTTGAATCTAATCTTATCCTATAAGTATCACTTTTGACGCCACCAGTATTAGAAATATTTTCTGCACCAGCTATTGTGCCTGCCATATTTGTCCAACAATCATTAATGCCAACTCCGCAAATTCCAGGCCCAGCCCCGATTGTCCATTTACTGAAAAATAGATCCCAAACACCAGGCGTATTATCTGCCCAAACAACATAGGGAAGATTATTACTATCTATATCTAAATAAATATGGTTACTCATTCCACTATCGCCTGTATTATTTGAAATATTGTCATATCCACGACAAATACCGCCCCCAGTACAATCAGTATCGGCCGTGCAAATAGTGCCGTTATTAGCACCGGCATGACAGATTTTATTGCCAGCCATATTTGTCCAGCAGTCATTTTCTCCTGTTCCACAAATACTAGGACCAACGCTAGGTGAAAATTTGGAAAAATAAATATCATTATTTCCCGTTAGATTATCATACCAAATAGCATAAGGAATATCAGACGAATTTATTGCTAATCGTCCGCCTAAAGAAGTGCTAGTATTACCAGAGATAAAGTCAAAGCCACGACAAGTGCCCGTTAGACAGTCCGCATTGCTTGAGCATGTATTGGTACACGTAATGCCTGCACAACATTTCCTTGTGCCAGTTGCATTTGTCCAACAACCATTTATTCCTGCACCACAAACACCAGGCCCAGCATTAGGAGAAAATTTAGAATACATCACTTCGCTTGATGCTTCCATCCATAGAACATGAGGATTCCCAAGAGAATCTACATCTAAAGGAACTCTAACCGAGACACCAGATCTTCCTGAGGTATTAGTAATATTTTCATTACCCTCTCTATTTTGGGCAAAATTTGTCCAAGTATGACCAAGCAAAGTAGCATTTGTAGCAACTGTATTCCAACGTCCCGTCGTATTTGAAGTATCTTTAAGGGTAGCTGTTGTAAAATCTTCAGTATAATTTAATAATGCCGCATCTACTTTTTTAATATTTATAGGACGATTCCCGAACAAAGATAAAGTTAAAATAAAAATTAAAACCAAACAAAATATTGGCCTTAATTTATTAATAAAAGACTTTAAGAAATTTAGCTTTCTTAAGCGTTTTTTCATGCAAATTGCTCTTTATTTTCCCTATTTAAATTATAACAAATTTTTATACACATAGCAATTTATTTGCCTTACCCTTGCCAATCTAATAATTATGTGCTAAAATAATTTTATCTAAAAAATAAATCCAAAATAATGAAAGCTGAAATTCACCCAAAATATCATGAAAAAGCCAAGGTAATTTGTGCCTGTGGCAATACTTTTACAGTTGGTTCAACTGTGCCAGAAATTCATATAGAATTATGCTCAGAATGCCACCCTTTTTATACGGGTAAGCAAAAACTTGTTGATACAGCCGGTCGTGTAGAAAAATTCCGAGCCCGAGCTGCAAAAAAAACAGCTCATGTCGCCAAAAAAGAAAAAAAAGCCAAGGCCTTGGCCAAAAAACAAGCAGTTAAAAAATAACTTATATAATTTTTTATTTTATACAATTCCCCCATTTCTTGGGGGTTTTGTAGTATAATGAAACTAAACCACTAAAACGACGCGAAAATACACAAAAATTTTGAATTTTCGTGAAATAAATTTTGTTGTTCAGTTATCCATATGAACAAAGAATTCCAAACAATCAAAGAAAAGTACGCCGAATTAGAAAAGCAGCTGCAAGACCCTGCCCTACTTTCTGATACCCAAAAATATAAAAAAATTAGCCAAGAATTTTCAGAAGTGCAGGAAGTTTATGAAAAAGTTCTGCGTTTAGAAAAAGTTAAAGAAGAAATTACTGATGCCAATGAATCATTAAAGATTAAGGAACTTAAAGAAATGGCTAAAGAAGAACTAGACAAACTGGAAAAAGAAAAAAATAATCTAAATCTTGATATAAAAAATTATTTGAATCCGAAAGATCCTAACGATAAAAAGGATGCTATTATTGAAATTCGCGCCGGTGCAGGCGGAGATGAATCAGCTCTTTTTAGCGCTGACCTTTTCCGCGCTTATTCGCGTTATGCTGAAAGTAAAAAATGGAAAGTGAATTTACTTTCTTCAAATAGAATCGGCATCGGAGGTTTTAAGGAAGTAATTTTTGAAATTACTGGCAAAAATGTTTATGGCACTATGAAATATGAAAGCGGAGTACATAGAGTGCAAAGAGTTCCTGAAACTGAAAAAAGTGGACGCGTTCACACATCAACTGCATCGATTGCTGTTTTGCCCATTGCTGAAGAAATAGATTTAAAAATTGACCCCAAAGATTTGCGTCTTGATACTTTTTGTTCTGGCGGACATGGCGGCCAAAGCGTTAATACGACTTATTCAGCAGTTAGAATAACTCATATACCAACAAATACCGTTGTTCAATGCCAGGACGAGCGTTCACAATTACAAAACAAGGAAAAGGCCATGGAAATCTTGCGCTCACGCTTATTAGCATTAGAAGAAGAAAAACAATTGAAAGAACTTGGCGCTGAACGAAAAAGTCAAATTGGTTCTGCCATGCGCGCAGAAAAAATCAGAACTTATAATTATCCTCAAGACAGAATAACTGATCATCGTGTTAATGAAAATTGGCATAATCTGCCAAAAATCATGGACGGTGACTTAGACCCCATCATCAACGTACTCAAAGAAAAATTACAATAATGACTATCAAGCAAATATTCTCGGAATATTTTCCTAAACTTAAACATAAATCATTAAGTCCTTTTTTAGATATTGAAATTATACTGTCAAAAACACTAAACAAACCGAAAGAATATCTTTACGAATATTCTGAAAAAAAATTATTAACTAAGCAACTTACTTTTTTTAAAAAACTTTTTTCACGCAGATTAAAAGGCGAACCGATCGCCTATATTCTGGGCTATAAAGAATTTTATAATTTAAATTTCAAGGTTAATAAAAATGTCCTAATCCCCCGCCCCGAAACCGAGGTTTTAGTTGACAAAGTCATAAAATATTGCCAAGAAAAAATTCCAAATTCCCAATTCCAAATTCCAATTATTGACATTGGAACGGGCTCTGGCTGTATAATTATTTCCCTAGCCAAAAATATCAAAAATGCTAAATTTTTTGCCACTGAAATTTCAGTAAATGCATTAAAAGTTGCCAAACAAAACGCAAAACTAAATAATGTAAAGATAAACTTTCTAAAAGGCAACCTATTAGAACCAATCACTAATTACAAATTACTAATTACTAATTACATTATAGTTGCTAATCTTCCCTATCTCACAACTAAAGAAGTAAATAATCCAATCCTCAAATATGAGCCAAAAGTTGCTTTGGACGGCGGCCAAGGTGGCTTAAAATATTTTTATGAACTTTTTGACCAGATTGAAAAATTCGCTATAGAACCCAAGGCTATCTTTTTAGAAATCGGCTATAACCAGGCCGCAAGAATAAAAAAAATAGTAAAAAAGGTTTTGCCAGAATATAAATTTGAAGTAAAAAAAGATTTAAGCGGATTCGACCGAGTGCTAAAAATTACAAAATAAAAAATTGGTTTTGGAACCAGAATTCAGACTTCAATTTTTTAAATTAAAACTCGAAAGAGAAAATTCCTGCGTAGCTAAACCAATTTTTTTATTAAAAAGCCCCATGAACCAAATGGTCCGTGGGGCTTTGTGTTTTTTACGTTACTTAACGGCAAAAGGCTTGCAAATTTTTGCCTTTGTTGCCCAAAAGGAAACATAAAATATCTGTATCAACCTTTTTTTGCCTTCCAGCGGCTTTTGTAATTTATGAAGATCAACCGCGACTGGCTTTTTATCCAGAGAAAAAGATTTAAAAAATTCCTTTTCCTGCTTTTCTCTTTCAGCCCTTAATATCATCTCTCTCTGCAGTTTTCTGACCTTTACATTCTGAAAAAGGTCAGTAATTTTCTCAGTGATTGAATCTGGACCAAAGCGAAATGCCAGAACTACGGCCAAAGTAAAGCCAATCACTGCACAACCGACCATTAACAAATAAAATAAATATTTTGCCAGTTGAACATGATCGCTATAATATATGCCCGCAATGACTGCGATTATCAAAGTTAACTCAAGCAGCGTAAACGGCATATAGCGGACTTTTTCATAATCCCAGTGACTTTCCCAAAGACGATATTCGGGTGAATCACCCCAAACTTTCAAATCCTCGTCAAACCCGGTCCATGTGATGGTTCGCCATATGCTGGGCAAAATAGGTTTCGGTCTAAAACCAATGAAGAAGCTTATAGAGCTCGCAACTAGGATATAAAGCGCACCAATCGGACCGAAAACCAGATACTTAAAAAAGGCATAAAATATGAACGGAATTGGCTTGAGTGTAAAAGAGGTAATCAAGCGACTTCTGTAATCACATTGATCAACCGGCGGTTTTTTGTACCAAAGGTTTGCCCATTTCCAGAGAAGCTTGCTGAATTTCGTTTCAGGTTCTGCGGCAAAAAGACCAGCTGGCACTTCAAATTCAACCACTACGGCTGCCAGTGCTCCATAGTTTGCGAGGAACATCTTGCTATTTTCATTCTCTTGCTGAATATCCCAAACAGGAATTGAGGACTCATAATGACCATTGCTATGTTGCCGAAGAAATCTCCGAAGGCTTTCATTCTCCTCGTGAGTGCCCAGTGAGACACTTCCCGTAAAAAGCAAGGCAGTAAGCCTGTGATGCCCTGGCCGAAAAATCTGCAAAAATTTGATTGCCTCTTCAACTTTGACAACATAGCGCCTGCCTCGTGTCTCAGAGTAATCGTGAGCAATGTCTTTCTCATCCTGTTCAAAAAAGATTATGTAACTTGGCTTTCTCGCGATGAGCCCCTCGCCGAAAAACCATTGAATAGGAATGGTCGCGGAGTTCATCTCAAATTTTCCACCGTTCAAAAGCAATTCAAAGATGCTTTCTGATTTCTTTTCTACTCTCGCACCTTCTGCCATATTTTTACCTCCTTTTTAATCTAATTAGTTTATATAGCTAACACTTTTACTGATTTATTCTAAATTTATTTTAAAGGACTTATATGACAAATTATCATATTTTCATAATTTTGTCAAGGATTTACAACTAATTCAATATTTTAATCTAAAATAAAAAAACTTAAGCGGCTTTGACCGAGTGCTAAAAATTACAAAATAAAAAAAGTCTCTTCGCTTTTTTACGAAGAAACTTTTATTTGGGTCTTGCCCCGATTATTCCGATCGGAGTTACTGATTTTTTAGAAGGATCTGCCCTTTCTACTGGACGAAGATCTGCGCTCCTTGCAGACACATGAATATCAGCATCATGTTCTTTTGTAATCCTAACATTAACAATTCTATCAAATCTTTGTCCGTACTCATCTTTAAGTTTCTTTTCAATAGATAGCCAGAGTGTATCCAGATTAAATGATTTATCTCCAGAAAGATGAAGCTCCTTAGTAACATCAAGACTAATGTATTGATTTTCTCCTCCCAAACCCTTTAAACGTACATTGACCTGGATAACATAGTTATCCAATTAAATCACCTCCTTTAAATATAGGATATGCCTATAACTTAATCCTAAATAAAACTTTTGTCAATAATTTATTAAGCCAAAAAGTAGCGCCACAGCGCTACCTTTTTTATCTTAATATCTTATTATATCTTCATTTGGCACTATTTCTATCCAGGCGGTTCCGCCGTTTAATTCAACTTCAGCATCGTTTAAGTCGTAATATCTTGTCATGGAAGTTGGATCTTCTTTTTTCCATTTTCCTCCTATCATTTCTCCGTCGCGAAAAACCCAAGCATTACCCTCACCAATGGTCGTTATTTTTTTTCTGCCAATATCGTCCAAGACAATGGTTTTATGAACTTCAATAATAACATTTTTGGCGTAAATTTTTGCACCATCGTTCATCTTTTCTATTTCACCATTTTGATAGCGCTGATAATTGTTTTCTTCGCGATTATAAACCCATTTGGCTTGATAATAATCTTTTGTATAATTAATTACTATATCATTGGTTTGCTCGGGTCTTTTTTCTAATACTAAGTCATCTTTATATTTCCAAGATTTATAATCAAAAGGTTGGGCTACTTCTTTATCAATTAACGCCTTGTTAATTTTTTCTGATGAAGTATAGACATTATGTGGAGCATAGCGCCAATTATCGCGCCAATAATACTGATCATTAAAAAATTGGTCTAGGTTGATAAAATTATATTTCTTAATAAGCTGTAAAGCTTCTGGCGATCCGCCTACATGCATAAAAAGGGGTTGGTATGGCTCCGCCCAGTCCAAATAATATGGCCTTATAGAGCGAACTGGTCCAATTTTTTCAATTTCATCATCATTGGCGTAAAAAGCTAAAAAACGAGGAATAGATGATTCTGTTATGGCCTCAATGACCAAATTAGCTTTATCTAATCCTGAAAGAGGCCAAGCTTCTAGGTTATTTTCAACCATTATGGCTATGGGGTAAAAATTTATCTCATCTTGCGACTCCATTATTTTTCCGTCAATTTTGCGCCTTAAAGTACTTACATCAACTGCCGGTTGGCTAATATTTAAATTAAATAAATCGTCAGGCTTATTAATTTTTGTATTTAAAATACGCACTAGCGTGCAACCGGCTAAAATAAAAACTATGGTTAAAAAAATAATAAAATAAATTGGCTTTTTGAATTTTAAGTTCATATTATTATAAAATATGCCCCAAAATCTGGAGCATATTTTTTATTTAGCTTTTTCTTTTTCAATTTTTGGCGCGACAGGTGCTCCTTCCTTGGCTGCCGGAATTACACCTTCTTTTATTTCTTCTTTGGCAGCTTCTTCTTCAGCCACTGTTTTAATTTCACTAACTGCGGCAGGAACTTCCTCAATTTTTTCCTCTTTTGGTTCGGTTGCGATTACTATAATTTCATCAGGTGATTCCAAAACTTCTAGCTCTTTTGGTAATTTTAAATCCTTAATATGAATAGAATCTGAAAAATTTTTCAAGCTTGATAAATCAATTTCCACCTTGCCAATTTTCTCCAAAATTTCTGGCAGACATTTTATCTCAATATTGTGATAGTTTGTCACTAAAATCGCGCCTAATTCTTTGACAGCCGGAGCGTCATTGATAAAGACCAATGGAATTTCAGTCGTAATTTTTTCACCTTCTTTAATTTGATAAAAATCAACGTGAATCACTTTATCTTTTACGGGATCTTTTTGAACATCATGAATCAAAACCTTTACTGGCTTAGCTTCGCCAGTAATCAAATCCAAAAGATGAGAATAGCTGACCTGAGAAAAAAGCTTTTCAAATTCTTTGGCATCAACAGTCAAATTTTTATTTTTAATGCCATGACCATATAGTACGGCTGGAATTTGTCCGCCTTTCCTTAAAGTTTTTGTTTGTTTGCCAACTTTTTCGCGTAATTGCGCCTTAATAGAATAACTTGCCATATTCTTAAAAATAATTAAGTTGATTAAATCTGTAAAATAATATTAAATGAATTTTTAAATTTTGTCAACTAATAAAGCAATTATATCAATTTCGCACATTAATTGATTCAATTAAACCCACCATAATCATGCATGCCAACAAGGAACTTCCGCCATAGCTGACAAATGGCAAAGTAATGCCTGTAATAGGCAGAAGGCCTAAATTTCCGCCAATATTAATAATAAGCTGTGTAAAAAATAGCGTACCTATAGAAATTATCAGATACAGGGCAAAATTATCATAAACTTTTTTAGCAATATTAATAAGCCGCCAAAAAATAATAGCCCAAAGCCCTAAAAGCAATAAAACTCCGATTAATCCTAACTCTTCCGCCAAAACCGCAAAAATAAAATCTGTCTGGCTTTCGGGTAAAAATCTCAACTGACTTTGTGAACCAGATGTCAGGCCCTTGCCAAAAATATTTCCAGAACCAATAGCAATAATAGCCTGAGTTACATTATAACCGCTTCCCAATGGATCCAGCGATGGATCCAAAAACACCTTGATTCGTTCTTTTTGATATGGCGCAAGAACAAAAAACCATGATATTAGACATATTATGATAAAAATACTTCCTAAAAAAAATAAATGGCTCTTTTTAATTCCTGTCAGCAGAATAAGAACTAGCCATACAATTAATAATACAAGAGCGGAGCCAAAATCCGGCTGTAATATTACTAACATCATAACCAGAATAACTCCTAGTCCACTTAAAACTAAATATTTAAATTGATTTATATATTTTGCTTTATCAGAAAAAAACTTGCTAATAAATACCATTAAAAAAATCTTTACAAATTCTATTGGCTGAAAAGAAAAAACCCCCAAATCAAACCACCCAGTCGTACCACGAATAGTTTTACCAAAAAATAATACAGCTAATAATAAAATAATGCCTAAAATATATAAGGGAGTATTGTATTTAACTAGGGCTCTGTAATCAAGGAAGATGGCAATTAAAAAAACTATAACCGCGCTTAAAATAAAAAAAACTATTTGCTTCTTGAAATTCAAATAGTTTTGTTCAACTTGACTGCCCAAAGCAACGCTATAAATTAAAATTAATCCTAATATTCCCAAAAGGCATACTGTTGCATACAAGGGCCAATCGATTTTTTTTAAGGCAATATTAATTCTGGCAAGCTTCATATTATAATAAATTAACCCCTGTCTAAAAACTTAAAAATACTTTTGGATCAAGAATATTAACTTCAGGAATTATTTGCACACTATCTATTTTTGGCAATTTTTGAAAAAAAGTGCTTTCTAAAATTTTCGTTTGTCCGCTAAAAAAATTCCCAGAAGAAACTTGATTTATAGCCGCTATTTGATTGCTGGAATTTAACAATATTATAAAATTAACATTGGCAAAATTATAAGCACTCTGATTAGCAACATTAAAAGTAACGCGATTAACTGAAACTTTATCGCCAATACCCAATTCTGTTGATGCTATAAATTTAATATCGCTCACGTCAAACTTAAATCTTTCCTGGCTTAATTTAGAAAAATTAATTTCCTTATTCCACTTAATATTAGTCAAAATAACATTATTCGCCAAATTACCGTCTTCCACTCCTAAATCAAAAATTCTTTTTTCCTCGCCTGGCAAAATAAATCCTTTTTTAGTCGAAGTTAATTTATCTCCTAGGCTAAATTGATAATCAAATGTTGCGGCCCATTTTGAATTAGGATTAATAACATCAACGATAATATCAAAGCCCTTACTGGCTGCCAATGTCATTAAATTACTAATCTGCAATTCTGATGGCAGCTTATTCTGTCTTAAAACTATAAGATCGGGACTAGGATTAATTAATGTAGATAAAATTGCCTGGTAATTTTTCTCCAAAATCACTAAATTATTAATTACAAGATATAAATTATAAGATACTAAAGCAATATTTATAACAATTAAAATCACTATTAAAATATTTTTTAATAGTAATTTATGAGTCACAAACCAATAAGCGGCTGTAAGTTGTTTTTCGTAAATTTGCTCTTCATTTGCCAT
>JAFGMD010000030.1 GCA_016927685.1 Candidatus Falkowiibacteriota bacterium
TAAATCAAAGCGCCTGGGCTCGCGGTGCCTGCGGCACATCGCTCGCCCTTCGAATCCCAGCGCAAGCAAAGCAGTTTGCTTGCTCCCTAAAAGGATTTTAAAAAAACTAGAAGTTCTCGGAGTTCGGAAGGGGTGGGATTCGAACCCACGGTCCCGTTGCCAGGACTCCGGTTTTCAAGACCGGTACATTCGACCACTCTGTCACCCTTCCAAAGTTCGCATTTGGTTTATTGGTTAAGTCATTAGTTACGTTAGACGTTTGATGTTAATCGTAACTAGCATCGATATTAAACTCTAAATGTTATTCGGAGAGAGGGGGATTCGAACCCCCGCGCCGGCTTAAACGCCGACCTACAGGTTTAGCAAACCCGCCCCTTCAGCCTCTTGGGTACCTCTCCAGAGCCTGCTTACTATAAAATTTTACACTTTTTTTATAAAAATGTCAAACCTAAATTAATTATTTATTATCTTTAAATATGCCAAAAGAAGAATTCATAAACGACAATAACAATGATTATGGCCAAGTTTTTTTTCAATGGGAAATTCCAGAATTTATCAAGCAACAAAGAAGTTTATTGTGGTATTTAGCTGCTGTAATTGTCGGGCTAGGTATAATAATTTATAGTATTTTTACTGTTAATTATTTATTTGCCCTGATAATTATCTTGGCTACTTTCATTATTTTTTTAAAAGATTATGTTAGCCCAGGCATACTACTTTTTCAAATAACCGAAGATGGTATATTTATAGGTAATCAGTTTATAAGTTACGATAGGATGAAAAATTTTTATATTATTTATGATCCACCTGTGGTTAAAAAACTTTTTTTCAGATTAAAGGGGTTTTATCCAATAATATCAATTCCCTTAGAGAATAAAAATCCTCTTTTAATCAGAAAAAAATTATTGGAATATTTAAAGGAAGATGTTGAAAAAAAACACCAGAGCATTGATGATCAGCTAGAAAATATTTTTAAATTATAGCATATCTTATATAAATTATTTTTAAGGGAGATATTTTTTATCTCCTTTATTATTTTCAATTCAGTCTGGACATTTAGTTAAAAAAATGATAAAATTTTTATACTTAATTTGCTCTCGTAGTTCAACGGATAGAACATGGGTTTGCGGAGCCCAGGATTGAGGTTCGATTCCTCACGAGAGCATATATATCGACGGAGGTTCTCCGCCAGAGTCGAATTTGTTTTACGGAGATCTTACGAAAACGCAAAAAAATGTTTCCTCTAAATACACCTATAGAAAAATTATCGCGCGTTGGGAAAGTATCAGCGAGATATTTAAAAAGCCTGGGTATTTTTACTGCCTTAGATTTGATTTACAATTTCCCTTATCGCTACGAAGATTATTCCAGCATTTTAGACATTAAAGATCTTAAGCCAGAGCAAACCGTTACTATCAGAGGTAAAATAATTACCATCAAAAATCGACGCAGTTTTAGAAAAAAAATGTATATCACAGAAGCTATAATTGAAGATATTACGGATAGTATTAAAGTTGTTTGGTTTAATCAGCCTTTTTTAATAAAAAATTTAAGGGTGGGGGATGAGATTTTTATTTCTGGCAAAGTCGAATCTGATAATTTATTGGGGTTGCAGTTTGTTTCGCCTATTTATGAGAAAATTAACGGGCAGAAAAGCTTAAATACTGCTAAAATTGTACCGATATATTCGTTAAGCGGGAATTTAACTATAAAACAATTGCGTTTTTTGGTAAACCAGGCTTTAAATTCAGTTAAACTTATAAAAGAATTTTTGCCAGAATTTGTCTTAAATAAAAATAAGCTAATACCATTAAAATTAGCGCTTAAAGAAATCCATTTCCCTAAAAGTTTTAAAAATTTAGAGAAAGCTCGTTATCGTTTAAAATTTGACGAGCTTTTTTTAATTGCTTTGCGTAGTCAGCAAATCAGGAAATATTTGGCCAAAAGTATTGCTCCTGCCATACAATTTAAAGAAAAAGAAATTAAAGAGTTTGTTGATTCACTTAATTTTAAATTGACAGATGATCAAAAAAAAGCAGCCTGGCAAATCCTTTTAGATATGGAAAAAAAAATCCCAATGAATCGTCTACTCGAAGGAGATGTGGGTTCTGGCAAAACAATTGTAGCCGCTTTAGCCATATTAAATGCAATATTAAGTGGTTATCAGGCAGTTTTTATGGCGCCTACTGAAATATTAGCCAAGCAGCATTTTTTGACCCTGAAAAAATTATTTAGCGATAAAATTAAAATCGCTTTGTTGACAAGCAGCGAAAAAACAACTAATTATTTAGACAATCAATTAAGTGAAGATTGGCTGCTGGCTGAAATAAAAAATAAGAAAGTAGATTTGATTATAGGTACTCACGCCCTAATTGAAGACAAAGTTGAATTTAATAATTTGGGCCTAGCTATAATTGATGAACAGCATCGCTTCGGGGTTGAACAGAGAAAAAAAATAAAGGAAAAGAGCCATAATAATAAAATTCCACATTTTTTATCTATGACTGCTACTCCCATACCTCGTTCTTTAGCTCTAATCTTATATGGCGATTTAGATTTATCAATTATTAAAGAAATGCCAAAAGGACGAAAAAAAATCATCACAAAACTAGTATCAGAAGAAAATAGAATTAAAGCATATCAATTTATAAAGTCAGAGATTAAAAAGGGTCAGCAGACTTTTGTAATTTGTCCCCTAATCGATCCTTCTGATAAATTAGGCGTAAAATCTGTGACTGACGAATATAAAAAATTAAGTCAGAAAATTTTTCCTGACTTAAAAATCGGCTTATTGCACGGCAAGTTAAAATCAGACGAGAAAGATGAGGTCATGAAAAAATTCAAGGAAAATAAAATACAGATTTTGGTTTCCACCTCTGTAATAGAAGTTGGCATTGATATTCCTAATGCCACCATAATGATGATAGAGGGTGCTGAACGCTTTGGTCTTGCCCAACTTCATCAATTCCGCGGTCGAGTCGGCAGGGGAGAATATCAATCGTATTGCTTTTTATTTTGTGACAATACAGAAAAAACAGCGGAAAGATTAAGCGCTTTAACAAAATCAAACGACGGTTTTACTTTGGCTGAATATGATTTAAAATTTCGCGGGCCAGGTGAAGTTTATGGTCTTAAGCAATCAGGCATGCCAGATTTGAAGATTGCCAGTTTTAATGACATAGATTTGATATATTTATCAAAAAAGGAAGCTAAAGAATTTTTAGATAAATATGAAATTGAAAATTTTTTGGAATTAAGCCGCAAACTTAAAGAAATAAAAATGATAGACCATTTGGAATAATCATATTTGACAAAAAACATAAATTAGACCTATAATTTATTTATATTTTATATATAAGGAGGAGGGTTTTTCTTGAATAAAGGATGAAAAACAAAGAAAGGAGGGTTGAAATGTCTGGCGGGAATGGAGAGCAGAAGTTGAGTAAAAAGCAGTTGCGGGAGCTGAAGAAAATGTTAGAAGACAAAAAAGGAGAATTGGAGGGGGACCTGAATTTAGCAGTCGCTGGTTGTGACCAGCACTGTGACATCGCTGATCGGGCTAATAAAGAGAGCGAAGTAAGGTTCTCTATCCGGGAAAAAGGAAGGAAAAGGGAGGAGCTGGCTCAGATCAATCTGGCTCTGGAGCGTATGAAAAAGGGAACATACGGCCAATGCCAACATCCAGATTGTGAGAGCGGTCACATTTCTTTCTTAAGGCTACGTGCGATTCCAACAGCGCCCTATTGTCTTACTTGCCAATGTGAATCAGAGGGGCGAAAAAGATAAAAAAGCCCCCACATCTATTAAGGTGTGGGGGTTTTACTTTTTTGAAACAAAGGAATTATTTTTAATATAATAGCGCCAAAGCTTGTGTTTATAATGACCTGCGTAATCAACTCCAATTCTTTTCGCTTTAACTATTTGAGAATTTTTAATTTTTTCTTTTGATTTCTGGGCGAGATATAATTTTTTACTGCTGATTAAATTTTCTCCATTAAGATTCTTGCTAATTTTAAATGCCCTACAGAGCTTGCCTGGACCGTTTGTCTTCGTTTTTATGTTTTTTATAGGTTCAAGAGCTCGAATTAAAATTGCCGCAGGAAAATCTTTTTTTTCTGTCACAATATTCAAGCAATGGTACATGCCGTAAATTAAATAAATATAAGCAACGCCCTCCTTATCGAACATAATTTTTGTTCTTTCAGTTTTGCCTTTCGAGGCATGCGAGGCCTTATCTTGAGGTCCATAATATGCTTCCACTTCCACAATCTTGCCAATTAAAATTTTTTTGCCGATTTTTCTAATTAAATATTTGCCCAAAAGAGCTTTCGCCAGCTTAAAGGTATTTTGTTGATAAAAATTAGCTTTTAATCTTTGAAATTTTGGCATAATAAAAAACGCTAGAAATTTGGCGTTTATTGATTGGTTAAAATAAATTTTTTATTGCTTCCTCAATATTTTTCACCATCACTAAGCCATTTTTATTAGTTTTAATAACAGGACAAATAATATTTTTAAATTTCAATTTTTGCGCTTCTTCAATGCGTTTTTCAATTTGGTAAATTGGCCGAATTTCACCGCCTAAGCCAACTTCGCCAATAAGAATTGTCTCTGGGGCAATTTTTTTGTCTTTGAGTGAAGAAATAATGGCAGCGCAGACAGCTAAATCTGCCCCGGTTTCATTTATTTTTAAGCCGCCAGTAATATTTAAATGGATATCCTGGTTTAGCAGGGGAATTTGGGCGCGCTTAACTAAGACAGCAATTAGCATTTGCAGCCGATTAGCATCAAAACCCGAAGTTCTCCTTTGCGGATAGCCAAACAATGTCTTGGTAGCCAAGGCTTGAATTTCTATAAGAAAAGGCCGGCTGCCTTCCATAATGCAGGTGATAACAGAGCCAGAATTTGGCTCTTGATTTTGGGGCAGAAATAATTCAGAAGGATTATTTACTTCTAATAAACCATTATTAGTCATATTAAAAATGCCGATTTCAGAAGTTGAGCCAAAGCGGTTTTTAGCGCTGCGCAGAAGCCGGAAATTGTCAGTCGCTGTTTCTTCTAAATATAAAACAGCATCAACCAGATGTTCTAAAGATTTTGGTCCGGCTACCAATCCATCTTTAGTGACATGCCCGATTATGATAATGGGAATATTATGTTTTTTTGCTACTTCTAGCAGTTTAACCGTGCAGATTCTGACTTGGTTAATAGAGCCAGCTTCAGAAGGAAGTTCTGAAGAATATAATGTTTGGATTGAATCTACAATAACTAGGCCGGGCTTTTCTTCAATAATAAAGCTGATTATTTTTTCTATATTATTTTCACCCAAGAATTTTAAATCAGAATAATCCAAGCCCAAGCGGTCAATTCTCATTTTAATCTGGCTTGCAGATTCTTCGCCAGAAACATAAAAAGTTGGTGTCTTTAAATTTTGAGAAATTTGTAGCACCAAGGTTGATTTGCCAATGCCTGGCGCGCCGCCTAATAGGATTAAACTGCCTATAACAATGCCTCCTCCTAAAACGCGATCAAACTCACTTATCTTTGTTTTTAGCCGTTCAAAATCTTGCGCTTTGGATTGTTGAAAATCAATTATTTGTTTTTTATCTACTTTAATTTTGGAAATTGATAATTGATCATTAGGAATTTCTTCAGAGATAGTTCCCCAGGCACCACAAGTCAAACAACGCCCAGTCCATTTAGGAAACTGAGCGCCGCATTTGGAACAAGAGTAAATTGTTAGATTTTTTTTCATTTTATTCACAAGTCCACGAACATATTTCGTTGCCTATAAGTCGGCAATCATTTTTACTGCAGGCATAATCATCATCATCAATAGCGATGCCATAACAACAAGCACCCGAACTTAAATCCGGTTTACACACATGGGGCGTATTTTTACTACAATAACTAAGTTTACCGCATTCTTTTGAATTATTACAAGGAGATCCTGTTGGTTTTATATCAAGGCAAGAATTATTCCAATAACAGACAGATACTGGGCAAGTTGGTTCATCATTATAGTCACTGCATGTTAATTTTGACTGGCTTGTCTGATCGGTGCAACCTCCATTTGGATACCATTGGCATTTGCCATTACTACTGCATTCGGTAGAAGTTTTATATGCCGGACAAGGATTCCCCCCGACTAGACTTACGCCTGGTCTTGCTCCACAAAAAGCATTGGTTACCCAAATGCAACCTAATGAAGAGGCAGAATCGCAAGTCCCCTCATCTGTAATCGTAGAGCAGGATTCTGGATTTTTTGAAGACATAGAACATCTACTCGTCGAAGCAGTCCATACACACGGCGCAATACAAGTTTCTGGAGTTTGAAAGGCAGCACAGTCTTGTGTAGATGGAGTGATTGTGGAAGAGCCGCATAAAGTCATGTCTACTTGATCTCCTATTTTTATACATTCGTTAGAAGATACTAACTTATATTCTGTCCCAGATTTACAACATACAACAGTTTCTAATGCTAATGGGCTAAAATCAACCGCACCAGGAGAGACAAGTTGTAATATAAAAACAGCAAAAAGAGCAATAATTAAGCCAATTAAAGCTTTTATTATGCCTTCTTTAGCTTTAGAAATTTTTCCAGAGTCGCCGCCAGAAGTGATCCATTGTACGCCTGACGCCATAATCATTACTATAGCCAAAACAACTACTACCGCCGAACCAAATACATACAAAGCTTTAATATATTGACCAATATCAACCAGGCCTGATACGGGCAATGATCCAAAAGGAACCTGAAGCTTGAATACGCCAGCATCCGCAGAAGTGTCTGTTGGAGTGCCTGTAGTTTGGGCTAAGGCGTTTGGTAGGAGACAGAGCCACAAAAAAGTTACCATTATAATAGACAATAAAACTAATGCTTTTTTTGTTTTGGTCATATTATTTTATTTGAGTTCTTGGTCAATAATATTTTTTAACATTTCAAAATTGAAATAGCCCTCTATTTTTTGCTTATTAACATAAAGAGTGGGGATAGAACCGATTTGGATGGAAATGGCATCAGCTAAATTCTGCTGGATGATGGGATAATATTTTTGCGTTTCATAACATTGATTAAAAATCGTTAAATCCAAGCCGATTTGATTTGCGTATTCTCTGTATTTTTCAAGATTTAAAAGAGCCGGATTTTGATATAATAAATCTTTATATTCCCAAAACATCCCTTGTTCAGCCGCACAATAAGCCGCCAACATGGCATTTTTGCTTTCAGGATTAGATATTAATGAAATGCCCTTAAATACAATTTTTATTTTGTTTCCATAAAATTTTTGGATTTCTGTTAAATCTAATTGAACATTTTGACAGGGAGCGCAAAGAAAGTCGTCATACTCAAAAATAGTGACTTTTGCATCAATCGCTCCCTTGACCGGATCATATAAATTTATTTCTGGATATTTTTGTATGAATTCCAGGGCGCGCCTTGCATAATATTTTTCAATTTGCCTTACGCTATTCCAGCTATCCCAATAATAACTTATTATTAGAAATGCAAAGATAATTAAGATTATTAAGGAAAATAATATAA
>JAFGMD010000031.1 GCA_016927685.1 Candidatus Falkowiibacteriota bacterium
GATTTTTGTATTTATACATAATAACTAATATCAAGGCTAAAATCAACATAAAAACAGATAATATAACTAGTTCAATTAATTTACCATAGGTTGAAAAAAAAAGCGAGACACCTCCAAATATGGCTGTTAAACAATACATAAATATTACTGCCTGCCTTTGATTAAAGCCGATATCCAGCAATCTAAAATGCAGATGCTTGCGATCAGCAAAACTAATAGCTTTGCCGCTAAATATTCTGCGCAAAATCACCCAAACAACATCTAAAATGGGGATGCCCATAATCAATAAAGTAGTGGCTACTTTGGATCCCGATACAATAGCCAAGGTGCCTAGCATTAAGCCGGCGAATAAACTTCCCCCCTCGCCTAAAAATATTTTGGCTGGATTAAAATTAAAAAGCAAAAATCCGGAAAAAGCAGCTGCCAAAATAATAGAAATTAAGGCGGTATTTGATTGATCAACATTTGTACCCAAAGCAACAAAAGCAATAATGAGCGAACCTATTACAGTTACTCCGGAAACAAGACCGTCTAACCCATCCAAAAGTTTAGTCGTATACATCATGCCCATTAACCAGGCAAAAGTAAAAAGATCAGCAATAAAAGTAATTTTATAAGCAATGCCATTGTGCCAAAATAAAATATATTGCCAATTATCAAAATTGATAATTCCGCCAAAAGGATTGCGTATATGCGTAATGCCAATCCCACAGATAATTATAATTAATACGGCTATAATGGGAAAAATAATTTGATGCTTGGCTTTCAAATCATATTTATCATCTAATATCCCTCCAATTATAATAATTAACCCCGCCAAAAAAATGCCTACTATATATTTAGGCACGATGAAATCAAATAAGATAAAATTTGTAAAAAATGTAAAATAAAACAAACTTGAGCCAAAACTTAAAAAAACCGCCAAGCCGCCCAAAAGCGGAATCGGGGTTTTATGAATTTTTCTCTCAAGATTTGGCTGATCAATAATATTCAATTTTAAAGCCAAAATGCCGGCTAATTGAGTAAAAACAATGGAGAGAAAAAAAGTAAAAATAAAGGCCAAAATATATATCATATACTTTTTTTATAATTCCTTGGCTTTTTCTACTCGAATTACTCCCCCTTTATCTAAAATAACTAAATCGCGCTTACCTATTTTTCCTGTTAGTAAATATTGCGCCAAAGCATTATCAACTTTATCCTGAATAGCGCGACGTAAGGGCCTAGCTCCGAATTGCGGATCATAACCCTCATTAGCTAATTCTACTATTGCCTCTTCATTCGCTTGAAAATTAATACCCTTAGCTTCCAAGTTCTTAGCAACTTGTTGCAAAAGCAATCTACTAATTTTGATAACTTCTTCTAATCCCAATGGCTTGAAAATTATTATATTATCAAAACGATTTATAAATTCTAGCTTGAAATATTGCTTTAATTCGGTTTCCAAAAGTTGTCTTTTTATCTCTTCCAATGATACGCCAGCATTCACTTTTTCTTGAATAAACGAAGTTTGAGCATTAGAAGTGGCGATTAAAATTACATTGGTAAAATCAATAGTTCTGCCAGTAGAATCAGTGAGCCGCCCATCATCCATAACCTGTAAAAACAGATTTAAAATATCAGGATGCGCTTTTTCCAATTCATCTAACAAAACAATGGAAAATGGCTTTTGTCTAACTGCTTCAGTTAATTGCCCGCCTTCTGACGAACCTTCATAGCCAGGCGGGGCTCCTATTAAACGACTAATACTGCTTTTTTCCTGATATTCGGACATATCCAAGCGAATCATATTTTCTTCACTGCCAAAATAAACTTCAGCAATGACCTTGGCCAATTCTGTTTTACCAACGCCTGTCGGCCCTAAAAACAATAAATTAGCAATAGGCCGTTTAGTTTCTCTTAATTCAGCTCTGGCTCGCCTTAAGCTATTAGCCACGGCTTTTACTGCTTCGTCCTGATCAATTATTCTATTATGAATTATTTCTTCCAATTTTAGTAATTTCTCGCTTTCACTTTGTGTTACTTCTGCGGCTTTAACGCCTAATTTTTCAGAAATTAAGGTTGCTACATCATTGCCAGAAACCATAACATTTGCGCCTAAATTATTTTTAGCCCAAACACCAACCTCTTCTAGTAAAGTCAGGGCTTTATAAGGCAAATTTTGGTCATGCATATAACGATCGGTTAATTTTACAGCTTGTTCCAAGGCATCGTATGAAAAATAAATATTATTTTTTGCCTCAATAAAGCCGGCTTTTCCTTCCAGTATCTGAACAGCGCTATTTATATCTGGCTCATTAATCTGTATCTTTTTCAATATACTGCCTACGCTGGAGCGTTCAATTACATTTTTATATCCTTCTGTATTCGTGCTGCCAATAAAAATAAAAGCATTTTTGGACAAAGCTTCAGTTAATATTTCAATTAATTCGGGAATCATATCATGCAAATTATCAATAAATAAAATTACATTACCAGCCATAATTATCTCATTTAAACAGCGATAAAATCTTTCTTGAGCTATACTAATGGAAGCGCCGGCTAATAGTTGCGAAATACTCAAGCTGACCAAGCGCTTATCTTGTAAAAATTCCGGCACATCATCGGCAATCATTTTTTGAGCCAGACCTTCCACCATGGCAGTTTTTCCAACACCAGCATCACCGACTAAAACAACGCTTTTTACAGAGCTTCCTTCTAATATACGAAATATTTCTGCAAATTCTTTTTCTCTGCCAATGCATAAAGGCAAATATCCTGATTTTGCCAATAACGTCAAATCTTCTGAAAATTGATTTAAAAATGATGTTTGCAAAGCAGTCATAGCGCGGTCAATGCCGGTTTTAGATTTTAATCTGGCAGAACCGCGATATATAAGCCATTGTTTATGAAGTATTTCTCTGATGCGATACCATAAAACTACATTTTCCACCTTTTCCGGCGTAATATTGAGATCTGTCAGGACCTCCTGAATTAATTTATCGCTTTTCACTGATTCAACCACAATATCGCTTGATAATACTTGTTCTGAACGATTAATATAAGCATTTCTATAAGCTTTTAAAAGTATTTTTATGGAATTCTGATTAAAAAACGGCTCAGAATCGCTTTGTGGATACTTTGCGGCTACGCGTGAAATTTTCAGGGCAAAATCTTCAAAATCTATACTTAAACGCATAAACATATTTTGTACATTTTTTGAAGAGATTAGGGCGGCTATCAAAAAATGGACGGGCCCCACCTCTGTAGCTGAATATTTTTTGGCGATATCAAATGCATGCTCAATTATTAAAATTGCTTCTTCTGAAAATGCTTTTGAAATATCAACTTTTCTGCCTAATTTCTTGATAGTTTGCCAATCTAATTCTGGCGGCGCAATAATGCCTTTTTCATTAATTGATTTATATTTTTTGACTATCACTTTTTCTTTGGCAGCCGCACTTAGGGCAAAATAATATACTAAATACATATCAACAAAAATAGAAAGCCAAAAAATCAATAATAAGGGATTTTTTATCTGCCAAAATGATAAATTCAAAATATTAATAAAATTATCAAGATAAAATGCGTAACCGAGACAAAAAATCCCAAAGAGACCGAGAATAAATAAAATTATATAAACAGCTTTAGTAATAAACCTTTCTAATTTATATAATCTTAAAAAACGGGTATTTATTTTCTCTCCCCAAAATAAAATATAGCCATCTAAATAAGCAGTCATACCCTTGCCCTGGCAGGTCTTACATTTTTTTCTATCAACTAAACCGCTGCCGCCGCAAGCACTGCAGACTAAAAATTGCAGGTTGTCAGAATTATTTTCCATATTAAAAAAGCTGGATATAAATTTGATAAAGCACGAAAATAGGCAAAATTATCCAGCATATTATAAATATTAAATTCAAAATAGCAAATATCAAAACAATAAATCCTCTAAAAATTATTTGAACTAAACGCAGGAAAAAACTGATTATTCTGCCCGGGATATCACGCTGACCAAACATTGGTACAAAAAGATTTTTTACCCAAATCATAAACCCAAGCGTCTGCTGAAAATCATTTATCCAATTTCCGCATCCTTTAATGACATTAAGCAGTCCCTTTGAATACCACCATAAGGGAAAATATAAAATAGCCTTTAATTCATCAATTAAAAGCAAAACTAGCAGTCGTAATGCTGAATCTCTTTTCATATAAGTAATTTTACCATATTTTAATCAATAAAAAAACTCCCGACTTAATAGTCAGGAGTTATTTTTTAGTTTTGCTTCAAAGGCCGAACGAATACTCTCAGAACCTTCGAAGATGATATTCAATTGCTGGGGTGTTAAAACTTCATTTTCTGATGTCGCCATCCCCAATAATTTAGCCAAAAACACTTTGCGCATTTCTGGCCTCAAATTGTAAGAATCGAGAAATTCATGCACGATTTTGACCGTAATTTGAGCCATTATTTGCCTCCTTATAATGTAATAATAAAATATACCAAATATTATAAAAAATGTCAATAATAAAAATCCGTCCAATTTCTTAATTGAACGGATTCTATTTTTTTTCACCAAACATGTTCATAAGATCCTTAATCTCATGCATTTCACGCTGAACAGTAAAATATTCAATTGAGCTCTCAAAATGCAAATCCGCATTTGTAATCAACTTATAATGAATTGCATAATTAATTTTGTCCCACATCCTGAACATTTCCTTGAGGATATCAGTCTTAGCATCGCCGTCTTTCTCTTTGCTTTCCTGCCAAAGCTCACCGAATTTTTTCGCCAAATATAAAGCATCTTGCTTATTAAGAATACCCCCGGCATTTACTTGAATCGTACCTCGATAATCCATTCTTAATTTTTCCCAATCAGATTCAGAAATTCCTAAATCATCAAGGCTACATATGCCTTTTTCTAGCGCCATGTTTATTTGCTCGAAAATAATTACAGCCGCACCTCCCTTAAGCGATCCTAATTTAAGTTGATTAATTTTAAATCTCATCTTGACGACTTCAGTAATTTGTGACGCATCCAATGTTTTCACCTCCTTTCTTGAAAGATCTTTATTGATATTTTAACATAACAAAAAAATTAAAAAAAGTCAATATTAAAAAAGGCGAAGCATTTGCTTCGCCTTTAAAATTTATTAAACTCGTACACCCATATCTTCCATCATTTTTGCCACTCTCTCTGCTTCAGAAAAGGTAGCAACATGAATGCAATGGCCAGAAGGGTCTGGCGCAATGATTTTGCGACAGGGTGGTAGCAGCCAGAACATTACCAATGCCCTGGCCTGGCCCCACAGAGTCGGCGGATATTCCCGATAAAACGAATGTCCGATTTCCCAGTATTTCCTTGTCCAGTTAAACATGCGCACCTCCTTTTTAAGCAAGCACTTTAAGCATAATAAGTACCTCAACACCTGCAGGGACTACAGACTCAAGTGCCTTTCCACAGAGAGTATTACCATCTGCTGTGTTAGTTACTGCTTTTTGAACGGCATCATAGTAGACATTATCCCCTGGGAAAAAAGAAACACCATCCGCGACTACCTTAGGAACAACGATCCTTTCAGCTTCGTAAACCAGGACAAATTCATCATTAACAGCATCCTCAGTCACAACGCCGATCAAATCACCGACTTTGATCATTTCTCCTGCCATGGCGTTCACACTAGCCCTCAGGATAGTAGACTTTACTTCCTTAAGAGGGCACCTCAATTTTAATTCCATCTCTTCCTCCTTTCCCGCCTTGTGGGTTTTTTATTATAGTTCAACTTAGCAATAAAATTATTTTTTGTCAATAAATCCAGGGATTCGTGAATGGCTGAATAAAAATACCCCAGGGTTTTACGCCTGGGGCCATCCCTTATTCATTCTGGCGTGGATGACTTGCCAGAATGCCTAACCTTCTATTGTCAAGGATTGTTAGGAAATTTTCCCTGACTCACCCCTGTTATTCCTCCGCTGCGACCGAGGATCGTCATTGCCCGGAGACCTAGCTGTTTCCTGATAAGGTAGCCCGCTAGGCGACTACCAATACTAGAATGTTATCAAACTTAATAAAAAATGTCAAGATTTATAGCTTCCCTTGCCTAATAGCACTTTGTATTTTTCTCATTAAATCTAAATAAAATTCCAAATTATTCAAGGTCGCCAATCTCAAGCCCAAACCTTCCTGGATTTTAAATAAATGATGCAGATATGATTTTGTATATTGGCGTAATAATTTAACTTCAGACTTATTATTGATTGGCGAAAAATCCAGTTTATTTTTTTCATTTTTAATTATAGAGGTTTTATAGGCCAGATTGTCAAATAATTTTATGGCGCCTTTTTCTCTTTGAGTACAAAATTGATACAGCCGGCCATGGCGCGCTTCACGCGTGGGAATAACACAATCAAACATATCAATCCCCTGTTTTATGGCAAAAACCAATTCTTCGGGCCGACCCAAACCCATTAAATAACGCGGTTTATTTTCGGGAAGCTTTGGCGCAATATATTCTAAAACTTTATACATATCTTTTCTGTCTTCTCCTACTGCTAAACCACCAATCGCATAACCAGAAAAATCTAAACTTGTTATTTGCTTTAAGCTTTGGTCGCGCAATTTTTTATATATACCACCTTGAATAATGCCAAAAAGTTGCTGTTTCTTTTTGGTCTTTTGCCAGGCCTTAAAACATTTTTTCGCCCATTCATATGTAGTATCGCAGGCCTTGATAATCTCTTTCTGGTTAGAATCGCCAGGCGGGCAAACATCAAGAGCCATCATTATATCTATGCCCAAATCCTGCTGAATTTGAATTGATTTTTCTGGCGTTAAAAAATGCTTTGAACCGTCCAAATGCGATTGAAATTCTACGCCATCTTGTTTAATTTTTCTAATCTTGGCTAAAGAAAATACTTGATACCCGCCAGAATCAGTTAAAATCGGGCCAAACCAATTCATGTACTTATGCAATCCCCCAGCTTTTTTAATTAATTTTTCGCCTGGCTGCAAATATAAATGATAAGTATTGGCTAAAATAATTTCCGTGCCTAATTCATCCAAATCATAAGTAGAAAGATTCTTCACAGCACCTTTGGTGGCAATAGGCATAAAAAAGGGCGTATTTATTACACCATGGCTTGTTTTTAATTTGCCAGTCCGTGCCTTTGATTTTTTTGATTTCTGTAAAATTTGCATATCTTTACCTAATGATAAAAATTTGATATAGTTTATATTGTTCTTAAAAAAATTAATAAGGAGGGTTTAAAAGTGACGCAGGAATTTGAAGCGCCCGTTGTGGCGGCAGAGGTAAAAAAACGTGATCATATTTGGCAACATTTAGTAGAATGTTTGCCGGAAAAATTAACCCCTAACCATTTGTCGGGCTTTCGGCTATTTCTGGCTATACCAATCATTGTACTAATAATAGTACATTATAACAAGACTGCGGGTGGTCTTTTTCTTTTTGCCGCTATCTTGGATTGGCTTGATGGTTCAATGGCCAGAATACGCAACCAAATCACCAAATTTGGAGCTTATTTGGACCCGACTGCTGACAAAACAGTCAACTTTGCGGCATTCTTTGGATTTATTTACACCATCAGATCTGACTATTATCTGCATCTGGTCATCCCCATTATCATCATTGACCTGCTCCTTTTTTTTATTGCTACTTTCAAGTATGCTTTGATTCGCTGGCCAAATCATATGAGATATTTTCAGCACAAGATGGAAATCATGACAAGCGGCGCTAACAAGTTCGGAAAAATCAAAATGGTCTTACAGGTAATTGTTATTTCTTTTCTGCTCATTTTTGATCCGACAACTTCATTCACCGTGCATAAAAAATTTGGATTTCTGCCAGACCATCTGACTTTGCTTGATTTTTCCTTTCCCTTGCTTGTGGCCTGCATTATTTTCGGCCTGCTTAGTATCAGAGGCCATCTGAAGGCAATCAAAATTTTGCCTTAAACAAAAAACCTCTCCGCAACGCGGAGAGGTTTTTCTTTATATAAATTATCTGTTTATAGCTACTGAAGTATTATCCACTAGATATTCCACTCTGGCAACTTCCACTAAATTTAATTCTTTTAATTTTTCTGCTATTCTGGCGCTTGATCTTAATTCTGTCACTTCTAGTTCTAATTTTTTATTCTGGTCTTTTATTTGCGATACTTTTTCTTCAAGTTCTTTAATTTTATAACCCTTAGAAACTAAACCATTGACCTGCCAAAGATAGACCATACCACATAATAAAGTAATAACAAACAAAAATATAAAAACCCCCCTGCTATTTACTTGCTGGCTTAAAAAACTTTTTTTATAAAATTGTTCTTTAAGATGCTCAAATCTGGCACCAATCATGAATTTTGTCATATTTTTTGAGCTGCGCGCAATTTAGCGCTGCGACTTCTAGGATTATATTTAATTTCTTGTTCGCTTGGTTGAATAATCTTTTTAGTCAAAATTTTCAAGCTGGCTTTGTGATTGCATCGGCAAACCGGAACATTGGGCGGACAAAGACAATCCCTACTTTCTTGTTTAAAATATTCTTTAACTATTCTATCTTCTAAAGAATGAAATGAAATGACCACGATTCTTCCGCCCTTATTTAAAAGATTTGAAGCAATAGGTAAAACTTTTTTTAAATTATTTAGTTCGTCATTAACTTCAATTCTTAAGGCTTGAAAAACTTTGGTTGCTATGTGAATTTTTGGCCTTGGCTTATTTTTATATACTAATTCAATTATTGAAACTAGCTGGCTTGTGGTTGTGATTTTCTCCTTCCCCCTAAAACTGACAATTTCTTTGGCAATTTGCTTGCTATATCTTTCTTCGCCATATTCTTTAAAAATTCTGGCAAGCTCTGATTCTTTGTATGTATTTAAAACATCAGATGCGGTTTTGCCGCCGCTGCCAAAACGCATATCCAAAAAAGCGTTTTTTTTGAAAGAAAATCCCCTATTGGGGTCATCTAATTCAATACTTGATAAGCCAAGATCTAAAAGTATGCCTTCAAATTTATTTAGGCCTGATACCTTAGCTATATTTTCAAGGTTGCTGAAATTATCATTAATATAGATAACTCTACTAGAAAATTCTTTTAAATCTTCTTTAGCAATTTCAATGGCTTTTATATCTAAATCAATAGCTAATAATTTACCGCTAGACGCAGTTTTCTCTAAAATTATGCGCGCATGTCCACCGCCACCTAAAGTGCAATCTATAAAATTTTCCCCAGATTTCGGATCCAGATATTTTATCGTTTCTTCTAGCAAAACTGGTTTATGTTGTAAAGACATTATATAAAATAATAATTTGTAAAGTGGGGATAAAAATTATCCCCGATTTGAGGCTAATGGCCATGTTGTGCGGCAAACTGCAATAATCTTCCTCCAGCAATGAATGCGGATAACCTTGCCTTCTCGATAAGTCTTCTCTCTCTCGGCGGCAAATTAGCATGTCCGGCTGGAATCAATTCCTGCGGTTTGCGGTAAACCAATTCTCCTTTTTTCTTGTCTTCTTCTGTCATGTTCCCTCCTTGTTTAAAGAACCCAGTTCTTCTTAATCTCCCTTGGCGCACATGCCAGAATTTCTTCCCATTGACGCAGAAGCTGATAAAAAATCTCATTGGTAATTTGTAAAAGCCTTTGTTCAAAATCTTTGATAAAAAGATAGGCTCTGTTATACCAACTATGACTCTTATCAACTCCATCTATTAATCCTTTCATGCGCTCCAAAATCTTCACTCTTTCCGGGATTGGCATTTTCAACCTCCTAAAAATTGTTTTTACAGGAGAGAAATAGGATAAGCATGCCCATTTCTCTTCTGGATAAAACCCTGCTTGTTTTCAGCCGTTTATGACTTTATAAGGCGACTTGCCTTAAAAAAGGCTGAAAGACAAACAATATATATTATTCAGCTGATAAAAAACGAAAAGACAGTATTTTTTTATCAGACTATAATAATTTGTAAAATTACACACCTAATCCTTCTAATGCTTCAGCAATATCACCGCTAGATTTTTCAGTTCCCTTTTTGTATTTATTCCAATTTCCTTCGTCCCAAATTTCTAAACGGTTGTATAAGCCTGTTATAATTGCGCCCTTGCGTAAGCCAGCATAGCGTCTTAAATATTCTGGTAAAATTATTCTGCCCTGTTTGTCTAATTCCACATCCATAGCACCTGCAAGCATTAAACGGGCAAAGGCCCTGGTGTTTGCTTTGCTGATTGGCAAAGTAGCTAGCTTAGTAGCCAATTTTTCCCATTCATTGGCTGTGTATAAAAATAAACAATTATCTAAACCTCTTGTGACAACAGCACCTTTTCCTAAAGCAGCGCGAAACTTCGCTGGTACTGCCAGACGACCCTTTTCATCTAAATTGTGCTGATATTCACCTATGAACATAAGATTTAAAGATAATGTGACTTATCCACAGATTCGTGGGTTTATCCCCACTTTTATCCACTTTTCTACTCTTAAATCCATTATACCCCACTAAACAGCCATGGTCAACCATTTTATGCCCACTTATTCACAACCCCCATATCTAGTGGTTAAATAGGCCAATTTAGAACTAACTGTTGTAAGAAATAATAAAAAACCGCTCTTAGAGCGGTTTTACGTTACTCTTTTTATATTTTATCTCATTATACCCTTACTTTTTCGATCATTCCAGGACCACTAATATTACTAATGATAGATGAACCACCTGCAATTTCAAGTTTGCCACAGATAACAGATAAATGAATAGATGTTCTGCCCATACTGGCCGGAACAAGTAACTGAATATATTCACCTTCATGCAATTCTACTGCTTCGCCTGTTTTAGTTTTGATTTCTTGATTTCCAATCTTCATTTTTCCTCCTTTTTTGGATTTTCTTTATTTTTGACTTTATCACCATAAGCAATATGCATTTGTTTGCAATGAGGACAAATGCAGGCTACTTCAGGTCCTCTTTTGGTCTGTTTCACCCTCATCGTGCCAGGACCCGCAAAAAAACTATAACCGCAATCACATTTTACCAAAATTGCCATGATTTCCTCCTTATTTTTTTGATCTGGTTATATTCGCCTCTCCCCCATAAACAGGCTTAATATGCGTACCAACTTTGGCTTTTTTTAGTTTTAATAATCCTGCTTTGATATTTTGCTCATCTTTAATTGGCTTTTTATTTTCTATTCCAACAACTGGAATTTTTAAAGCAAATGACAGAGTATTGGCCACGGCCACGGCAATTCTGATTGAAGTAAACGGTCCTGGACCGCTAACTATAATTATACCTTTTAAATCTGTAAAACCTATTTTATTCTTTTTCAATAATTTGTCAATTAAAGGCAAAAGATATTCTGAAACTTTAAAATCGCCTCTTTGCTTAAGGCGATCTATAGCTTCGCTACCTTTAATTAAGTAGGCAGAAATCTCTTTTTCTCTGGCGGCATTAAAATATAATATCATTTACTCATCTTCTGATTTGTTAAATATCTCATCTATCAAGACAATTTTATCGCTGTCTAAAATATTGTATAAAAATCTGTCGGCCACACTGCGCCTGTAATTGAATTCTTCCTTATCTAATAAAGTATAGTTCAATTCTCTCTTTAAATTTTTCTGAAAATCTTTTATAAGCTTGGCAAATTTTTTCTTACTTAAAGTACCAACAGCAATAATATCAATGGGTACATCTTTTTTGCCTACGAATGATCCCGTTAAAGCCAGGTAATATACCTTGCCAATTTTATTAACAGCCCTGGCGAACTTTTTTTCTAAAAGAAACTGGGCTTTCTGAAAAATTGATTTTAATTCATGATATAAAATAAAATCTAGATTTGACTGATAATATTTCTTTTTTTGTTGTTTTTGTTCCCCTTTTTCTTCAACAATTTTTATGGCACCAAGTTCTTCTAAATTTTCTAATTCTCGCCTAATAGCATTAATTTGCGAATTCAAATTACGGGTCAGTTCCCTGACAAAATATTTTTCTCCCGGATTGCTTAAAAATATCTGCAATAATCTGACTCTAGTTTGTGAACCAAATAATTGTTCAAGCATATTTCAATAATTATAAATTATTAGGGCTATCCCCTGTTTTTTCACAAAACCCTTCCAAAATTTACCTACTTTTAGTATAATACATTTGTAAAAATTAAGTCAATCTATGGCACAAATTAGCAGTCAATTCGCCAATATTTTTATACATTATTATACAAATAAAGCCTCTTCGACTTGTAAGCTTTTTATTAGCGAGCCCAATTTGGCTTTAGAGGAAAAAATGGGCCGACTTTTTGGCATATTAGAAGTTAATTTGCCAAGCCGGGAAAATTCCCATATTATTGCGGAATTGATAAATGCGCTAGAAGAAACCTATTATGGAGAAATACTAAATGATAGCGAAAATTTGGAAATCTCTTTTGAAAATGCCTTGGAAAAAGTCAATCAAAAATTTACGCAGTTAATTTCTGAAAAGCGTTTTTATCTAGTTGGCAATTTAAATGAAAATACTATTAAGGAAAAAATAAATTTAGCTATTGGCGTTTTGCATGGCAATAAACTTTGTATTTCTTATTCTAATGATATTGGTATTTATCTGCTTCATAAAACAAAGCAAGATTTCAAAACAATTGACTTAAAAAGAATAAATGCTTCTGCTGAAAATACGAATAAGGAACCTAAATTATTTTCTAATTTTTTAGAAGGCGAATTAAATCCGCCGGATTATTTATTTTTATGCAATAGCAATTTTTTAAATTTCATTTCTCTGGAAAGAATTCAAAAAACAATTACTTCCCTTCCCTTACATAAATCAGCTGAATATTTTAAAAATTCTTTACTGCAAACAGAAGGCCAAAACTTTGCCGCCATAATAATAAAAAATTCAACCGGAGAATTTGAACAAGCCCAAATTTCTCCCTCTGTCACTTCTATCTCTGATTTGACCAAAACCGAAACCTCAACAGAAAAATTACTCTCACCTTCTTTTTGGTCAATCATAAAAAGCTTATTATTTATAATAACCATACCTTTTAAAAAATTATATTTATATTTGCAGAAAAAAATTGCCGCTCACCGCTTGGCTGCCGAACAACAAGCTTTGCCAAATTTAACCAGTGATTTACCTAAAGGCAGCTATGCTAAAAAACCAATAAATATCCTGGGATTGAAACTAAAAAGATCTTCAAGTAAATTATTATCTAAAACTCCGTTTTGTGGCGAAAAAATGCAAAAAACAAAGCTATGGCTTAGACTTAAACTAATTTATATAAAAAGTTTATTGGCAAAAATACCAACTTTTAGCAAATTTTTGCTTATTTTTGCTGTAATTTTAATAATTTTATTCCTTTTTAGCACAACATATTTTAAGCACAGCCAAAACAACTCTACTTATAATCAAGAATACCAAGCTGAAATTGAAAAAATTGAACAAGTCATTAGCCAAGCTGAATCAGATATAATTATCGGCGAAGAAAACAAGGCCAAAGAAGAAGTATTGCAAGCACAAACCCTACTAGCCGCTTTGCCAATTAAATCACAAAAACAAAAAGATACATATCAGGAATTAAATATTAAAATAGAATCTGTTATTGCAAAGTTAAGGCATATCACAAATATTGAAGACCCCATATTAATACATGACTTTATAGAAGAACAAAATATTAATTTGCAAAATATTGTTTTCTCAGATAATATTTTGGTTCTTTTTGACTCGCTCAATAATAATATTTTCCGCTACGATTTGGATAGCAAGGAACAGAAAAAATTTACCTCAAATCTTTCTGATATAGGCAAAATTATAAAAGTTAAAAAAGTCGCTAATCAAATTTTGGCTTATCATGACAAGAACGGCTTTGTGGAATATAAAGACGGAAAATATCTGCCTCTTAATGTCGTTCTGCCAACAAATGCAAAAATTGTTGACTTCGCCATTTATAATGACAGACTCTATTCTGTTGATTCAGCCAATAACCAAATTTATCGACAACCAAAAGATGAGAGCGGCTATGCTGGAGGCGCTACCTGGTTACGAAACGCTTTTGATATGAAAAATATTATATCTATGGGCATTGATACTAATATCTGGCTTTTGGATGGAACAGGACAATTACTGAAATTCAATAAAGGTTCTCAGAGGAACTTTACGCTAAAAAATGTTGATCCTGTCCTGGAAACGCCAACGCAATTGATAACAAACGATGAAACAAATTATATCTATGTCCTTGAACCTAAAAATAACAGAATAGTTGTGATTGATAAGGAGGGAAATTTAGCAACTCAATATTATAGTGATAAATTTGATAACCTCAAAGCTATGGATATTTTTGAAAAAGAAAAGAAAATGTTTTTATTAAATGATAATAGAATACTTTTTGTCAGTTTAACTCATATCAAATAAAATAAATAAAAAAGAAGGATTTTATAAAATCCTTCTTTTTTATTTAATTACTTTATTTCAAATTTACTGCAGCGCCCGCTTCTTCAAGCTTTTTCTTCATAGCTTCGGCATCATCTTTCTTTACTTTTTCTTTAATCATCTTTGGAGCGCCATCAACTAAATCCTTAGCTTCTTTCAAGCCTAAACCAGTGAGATCTTTAATAACCTTGATAACGCCAATTTTATTATCGCCGGCTGAAGCTAATTCTACATTAAATTCTGTTTTAGCTTCTGCTGCTGGTGCTGCGCCTGCAGCTGGACCAGCCATGACTGCCATTGGAGCAGCGGCTGAGACGCCGAATTTGTCTTCTAAAATTTTGACTAATTCAGCTAAGTCCAAAACTGACATTTTTTCGATTTCCTCAACTAATGATTTAAATTTAGCTGGGACTTTTACTTCTTTTTTTTCTTCTGACATAACTTTAATTGATTAATAATTATATTATTTATGATTTTTGCTCTTTAATGGCATTTAAAGCGGTTAACAGGCCGCGCAGGTTACCTGCTAACACGGTGGCAAAACCGCGAATTGGCGACTGCATACTGCCGACCATTTTTGTCAGTAATTCTTTCTTGCCTGGAATTTTTGATAATGCAATTACTTGATCAAGGCCAATAAATTTATTTTCCATAATACCGCCAAGCATTTTTAAGCTTTCATGCTTTTCTCCAAATTCAGCTGCTATTTTGGCTGGACCAATCTCATCTTCAAAACCAATTATCAGGGAAATATTACCCTGCATATCTTTGACATTAACATCTTTAATCTTGGCTTCATCGAGGGCTTTTTGAATTAAGGTTTTTTTAGCCACGATGTATTCGGCATTTTGCTTTTTAGCTAAAACACGAATTTGCTTCGCTTCTGCAACTGTTAAACCCTTATAATCAGTAAAAACAGCTGCCTTAAACTTGCCTAATTTTTTAATTAAGTCATCTAATATTTCCTTTTTTTGCGCTTTTGATTTTGGCATAAAATAATATAAATAATTAAACACAAATTTTTTATCACTAATTTCACAGATCTGTGTTATCTGTGAGTAAAAATCAGTGTAAAAAAAATCTGCGTCAAACCGCAGATACTCTAAGCTATTGGCCATAAGCCATAAGCTACTAAACCTCGATAGGATTTACATCTTGCGAAAACCTATTGTCTGCGGTTGTGTATAATTAGTATAGCATAGCGAAAAATCTTGTCAACCCACCTTCGCAAATGCTTCGGCGGGTAAAGAAAAAGCCCTCCCGCATAGCAAGAGGGCTTTTGTTTTAGAGAATATTGGAAGCAAGTTCTGATAAAGGCGAACGTTCGCCTTTTATTAGCAGAATGTTGCCGAAACACTGCTGTCCAATAAAACGCACAATAACATGACTTAAGCCATTTGAGGCAAAATCTACATAAGGGTTGTCAATCTGCGTAGGATCTCCGGTCAAAATCACCTTTGTATCCATACCTGCGCGAGTTATTAAAGTTTTAACCTCATGAGGAGTCAAATTCTGACATTCATCAACAATAACTATCTTACTGTGCAAACTTCTGCCTCTGATAAAATTAATAGGCTCAATGACGATCAGTTCATTTTCAAGATATTCGCTGGCTAAGTCAAAATTTCCTCTTTTCTGGTCAGCAGTACCGGTCTTCTTACCCATCTTTGTCGGTTTACCTAAAATCCTAGCCAGATTGTCCAAAATTGGATACATGAAGGGCTGAAATTTTTCTTCAATATCTCCCGGTAAAAAACCCATTTGTTGACCAACTTCAATATTGGGACGATAGACCAGGATTTGATCGTATTTCTCACCGACCAAATCACAAGCCACGCTAAGAGCCATTAGAGTTTTGCCGGTTCCTGCCTTGCCAAAAAGTGTGATAATACTAAGTTCTTCATCATTTATCAGGGCAGAAGCAAAGGCCTGTTCATTGTTTATGGGGCCGACCTTTTTGTCTGGATAATCCTTGGGCTTATGAACTCTGAAGAATTTTCCACCCTCTTTCTTAAAAATTGCCAAAGCAGTTTTACCTTCGGCGCTGACAAATTCGCAGCACTGATTGGGATGCAGAGCAGAAAGATCAAGCCCCCTAATTTCATTGACTGAAACTGGGGCTTTATAAATCTGGCTAATGACAAAATCAGTTGTTGATGTAAGGTTTATTTTAGTAAAGCCAGAATAAAGTTCTTCAACCTTCCTAACAACTTTATCATTCTCATAATCTTCAGATTCTATTCCTAATGCCTCGGCTTTAATGCGCAAAGCTCTGTCTTTGCTGACAATTTTTACTTGGGGATTCTTATGTTTCATTTTTTGCGCTGTCAGAATAATTCTATTGTCATTAGTTCTGGCCATGCCATCAGGAAATCTTTTAATTTCCGTCGTGCTAACGACAACCTCTCCGCCCAATTCAGTTTTTACTCCTGTACTGAGGGCTCCTTTTTTTCTTAACTCGTCAAGAATGCGAAACGCCTCGCGAGCGTTAAAACCCTTACCATTACCCTCTACCTTAAAGTGTTCAAGTTCTTCAAGTACGGGTAATGGTATTACAGCCAAGTTGTCTTTATCAGCCAAAATTATTGGCGCTTGCGGATCATGCATGATTACGGAAGTATCAACAATAAATACCTTGCCCATTTTTCCTCCTCTACTAATTCTATTTTAAGGTACGACTCTCTATTCCGTTTTATTTCAAGCCTTATGGCGACTTTATCTTACAAAATTTTTCTTAATTTGGCAAGTTTACAAAAATATAAAAAAATTTTATACTGAAAAAATATGAAATGCAATATTTGTCCGCATAATTGTAATGTTGATCGTACTAATAATTTCGGCGTCTGCCAGGCACCATCTAATTTTAAAATTGCTCATATACAACTTCATCATTGGGAAGAACCTTGTATCTCGGGAATAAATGGCTCTGGCACCATTTTCTTTTCTCATTGCAATTTAAAATGCGTTTTTTGCCAAAATTATGAAATTTCTCAACAAGGTCAAGGAAAAATTATAAGTGAAAATGAATTTATTGACTTATGTCTAAAATTAAAAAATCAACGCGCACACAATATTAATTTGGTCACGCCAACCTGCTATTCTCACCTTTTAATTAAAGTCTTGCCAAAAATAAAAAATAAGATAAATCTGCCTATTATTTGGAACTCCAATGCCTATGAAAAAATTGAAACATTAAAGCAATTAAATGGCATAATTGACGTTTATTTGCCTGATTTTAAGTATTTTAATGATGATATGGCAATTAGCTATTCTGGGGCTAAAAACTACTATAAAACAGCCCTAAGCGCTATAAAAGAAATGTTAAATCAGGTTGGCGAGGTAAGGCTGGATAATGATGGTTTAATTCAAAAAGGAGTAATAATCCGGCATCTTGTTTTACCAAATCATATTGAGGATTCTAAAATAATTTTAAAAACTATAAAAGATAATTTTGGTGACAAGGTTTGGGTCAGTTTAATGAGTCAATACTATCCTACTCATCAAGCTAAAAATTTCTCAGAGATAAATCGCTTGCTGACTAAAAAAGAATATGAAGAAATAAAAAACTTTTACGAGCAATTAAATTTTAGTGGTGGATACTTTCAAGAATTAAAGTCTGCTAATAAATCATATACGCCAAACTTTGACCCAAAAACTCTTGAATAGAAAAAACCGCCCTCTGCGTCGCGGAGAGCGGTTTTTATTATTGAGCGAGACATTTCTTGTTTCGTTCAATTAAGAGCAACAAGAGGCTCGTCTCGCCCCAGAAATTTTTGCGGACAAATCTTGAATAATCCAATTAAGGACAGGTCTATCATCGTCCACAAATTCTCCTTTCCTTGACTATCGGAAACCAATAGACAAGGAAAGGGGGCGAGACACGAATAGAGTCGTTTACTTAAAAACACTCTTCAATTCGTTTCGCCCCAGATTTGTCACCTTAGCAAAAAAATATATTTTTGTCAATATGAAAGCCCATTGTCTTTGCGTCATTCAGAGTGAAACGAAGAATCCATAACGTCATGGATCCTTCGGCTATGCTCAGGATGACAATGGGCTGAATAGAAAAGCCCCCTGCGCATATGCACAAGGGGCTTTGAGTTTACTCGTTGACCGCTTTGTCCGCGGTCTGGACTCTGGGCGCTCCGCCTTCCAGGTTCCACCATTCGTGGTACAGATGCTCCACGAATTCGGACAATGTCCTCCATATAGCCATTTTGTGAATGTGGCCGTCGGAATAGATCCGGGTATGTTTTTTCTGGTCCGGACAGTCGGCCCATTTGGTGCCATTACCGCAGACCTTACACAGCACATCTGGGTGCTGATTGCGCAAGTTCACTTTGTTTTCGCGCAAGCGCTGGCCCCACTCGCTGTCGGGTCGTCTGTTCATCTGATCACCCAACAAATACAAGGCCTGCCTGGCATCGGGGTTGAAATTGGCGACTTCGCCAGCACGCCGACGCATGAAGCGTCCTTTCGCATCCAGGCCCACGCCGCAAAACGACTTGAGTTTGGCAGCACCGTATTTGATCTTGCCGTCAAGCCGAACTTCGTCGGAAAAACGCCGGATGTCCTGAATGGCGCAAATCAGCCGTGAGGCAATCATGGGACCACAGCCCTGAATCGGTTGAAAAAGCTGTTTATAGATTGTCAGCTCTTCCAGGCATTTGCAGATTTCCTTGTAGAGTTTGGCCTCTTCGGCTTCCAAAACCTGGTAGCCGGGATCATTGTTCTGCTTTTCCGCAAACTGCTTTTCCAGTGAGCCTTCGGGGAAATGCCCCTGCTCATTGGTGAAAATCTGACCGATCTCAAACTGCAAAAGGCGCTGACCGCAGGCAATGCGCGCCTTCATGGCATCGACCTTGCCTCGGTAAGCGATTCTTAACCGGATGAGATTGCGATCTTTGGGCAGGATCTGATAGAAAAGGCCGGGCTCGTTTTGCAAAAGCATGGCCAAAACCTTGGCATCGTCGTCTTTGCTTTTTTCCGGCCGCTTGGCCTTGAGCACTGACGGTGGAACGCGATAGACCTTGGCGCCGACTTCCTCACCGCGACGCGAAAGAGCATAGGCGAAATAGTCGCCTGAACCGCCAAGCACCATGGCGACAGAGTCGCCGAGATGCAGGCCATCATATGCTGATGGCACTTTTTCGGCCAGGTATTTCACCTTTTTCTTATCCTCCACGACCTCAAAGACCAGATTGGGCGCTGCGCCCTTTTCCTCGCCCTTTTTAAGCGCTTTGCCAATGATCTGATGTGTAGCAAACTTGTTCAAATCCTCGTCCGCTTCCACATTTCGATAACTCACCGGCAAAACTCCTCTGACAAAGTCCAGTTCATCCTGCTCTGTTGCCAGAGCAAAAGACTCTTCCTTGCCATCGTGGAGAATGCAGATCTGGGTCGGCTTTGGGTCACGATCTTTGGTCTGCTTGATCCTGTGTCGAATCCCAATAATTCTTGCCATGTTTTACCTCCTCTTTTGGTAATGGCTTTTTTGTCCCGCAATGCGGAACATTTTAAAGTTCTTCCCAATCTAGGGAATTGAGAATATTAGCATTATTTTTTATTTTTGTCAATAAGAAAAGGGCGAGACACAGAGATTATCGTTCAATTGAGAACAAAATGGTCTCCATCTCGCCCTTGGAAATTTTTGCGGACATCCCATTTTTCGTCCCCAAAGGAACAGCAGCATAGTCGTCCGCAAATTCTCCTTTCCTTGGGTATTTTTTGTGAGGGGTTATTAGTGAAGGGTTTCGGGTTAGGTTGAGAGAAATTGGATATTGGAAAAACGCCAATATCTGATATCCAAAATAGCCGAGGAAAGGAGGCGAGACAAGCGCTTGATTGCTTTTAAAAGCAGTTACTACATGATCTCGCCCCAGATTTGTCACCTTAGCAAAAAATTATCTTTCTGTCAATAGAAAAAGCCCCCTCATTACGCGAGAGGGCTTTTAGATTAGCCGTGTAATTTAGCTTTTGTAAAAAGTTGCAAGGCTTGCAGGGTTTCCTTTGGGCACTTAATTAGCACCAAATCATCTTGTCCTGCTTGAGCTGGAGATTGGCGTATGATTTCAATACCCATTTTCGCCAACACTGCATTTAGCTCAGGCAGTTTTTTAATTAGCCCCTTTCCGTGCATCCAAATATCTTCCATTATTTACCTCCTTTCTAAATTCTTTTTTTGTAATTCCTGGATGACCAACAAAATAACAATTACTTTTAGTTACACCGCTTTTCTTCGACATTTTTCTCCTTTCCCTACGATTCATTTTCCCTCCTTTCTTATTATTAAATTTTTTATAAAAAAGAGCTGACCATCTGGCCAGCTCTTTAACTTTTTATATATAATATATCTCTAATTGACAATACTTAAACAAGCTGGCCATTTTTGTCCGCTAAAAAAGTAATAGTTAAACCAAGCTTGTTTTTTCATTTTATTCATATGACTTATTATAACTTAATGCATTTTTCTGTCAAATTATTGTGTGGATAATTTATATCTGATTCTTAAAATGCCATTATTAAAATCATAGGAAATAATTTTAAATTGGCCAATTTCTTTAGTTGATTTCACATGAGGCCCAATACAAGGCACCTCGTCGTAATCCCCTACTTTAATAATTCTTAAATCATCTTCGGTCCCTTCTGGCAGACGCTCCAGATTAAATTTTTTAGCCGCTTCTTCTTTGTTAATGAATTCTTCACTTACTAATAAATCTTGATTAATTATTTCATTTACTTTATCGCTTAAATTTTTAATCTCTTCCTCGTTTAAATTGCGGTCAAAATGATAATCACATTTTGATTTTTTATCTTCAATGTGCGCGGAAAAACAACGGCCAGTATTAAACAAGCGAATCATGGTTTGATTCAATATATGTTCTGCTGAATGCATTTTAGGATTAAATTCTTTCATAATAAACTATTTATCATATTGTGTCCCGGCTAAAATTTCAAACCCGCGATATATTTGCTCTAAAAGTATAAGGCGAGTCATTTGATGAGTAAAAGTCAAGCGCGATAAAGAAAGCGTAAGATTAACCTCTCCTAAAACTTTCTGAGATAAGCCCAGAGGTCCGCCAATAATAAAACATATTTTTCCGCCCTTAAAATCGCGTACATCTTCTAATAATTTAGCAAATTCAAAACTGGTTTTTTCTTTACCCATTCTGTGCAAAGCAACATTAAAATAATCTTTATTTAATTTTGCCAAAATCTTTTCTCCTTCTTTTTCTATAACATCATCTATGCCCTGGCTTTTAATTAGCTCCTCTTTCAAATTCAAAATATCTACATCAGCATATTTTCTTAAACGACTCACATAATCAATAACCCCATCGCTAATGTAATCAAATTTATCTTTAGAAATGGCAATAATTTTTATTTTCATATTAATTGACTAATTTCCAAACCTGTCCCAATGTCTTTTAACTCACTTTTATATTTGCTATCTGTAGTTACATAGTACAAATAATCCTCTAAAACATGCTTATGAGAAATAACATTATCAGCGGCAATAATAGCATTAGAATTAAATTTTGGTTCTAAAAGTTTTAATTGCTGCAAATACTCATTTTTTCGACCATCCAAAAAAATAAAATCAACTTTTTCTTTCATCTCCCCCAGTCTTTTATTAGCATCATCAGGAATAATTTGAACGTATTTGATTAAATTAGCTTTTTGCAGATTTGAAACCAAATCGCGAACCTTTTCCGGTACAAATTCATAAGTGATAACTTTGGCATTTATTCTTCGAGCGGCCGTGGCCAGCCAAATTGTTGAATAACCGTTAGACGCACCGACTTCCACAATCACTTCTGGTTTTTTCTCAATAATTAAATCATATAAAAATTGGCCAGTCTCGTGCGAGATATTCCACTGGCCGCCGATTTTATTTAATTTTTCTAATTCATTTAAAATCCGACCTATTCTTTCATCCATAATTTTAAGCCGCCTCTTCTTGTTTTTTTTCTTTTAAATATTTCCTTGCGGTTAATAAATAATCCATGCGTTCCCTAATATATATTGATTCAGCATTATAAATATCAGCCATATCATGCATTTGCCTTCTATTGGCTATCTTAACTCCTTGACTAACCTTATCTAAAGCTTTTTGATATTTTATTAAAGCATCGCCGCATAACTCCCTTCTTAGCCGTGCATCTTTTGTTTTTAATTGTTTGTGCTCTAACAAATAAGCCTCTTCTAAAAGATCCTTAATTTCTTCAGGAAGGTTGGGTAAGATAATTATTTTTTCTTTTGCAATATCGCGAATTGCTTCTGGTTCTTCTTTTTTTAATGAAGAAAAAAATTCTTTAAGCATAATATGAATTTAATAATCTTATTATAATTATAATGGTTTAAAATAAAATTGACCAGCATTGACAAAATCAATAATTTGTGATAAATTTACTTATTAATAAATAACAGGTCTTTAAACAATTTAACAATAAAGGAGGATAATATGCCACTGACTGACAAAGATAGAATGTCTCTTTTTGGCGCGCTATTTGTGGAATATCTTGAAGTTGGCGATAATGTCGAGGCCATTAGAATAATGCAATATGATGACGAGGAACTGGCCATAATAACTTTTTGGAAAATTTTTAATGAAGTATCTCAAGAATTAATCGGCTTAAATTCTTGGATTTCCATAGCCGAAGCTGAACTTCTTTTTAAAACTTTGCTTCCGCATTATGGCATAACTAATGATAATATTTGGTGGGCTATATTCAACCAAGACCCCACCCTACATATGTGGAAACAACAGCAAGCGCTAGATGAAATATTGCAAACTCGCAATAAAATGATTAATGGTGATAAGAAAAATTTTGACCGGCAAATCCTGATTCAGTCCTACATAAGCCAATTTATGATTGGGACTTGTGAACTTCAAACCAGTACTATGGTGGAACGGCGTGAATTTACTTTTTTCGAAGAAACAAAACGGCTTGTCAGATTACTGACGGAAAACAAAATTAAATGTAGTCCAAACGAACTAAAAAATAATATTCTCAAAGTTTTCCCTGGTCTGAGTAAGCAGTCTTACCTTTTATCCATGATAGACAAGTATTTTGCTAATGAATTGCAAGCCATAAAAGGTGAAGATTTTGTGATCGACTACGAAATTGAATTAATTCCAATTGATGAAAAACCCAAAGTCCCGGAACTGTTGGAAATAAAAGAATTGATAATTGAACCAAAAACGCAACAGGTCAATGAAGCATTGGTTGCACCAACTGGACCAGTACCAAAAATAATTACCTTAAAAATGCAACCTGAGTCAATTGCTGCTTATCTTGACTCTTTCATCCCAAAGTTCAACGACAAAAAAGAACTTAAAGAAAGAATAAAAGAAGAACTCAGTAAAATTAGAAAGGCATTCGTGACTGGCCCTGACAAACTACGTATATTCAGAGATTTGCTCGGTGGCTTAATCAAACTTTATGCTCCGCGTTATAATTACAAGAAAAGCGATGATATCTTGAATCAAAAAATTGGTCAGATATACGGAACAGTTAACGCACTTCACACTGCCATTAGCAGTGATACAGCAATTATCACTGGGCAACATGAAGCTATTGTAACGGTAAAATAAACTCAAAGGGCCCGACGAAAATCGTCGAGCCCTTTTTTATTTAAAATATTCAATTATATACGGCCTTTGTCAGCATAGTCATTCAGAGCGAAGCGTGGAATCCATAAGTCATAGATTCTTCGACAAACTCAGAATGACAAAGGCCTTAATTTCTTTTCTTAATCTCCAAATCATACATTATTTCTTCAATTTTTCTCAAATTATTTTTGGCTTGGTCATATTTTGGCCTTATACTGCCAATCAAATTAAATTGAATTAATTCATGAATAACCGAGTCAATTATTTCCCAACATTTTTCCACTTCCTTATATCTTCTTTTTGTGGCTAAAAATATGCCACGTCTCACAACTTCGCCAGTAAAATCGCAAATACCTCCCAAATAACTTTCAGCTTCAAATTTATAACCTTTTATTTCTCCTACTTTTCCTGTTTTAATATATTGTTCAAACAATTTTGCTTCTATAAATTCTTCTACGGCCGCTAAATAAGCGCCCTCATATTTTAAGCCCTCTTCTTGTTTTATTTTTGTTCCCAAATATTTAAATAATTTTTCTGCTTCTTTTAGTGTCGTATCGGCCTCTTTTAAATTCTCGCGGTGCAAGGCAAAAATTGCCTGCTTAGCAAATTTCAAGATATCATTGGAATGCCTGATAATAATTCTGCGCCCAACATCATACGAATCGTATTCTTTTTTTATTTTATTAAAAAATTTTTTGTCTAGCATAACTTAATCATTAAAATATTTAAGACGATTGCGTTTATGTTCTTCCAGTGTCTTGGAAAATATCAGTTGACCGTCGGGTGTGTTTAAAAAATAATAATATCCGTTCCTTTCTGGATAAACCGCCGCGCGGATTGAATCAAGTCCGGGATTGCAAATCGGTGTTGGCGGTAAGCCAGGATATTTATAAGTATTAAATAAACTGTCAGTTTTAATTTCATCATATGAAGGTCTATCTGTAATATTACCAGTAACATAATTTACAGTTGGATCAGCTTGTAGCGCCATGCCAATATTCATACGATTATAATAAACTCCGGCTACTCTTCGCTTATCATCATAAGTTTTTGCCTCCTTTTCAATTATAGACGCCAAAATCAATATATCATATAAATCTTTTTTCTGCGCTTTTATATCAGCCAAAATCTCTTTGTTAACCTTGCGCTCAAAATTAGACAGCATTTTTTGGATTATTTCCTGCGGTTTAGAATTCTTATAAATTCTATAAGTATCTGGAAATAAAAACCCCTCCAAACTATAATTTTCCGGCCTATTTTCTAAAAGATGATAGCTTTCTGACCAATTTTGAGTAGTGCGCTCATATTTTTTTTCAATATTATAATTTACTGCTGGCCTACCTGCCCAAAAATAGAATTCATCAACAGTACAAATTCCCTGTTTTTCTAAATAGTTGGCAATATCGCGCAAATTCCAGCCCTCTATAATTTTAATAGTATCCTCATTTTCCAGATAGCTTCCAGTAATTAAAACTCGGCACAATGATTTTATGCTCCACTTATCGCTTAAGACATGCTCGCCAGCCATGATTTTACTGCCACTCTTGATCAGCCATAAATATGTCTCAAAAATAAATGAATTGTCAATTAGTCCGGCTTGCTTCAAATTTCGGCTTATTTGATTAACTCCCTCGCCTTCATTTATTATAAAAATTTTATTTTCTCCTGTACCGCTTTGGCTTATAAAAGTAATCTTAAGTACCCAGATGACCAGGGTTAAAATAACCGCTAAAATTATTAAAAATATGATTTTTTTCATATTAAAATAGATTTGCTATAATGAAATTATAATAACATAATTTAAACAAAACTAAAAGGGCGAAAAGCCCAATTATATTTTATGACATATAAATTAATTTTAGTTCCGATTTTAGCGCTTGTTATTGCCCAATTAATAAAAATTATTATTGATTCTGTAAGGGGCCAGTTCTCCTGGAGTAGTATTAATAAATATGGTGGCATGCCTTCTTCTCATTCTGCCGCAGTTTCAGCATTAGCCACAGAAATTGGCATGCTTTCTGGCTGGTTTTCCCCTGCTTTTGCCATAGCATTACTTTTTGCCTTTATAACAATCCGCGATGCTGTTGGCTTACGGCAGTATCTTGGTAATCATGGTAAGGTTCTGAATATGTTAATAAAAGATTTGCCTGATTATAAAGAAGATAAATATCCTTATTTAGAAGAACGGCTTGGTCATACTCCGCTTCAAGCCCTCGCCGGAATAGTGCTTGGTATTTTAATTGCCATAATTATTTAGTTAAAAAAATAAAAAGACCCCGCTTCGCGGGGTTTTTATTTTTTCTTAAAATTCAGTGCTAAAGAGTTAATGCAGTATCGTTTGCCAGTTGGCTCTGGACCATCGTCAAAGACGTGCCCAAGATGACTACCGCAATTAGCGCATAAAACTTCAATTCGATTCATGCCATGGCTTATATCTGGTTGCAATATAATTTTCTTTTTATCGACCGCATCATAAAAGCTTGGCCAACCACATTCTGATGCAAATTTTGTATCTGAACTAAAAAGTTCTTCACTGCAAGCAGCACACACATACATTCCCTTATCGTTTGTATGGACATATTGTCCAGAAAAAGCCGGCTCAGTCCCCTTTTCGCGTAAAATATGATATTGCTCTGTCGTCAAAATCTTTTTCCATTCTTTATCTGATTTTTTTATTAGTGGCATAATTATTTTTGGCATTTTGGGCAATAAGATGCGGATCTGCCTCCAATTTTAGCTCTCAGAATTTTTCCGCCACAAAGACAATCTTCTCCCCATTTTCCATAAACCCTTAATTGTTTTGAGTAAGCACCTGCTTCTCCCTCGGCATTACGATAATTGGAAAAAGTCGTACCTTGAGCTTTTATAGAAGCAATTAAAATCTTTTTTATACCCTTATAAATTAAATTAATTTCTTTTTCAGACAAGCTTTTCACTGTGCGCATAGGTCGCACATGAGCGTAAAAATCAACTTCATCACTATAAATATTTCCTAAGCCAGCAATCAATGATTGATCCATCAAAAATTGTTTAATTTTTAAATTAGGCCTTTTTTTAAAAAGAGATTTAAAATAATCTAAAGTTAAATTTTTATCAAAAGGCTCAATTCCTAATTTCATTTCAGCTATTTCTTTTTCTAATTCCGAATCAGTCAAAAGATGCATCCAACCAAATTTCCTAATATCATTAAAATACAAATGGCTTTTATCAGTGAAAGTAATAGTAGCGTGCGTAAATTTATTTGGTAAGCAGTCATATCCCTCTACAATAGGATGTCCGCCAACCAAACATTTTGTTTTACTGCCATAAACAAGCTGGCCAGTCATTTTTAAATGAATTAACAAATTCCAGCTCTTTGATAAATTCAAAATAATCATTTTAGCTCGGCGATTAACTGATTCAATTTTTAAATCTTTTAATATTTTTTTATAAGCTGCCAATGGCTTATTGATTATTTTTCTCCAATTACAATCAAAGTCGGAAATAGTTTTTCCGACAATGTTTTTCTCTAAACCGCGCTTAATTGTTTCCACTTCTGGTAATTCTGGCATATTTTATATTAAAGCTGTCCCTGTCATATCAGATGGTTGTTTAAGCCCCATCACTTTTAAGATAGTAGGGGCAATATCAGCTAATACGCCTGAGGGTGTGACTAGGCTTAAATCTCCCCCCACGCTATCAGGCAATCCCATACTTTTACCTTCCCATTGATGTCCAATAATTATGAACGGTACCGGATTTGTACTATGTTCTTTATCCATTTCGCCTGTTTTAATATTTAACAATTCTTCTGCATTACCATGATCGGCTGTAATAAAAACAATGCCATTTTTACTTAAAGCTAAATTAACGATTTTACCTAGACACTTATCAACCGTCTCAATAGCATTAATGGTCGCCTTTAAATTTCCCGTGTGAGCTACAATGTCTGGATTTGCATAATTAACAACAATAAAATCATATCTATTTTCAGTAACTGCTTTAAGAATCTCGTCAGTAACTTTCAGCGCTGACATTTCTGGCTTTTCTGCAAAAGAAGATACTCTGGGCGATGGAATAACAATCCTTTCTTCGCCCGAAAATGGCTCTTCAATGCCAGCATTAAAAAAATAAGTAACATGCGCGTATTTCTCGGTTTCCGCAATGTGTAATTGCTTTAATTTTGCATCGCTTATTACTTTAGCTAGCGGATTTTTAATTTCTAATGGTTTAAAAGCAAAAGCATCCAAAGGCAAATCTTTATCATATTGTGTCATGCCGGCAAAAAATATTTTTGAGAAATCAGATGGCCTTGGAAATTTGTTAAAACCTGGCAAAATAAAAGATTCGGTTATTTGTCTGGCGCGATCAGCGCGAAAATTAAAAAATATAATAGCATCTTTATCTTCCACTAAACCGACTGGCTTATTCTTTTCTGTAATTACTATTGGCACAAATTCTTCGTCATAAATCTGATTTTTATATGAACTTTCGATTGCTTTAACCGGGTTTTCAAATTTTTCGTCACTTTCCCCGCGCGTCATTGCATTAAATGCTTTTTCAATTCTTTCCCAGTGATTATCGCGGTCCATGGCGTAAAAACGTCCAGAAATATCACAAATTTTTGCGTTAATTTTTATTTTCTTTATTTTATCTAATAATTCCTGAATAAATCCTTTGCCGGTATTGTAAATTGTGTCACGGCCATCTAAAAAAACATGAATAAAAACTTCTTTGACTTTTTCTTTTTTTGCCAGTTCCAGCAGAGCAAATAAATGATCTATATGGGAATGCACTCCGCCAGAAGAAACCAGACCAAAAATATGTAATTTTGACCTATTTTTCTTGGTATGCTCAATTGCCTTTAAAAATGCCTCATTATCAAAAAAAGTGCCATCTGAAATTGCTTTATTAATTCTCGGCAACCATTGATATACTATGGTGCCAGACCCGATATTTTGATGTCCTATTTCCGAAGTACCCATTTCTCCCCATGACAAACCAACTGATTCTCCGCTAGCCACTAAAGTCATGGCTGGATAAGAAGAAATATATTTATCAATATTTGGTTTTTTAGCCAAGATCACGGCATTGCCAGGAGCTGGCGGCGCAATTCCAAAACCATCCAAAATTACTAGTATTACTGGCTTGTTTTTTATTTTAGTCATAAAATTTATTTGAAACACGAAATATGAAATACGAAATACAGAACATGAAGCTATCCCAATATTATTTTTCCAATCCCCTATCTCTTATTTCTTATATCATATTTCAAAATTAATGATCGTCCTGTCATTTCCTTCGGCTTTTTAATATTTAATATATGCAAAATTGTGGGGGCAATATCAGCTAATTTGCCTATTCTTAACTTCATATTCTTTTTATTAAATTTTTTATTGACTAATATTAATGGCACAGGGTTTGCGGAATGCTCTGTGTCTATTTCTCCTGTTTCTAAATTTTTCAATTCTTCGGCATTGCCATGATCTGCTGTGATTAACAATGTGCCATTATGCTCTGCAACATGCTTATACAAGCATCCCAAGCATTCATCAGCTATTTCAATTGATTTGATTGTTGATTTTAAATTGCCCGTATGAGCCAGCATATCTGCATTAGCAAAATTTACTGCAATAAAATCATAAGAATCTTTTTTTAAATTAGTGCAAATTATCTTGCATAATTGCCTACTGGACATTTGCGGAAATTTTTCATAATTTTTTTGTCCTAACGATGAAATAACTTGCCATTTCTCGCCATTAACAGGGGTATTATGCCCGCCATTAAAGAAATATGTCATATGCGCGTACTTTTCTCTTTCCGCCAGATATAGTTGCCTGAAATTTCTTAGGGCTAATGGCAAAGTATTTTCTAAAATATATGAACGAGATATTGTTTTTATGTCATCTAAATCAGGGCCAAAATCCGCCATTGTAACAAATTTTAAATTTTTTAAAATTTTCTTTCTTTTAAAAGAATTTTTATTATCTTTCTCAAAATTTTTCTGCACAAATGTCTTTGTTAATTGTCTGGCACGGTCTGATCTTAAATTAAAAAATATTACAGCATCATTATTATCAATAAATTTTGGCTTTTTTATCGGATTCATTATAACAATTGGTGCAATAAATTCATCTGTTTCCTCTCGGTTATATGCTTCTGAAATAGCGCGATAAGGATTATCACTGACTATGCCCTGACCCAATACTAAGGAATTATATGCCATTTCAGTTCGTTTCCATTTTTTAATTCTGTCCATAGCATAAAAACGACCCGTGATTGTGGAAATAATTTCGTTATTTTTAAAATTATTTATTAA
>JAFGMD010000032.1 GCA_016927685.1 Candidatus Falkowiibacteriota bacterium
CCTTGTGAAAGTGATGAAAACAAAATAAGTAAGCGATAAACCGATCCCACCGCACAAGACCAGGTAAAGCGGTGTTTCCCGCCTAGCGGGACAAGCAGTCATCACTCGTCGGCAAGTTTAGCGCCAGGCCGTCCGGCCTTTTTTTTTTAGATTAGATTGATTTTTTAAGGTAAAAACAAAAGCCGTCCGCCCTGTGGGTGCTCCACTACGCTTCGCAGGCTGTCACAAAACTTGCACTCCTCAATCTTCCTCACTGCAGCTCTTTTGTCTGCTTAGGCCGCTTGTTCCAAAGCTCCGTTTCCCGCCCCGCGGGACAGGTTGTTCCTCTCTACGCTATGGCCCAAGCCGCCACGCATCCAACCGCTGCTGTGTTTGGCTCGCCTGCTAACTCCCTCGGTTCGTCCCGATCAAGTGTTTGTAAGGCTTTTGACACAAAAGCCAACAAAACACTAAGACGGGACTCAGCGTAAACACCACTGCCGGCTTCGCTTTCTCATACTTCGTCAGCTCTCGCCGTCAGGCCTCGGTCGTACTCGCAGTCGGCTCGCGCCCACAGCGTCTGCAAACCGCTTCGTTTCCCGCCCTGCGTGACAGGCTGTACCTCTCTCCGCTATTTGCAGCCACTTACCCGACGCTGGCTCAAGGCTGTTTTCCACCCGCAATCCATTATTATCAGCAGGTTCTAAGCATCTAAAAACACAAAAAGAAACATCCTGGCATCAAAAACCAAAAAAAGCAAAGCAAAGATAAGTCGGCGTCCAGGGCTGTAAACTTCGGGCCCTGCGGGTTTTATTAAAAATCTCCACCCGCCCAGGCGGATAGTATTTTTAATAAAAAACCTGACATCCCTTCCCGCCTTCCTTGAAGCAATGGCTTTCTTTTTTTTGGTTTTTCTTTGTAAAAAATAATGTTGTTATTTTTTTCTTTTAAATGAAATAACTGAAAAAATGATTTTCAATTAAAAAAGTTCAATTAAAATAAAAAAGATGCTATTTTTGGGGTAGTAGACGTTCTTTGAACAATGGTTTTGGAGCAGGTAAGGAGCCCCGGGAAACGCAAAAAAGTCGCGTAAGTTGGTACGATTACGGGGCACGGATGTGCGACCCGGCGATTGGGAGGTGGCACTGTGTTGACCCGCTGGCAGAGCTTTTTGTGAACAAGACGTCATACGGGTACGTGAGCAACAATCCGATTAGCCGCATCGACACGGATGGTAGAAGCGATTTTGACATCTACGGCCGACAAAAAGAGGATGAAGGCGGGGTGTACATAAACCCCATGGATCGTTCCGGCGGTATGAACCCCAGTGGTTACAACGACTCTGGTTACGAGTACAACAACAGTGGTGGAAACCAGCAGCAGGGCGAATCGGGTGGAGATGAAGAGGAGGAGAAGAAAGAAACTGAAGATCCACAAGGACAAAGTGGCGACAAACCATATTTCTCCTTTGGGTCTGATAAACCTTTAATCTTGTTTGGAAAACAACTTATTCCAGCGTATTATGACGATCCTTTGAATGGGAATAGAGATATGGCTAATACAGGATATACAAATTGGAGTTGGAATTCTCCAGATGTTCAGGCTTCATTGAATGTTTTAGGAGCAATCTTTACAGCAGGTAGTTCGATTGAAGCACAATCTTGGGTTAAATTTATAAGCTATTTAAGTATTACTATTGATTAACGTATTAAATAAAATTGTTAAGCATGTAGGTGGTCAACTGTTCAAGTCTTTTATATTTATCGGTTTAACCTTAATGGATGCTTTTTGCTATGTAAGAGATTATTCGAATAAATGGACTGATTTGAATTATACTGATATTATAAATCGTATTATCAGTGGGGGTATTTGTTTGCTTGAAGTGCCAAAAGAGAGATGTCCGGTAATAGGATACATTTTTGGTAGTGCATGGGTGGCAAACAATCATATATGATTAGATAATGCAGAATTTCCAACGCTTTATTTTTATAACTTATTTTTAATTTTTTAGTATTATGAAGAAGTGTACAATAACATTAGCTATTCTGATTTTGATTTCGTGTCTTGAATCATTCTCTCAAATTGTTTTTGAAAATGGGTATTTCATTGATGAATCGAATAAAAAAACTGAGTGTCTGATAAAAAATGTAGATTGGGATAATAATCCAACGAAGTTTAATTATAAATTACCGCAGAATGATGAAGTTCAAATAGCAACCATTCAGAGCGTAAAAGAATTTGGTGTTAATAATTTTCCCAAATACATAAGAGCGAAAGTGGAAATTGACAGGTCCGATAACGATTATGAGAACTTAAGTTTTCAACGGGACCCGGAATTTCATGAAGAGATATTATTTCTTAAAGTTCTAATTGAAGGCTCCGCCTCATTATATTATTATAAAGAGCGTGATTTGATTCGCTTTTTTTATAGTGTTAGTGATTCTGAAATAACTCAGTTAGTATATAAACAATACTATCTTTCTAATGTAAATAATGGTATTGAAAATAAATTAAGTTCATTCATAACTGAGAATAATTACTTTAAACAGCAACTTTTTCTAACTTTTAAGTGCCACGAATTAGGGGTGAATGATTTTGAAAATATTGAATATGAAAAAATGGATTTGGAGCGGATATTTGTTAAATATAACGAATGCACTGATCCTAATTATACCAACTATCAACCAAAACAAAAGAAGGATTTATTTAACCTATCCATTAGGCCAGGTATAAATTATAGTAGTTTAGAAGTATATAGTAGTGGTTATTACCATGCTGATTTTGGTAGTAAGGTTGGTTTTAGGTTAGGAATAGAGGTTGAGTCTATAATGCCGTTTAATAAAAATAAATGGAGTCTTTTTGTGGAGCCTAATTACCAATATTTTAAATCAGAAACCTCCATAAGAAGTAATGGATCGCTTTATTCAGAAGTTGATTACAAATCAATTGAATTGCCAGTTGGGATACGGCATTATTCCTTTTTAAATGAAAATTCAAAGCTTTTTATAAATGTTGCTTGTGTTTTTGATATCCCATTTAGCTCATCCATTAATTTCAAAAGTAATGGCTATTTGGTTGATAGTCCTAAAATTCAATCAGAACTAAGATTAGCTTTAGGTTTAGGTTATAAATACAAGGATAAATATATCTTAGAAATGCGGTATTTCACTGATGGAGGGATAGCAGCTCCTTACCAAGATGCGACCTCATCCTATAAATGTTTTAGTGTTATTATGGGAGTCACACTGTTTTAGTGTGATTCAAAAGTTTAAATTGAACAATTGGTGAGTATTTTGGTAAAATCGGGGGTTTATTGCTTATTCTGGCATTTGTCTCTATGGGTTGGAATGCACCATAAAAATGTTACTATTTTTTATTGACACCATGAGTCAATCTTTTTCATTAAAAAAAACTTGATTTCTAAAGCGAATGGAGAATTGCCCTGGAGAGGAGGTCTGTAATTCTACTTTTTGTAAAGCATATAAAAATATGAATTAATTAGGGTCAGCTGATTTTTTTAGCTGACCCATTATTGAGCGTAAAAACCTAAAGCTGCAAAGGAATTTTATGCCCAAGCGGTTTTGGAAGTATTTAACTGAGAAACGGATTTAATACGATCATCGAGAATAATTACAGAACATGCTGTTGACACCATTCGAACAAACAAATGGCTGCGGCGTGCGATACATTCAGCGATTTTATTTTTCCGGTAATGGGGATGTGAATCCACTGCGTGGCCATATTTAAAAGGTTTTGCGGTATGCCGTCCGATTCATTGCCAACCATTAGTGCCATTTTGGTTGGCAGAGGTGTTTCAAACAGGTTAGTGCTGCCAGGAGCTGTTTCGAGGCCTACAATTTTATAATCCGACGGTAAGAGAGACGGCAGCTCTTCAATTGTGCAAAATCAACAGTTGACTACCGAACCGGCAGCACCGGCAATGCGGTTTCTTTTTGTGGTGCGTAGTATGGTTCCCGAATGGACAACTAAGATTTGTCGGGCTCCTGTGTTCCCCCCTGCTTGCCGTAGTTTGTTTCCTCGCTCGGCGAATGTTTTCAACTTCATCGAATTTTAACCGGCAGTTTTTAACTGCTCCAGCTCGGCTTAATTTGTAATTACGTCGAATCTTAACCGGCAGTTTGTAACTGCCGTTAGGCAAAATAAGATTTAATTTCAGATTACGTTATTAATGTAGTAACAAAGCCCGGCAAATTGCTCCGGCTTTTTATTTATCTGTTTTTCCATAACTCGGGATTACGACTTGTATGCAAAACAGCCGAAATAACGATGGTTTTATTTTTTTCATCAA
>JAFGMD010000033.1 GCA_016927685.1 Candidatus Falkowiibacteriota bacterium
ACTGTTTCAAAGGGGCAAACGATTGGAATGATGGGAACAACTGGTTGGTCAACTGGAACCCATCTGCACTTTGAGGTTCAAATTAACGGCGTTAAGAAAAATCCTTTAGGATATATACAGTAAAACTACAAACTTAGTTTGCAAAAAAAGACTGGCAAAATTCCAGTCTTTTTTGGTTATAATCCGGTGTTGATAAACCTGTATATAATTTGTTTATAAAATGTGGGTTATTTGGGATTAAAGCTCTTATCTAATTTTGATATAATTATATAAGTTACATCAATAAATAATTCTTTTAAATAATTTTTTTTAAAAGGGGGGTGTTAACAAAACAATTTGTTCTTTAAAGTTTTACTTGGCCATATTTACAGCTTAACCGCTTCTTGGTAAGTATTGCATTTGCCGCGTGACTAATTTTACCTTGAAGGAGGAAATGGCTGTGGCTGGTAATCAACATTGGCTAACAATTACAGGGGTCTTAGACAGAAATGGGGTAGAAGTTGATGTTGATGTTCTTGCAGATTTGCTTGCCGAAGATTGCAAATACCATACGGGCCAGACAGTCTTGATTAAACACAATGGTAGAGTAATCGCTGTAAAAATCTGTGAAATCAATAAAAGGCAAGAATTTTTCTCAGGAAAAGTTCCGCCTTTTTCAACTTCCCTCCGTGACGTTGATCTGGTCCTAAACTTTTCTTTAGACAGCATCATTTGCCCGTGTGAGAACCCTTATCCGTTTAAAATAGTGTCTGGGGTGATAGATATGAATGGAAATGAAGTATCAGCCCTGATGCCTATTGGCAATGACTGCCTTGATTATAAAGTCGGGGATTTGGTTATTGTAAATATCAACGGAAAAAAGCACATAAGAGTGGTTCACACCCGGTCAAGACATGGTAAGGTTTTTTATGTCGGCATAGGGGCTCCTGATGAATTATTTTCTGGCTTAAGTGGCACAGATATGGTTGAGCAAGAGGATATAATTGGCCCTTGTGTAAATCCCAGATGGGTGAAAAAAAAGAAAGGATTTAACCTTTCAAAATTTTTTGCCTTTTTTTCAGGAGGCATAGAAAACGCCTAAACCATAGAAAAAGCCTGTTCTTCGCGAGCAGGCTTTCCTTTTTTATTCTATTTTTGGCCGATATTGTAATGCTTCTGCTACATATTTAAGCCTAATATTTTCATCTCCTGCCAAATCAGCAATTGTTCTAGAAATTTTTAATACTCTATAATACGATCTGGCTGATAAATGAAGTTGGATAACTGCGTTTTTAAGCAATTCCTGCGTTTTATTGTCAATCTGGCAAAATTCCTTAACATCCTTTGATAGCATTTCTGAATTAGTCCAAATTTCTTTTTCTTTAAATCGATTTATCTGAATATCTCTTGCTTTTTGGACTCTTTGGCGAATCTCTTTTGAATTCTCAGCTGTTTTATCTGAAGATAATTTTTCAAATTTTACTCTTGGCACATCAATATGAAGATCAATCCTATCTAATAAAGGTCCTGAAATCTTTTTTTGATATTTTAATATCTGGGCGGTATTGCAAGTGCATTCTTTTTCTGGATCGCCAAAATATCCGCATGGACAAGGATTTTGAGCAGCAATTAAAATAAACTTGGCCGGATACATTACCGAACCTGATGCTCTTGAAACGGTAATTACGCCGTCTTCAAGCGGCTGGCGCAGATTTTCTAATGTTGCTCTTGGAAATTCTGGAAATTCGTCAAGAAACAAGACCCCTCTGTGGGCTAAAGTTATTTCTCCTGGTTTTGGAAATCTTCCTCCCCCAACCAATGCCACGCCTGAAGAAGTATGGTGTGGAGATCTGAACTGCCGGTGCAATATTAATGGCTGATTGGCTTTTAAATGCCCGCTTATCGAATAAATTCTGGTTACCTCTAATGCCTCTTCAAATGTTAATTGCGGCATTATAGTTGGCATAGTGCGGGCTAATAGTGTTTTTCCTGCTCCTGGAGTTCCACAAAATAAAATATTATGGGCTCCGGCAGCTGCTATTTCCATTGCCCTTTTAACATGTTCTTGGCCCTTTATAAAAGCCATGTCATAATTTTCATCTTCTTTAAATTCAAAAACTATTTTTCTATTTTTAACTGATATAATTTCGGTTTTGCCAATAAGATGATCTGCTAACTGACTAAGATTGTCAACCGGATAAATATTTATACCCGTAATAATGCTTGCTTCATCTGCATTAAAGCTTGGCAAAAATAAATTCTCATACTTTTTTGCTTTTGCAAAAATTGCAATTGATAAAGCGCCGTTAATGCCTCTTAATGAGCCGTCAAGGGAGAGCTCACCAACAAACAGGCTTTTTTCAAAAAGATTTGGACTTTTTGTCTTAAGATAGCCCCTCATTGCTAAAATACTGACTGCGATCGGCAGATCATAACTAGGCCCTTCTTTTTGCAAGTCTGCTGGCGCTAAATTAATAATCACTCTTTGGCGCGGAAAATCAAAATTGGAATTTTTAATTGCTGATCGCACTCTTTCTTTTGATTCTTTTACAGCTGTGTCAGGCAATCCAACAACTATAAAAGGATCTCTAAAACTAGGAAAAAGATCTGCTTCTACTTCAACTTTTTCGCAATCAAGTCCAATTATTGCTGCTGAAATCACTTTTGAAGACATATTTTTGAAAAATTGACAAAAAAAATAAATTGTGCTAAGTTAAAAATCTAAATAAAAAGAATGCTTTTTATAATTATAACTTTGTTAAAAGGAGGAACAAAATGAAGTACAGGTTTGTCCAAGTAATTATTACTCTTCTTGTGATTGTGTTTTTCGCAGGCAATGCCAGCGCACTTGACTTAGGGTTATCAGCAGATTTGGATGCTGGGTATTATACCAAATACATCGGAGGTACTGCCAGTGCCAACAACCATGATGACCCGGTTATTCA
>JAFGMD010000034.1 GCA_016927685.1 Candidatus Falkowiibacteriota bacterium
GATAAAAAGAATAATAACTTGACGCAAAGTGATGAATTTAATTTTGAAACACAAATGTCAGCGACAGGAGATATTTCAGAAATACCTCAAGAAAAAATTGATTCAGTTTTTAACAATTTAAAATTTAAATAATTATTTATTTTATTCTATGGCAAATGATGTAAAAAAAGTAGCTATTAATGGATTTGGTCGAATAGGTCGCACAGCATTCCGGGCCGCTTATGACCAAAAAGCTAAAATAAAAATTGTAGCTTTAAATGATTTAACTGATCCTGCGACTTTAGCTTATTTATTAAGGCATGATAGCGTTTATGGGAATTGGAAGGGACATGAAGTCAAATCAACAAAAGATTCAATAATAGTCGATGGAGAAAAAATTACAGTTTATGCTGAAAAAGATCCAGTTAATTTGCCTTGGGGTAAATTAGGAATTGATGTTGTTATTGAATCAACTGGCTTTTTTACAGATAAAGAGGGAGCTGCTAAACATATTACAGCTGGTGCCAAAGCAGTAGTTATTTCTGCTCCTACTAAATCAAAAGATTTGAATACTTATGTTATTGGCGCTAATGCTGATAAAATAAAAAAGGGTGAACAAATAATTTCTAATGCTTCATGCACGACTAATTGCACTGCTCCGGTTATTTCCATATTAAATAATGCTTTTGGAGTTAAAAAAGCTTTATTAACAACAGTCCATGCTTATACTGCTACGCAAAAATTAGTTGATGGACCAGATCCTAAGGATCCGAGAAGAGGAAGAGCAGCAGCTGCTAATATGGCGCCTTCAACAACTGGCGCTGCTATTGCTACAACCTTAACAATTCCCGAATTAAAAGGTATGTTTGACGGAGTTGCTATTCGCGTGCCAGTTATCGCCGGTTCAATGATTGATGTGACAGCCTTATTAAAAAAGAAAGTTACAGTTGAACAGGTAAACGAGGCTTTTGTAAAAGCATCTAAAAATCCATTATGGAAGGGTATTATTAAAGTGTCTGACGAGCCATTAGTATCATCTGATATTTTAGGCACATCATATTCTGCTATTATTGAACCAGAATTCACCAAAGTGATAGACGGTGATTTGGTTAAGGTTTTGGCATGGTACGATAATGAATATGGCTATTCTATGCGCCTAATAGACATGGTCGAATTGGTAAAAACATAAATTTATAAATTTTAATATTATAAATAACCCCGGCTTGTTCAAAAGCACGGGGTTTTTTGATATAATGGAATTGAACCACGCAAGACGACACGAAAAGCACTAATTTTTTTGAGTTTCAGGATAAAATCGTGGTTCAGTAATCCATGAATAAAGAACAATTTAAAAAATTTACCGAACATTTATTGAAGAATAATAAAGTAATAGCCCCACAATATAACGCTGAGGGCAAACTTATTATTGATGAATTAAGAGAATTAAGCGATTTATTTTTGGGTCCGGAATTGCCGCTAGATTCTTGGAAATGGTTTATGCTTCCGCCGAAAATGAAAATGTTTGATTATAAAAAAAATGTTATTACCGAAGCACTTCCCAAGATAAAAAAACAGATATTTTTAGGTGTTTCCATTCTTGATTTACAGGCGCTAACCTTACTTAATCAAGTTTTTGAGCAAGATGCTTATTATCAGGAGATAAAGAAGAATACCATAATTATTGGTACAAGCCATGTGCCTAAAGAAAATTTTTACCAGTATTTTTCCAGTTTTGAGGAAAATAAATTAGAGCATTTGCAATTTGATATTTTTTTGGCTTTACAAAACGGCGATTATAAAATTTATACCGGCTCAGAAGATGGCCAAAGGCTTTTAGATAATTCCGGCTACAAAGATTATCAGCATATAGAATATGCCGGACCAATTAGAGAAGAGGGATTAGACCAGCAAATGGTTTCTGTCATGGACGCAATGCAGAATTATCATGACCAGAAAATTTGGGATGATTTAGGTAAAAGGTGTATGCAATGCGGTAAATGCACAATAGCCTGTCCAGTTTGTTTTTGCTTCCGTATGTTTGATAAATCCTATTTAGAAAAGGGAAGTGGCGAAAGAGATCGCGTTTGGGACTCTTGTTATTACAATGAATTTACTCAAGTCGCCGGAGTTACGCCTGACGCGCCAAAACACAGAATGATGTCAACAACAGCGCAAAAAATTTATTTTTGGTATGAGCATCATTTTGTCAGAACGCCGGCAACTTATTCTTTGCCAGGTTGTGTTGGCTGTGGACGATGTACGCGCACTTGTCCGGCCGACATAGATATTTTTCAAACTCAAAAAGATATTTTAGCCGCCAGACAAAAAGCAAAAAAATAATATGATTAATGACTACCAAACTTACAATTCGAAAATACTGAAGATAACGCCAGAAGGTTCTGATTCAAAAACTTTTACTTTGTCCATGCCTTATAAAGATTTTGCTTTTGAGCCAGGACAATATGTTATGGTTTCTTTGCCTGGCTTTGGTGAAAGTCCCATTTCCTTAACTTCATATTTTAATGAAAAAAGATTTTTTGAATTGACTATAAGACGTGTTGGATCATTGACATCTGCTGTTCATGAATTAAAAAAAGGTGATACTTTAGGTATTCGCGGACCTTATGGCAATTCTTTCCCATTAGGCATTGCCAAGGGAAAAAATATATTAATTGTCGCTGGCGGAATAGCTATTGAGCCGGTTCGGCCGATAATTTTAGATGCTGTAAATAATCCCAAAAAATATAAAAAAGTTTATATATTTTACGGCTGTCGCGATGAATCGGCCTTAATTTACGAAAAAGAATACCCGCAGTGGCGTAAGGTGTGCGATTTAAGTTTGGCCCTTGATAATCCTGCTACAAAAAAATATACCAAAGGCATGGTCACAACTTTATTTGACGTCAAGGATATTCCCTCTGACGCCATTGCCTATGTTTGCGGACCGCCAATAATGTATAAATTTGTTTTGGAAAAAATGCTAGAAAAGGGTTTTAACCCAGAAAATATCTATATTTCATTGGAGCGACATATGGATTGTGCGCAAGGCGTTTGCCAACACTGTGCTATAGGGACAAAATATGTATGTAAAGATGGTCCGGTTTTTTCCTATGCCGAACTTAAAGATTTTAAAACCTGGTTAAGTCCTATTTAAAATAAAAAAATGGGCAGAACTTTTACTGCCCATTTGGCGAACATCGGCTAAATTAGCCTGGCGCAAGCATGACGTGAAAACCCTTTTGCTTTATATCATTTATCGTTTATAAGCTAACAATGTTACAGTATGTGCTTATCAATTCCTTATCAAATAAAAAAAATATCTGGCCAGAAAGCAACAGTTAATTCTTATAAAAAAAAGAATAGAATTATAGATTTGAATATATTGCCAAAAGTTAAGGTGGGGGATTGGGTCTTAGTATTGAATAATTTTGCCGTCAATAAAATTTCAGCGAGTGAAGCTAAACAAATTATTAATTTATATAAATATGAATAAGATTTCTAAGGGATTATTTTTAGCCTTATTAACCGCAATAATTTCCGGCCTTTCTGTTTTTCTAAATAAATTCGCAGTTAATGCTATTTTTAATTCTGATATTTTTACCACGGCTAAAAATTTGATAGTCGGCTTGATTTTATTGGGGATTGTTTTAACCCCGCTATTTTACAGTAAATTAAAAAAGATTAAAATCAATGATTGGCTTAAATTAATTTTAATTGGCGGTATTGGCGGCAGCATTCCTTTCCTTTTGTTTTTTAAGGGTTTGAGTTTAACTAGCGCTACTAGCGCTGCTTTTATCCATAAAACATTATTTATCTGGGTAAGTTTGCTGGCGGTTTGGTTTTTAGGCGAAAAAATAGGCAGATTGCAATACTTGGCCCTGGGTTTATTATTCTTAGGCAATTTTACGATGCTCGGATTTAAATTTATTAATTTTGGTTGGGCAGAATTTTTGATTTTTTTAGCCACCTTAATGTGGGCAATTGAATTTATTATTGCCAAAAAAGTTTTAGCTAATGTGGCTGCTGAAATTGTGGCTTGGGCCAGAATGTTTTTTGGCGCAATTATACTTTTAGTATATTTATTTGTAATAGGCCAGGCCGGAGTCCTGCTAGACTTGCATATTAATCAATGGTATTGCCTGATTGCAAGTTCAATTTTATTATTAGGTTATGTATTAACTTGGTATAAATCTTTGCAATGTTTGCCAGCAGTAACCGTGACTTCAATTTTAGTATTAGCCTCACCAATTACAACTTGTTTAGATTTAATTATAATTGGCAAATATAATATTTATCAAATAAGCGGTTCTGCTTTAATTTTAGCTGCCATTATTATTTTGGTTTATTCATTTAAAAAGATTAGTCATGTCCAAATCAGAGCTGAAAACTTCAATTAAAGGTATTTTACGCTGCGCCAAGTATACTTTTATGCCTAATTATTTGACTTATTGCGGTCCTGATAAAAATAAAATGCTGTTTGAGTATTGCAGTGAGGAATATTACGACCCAAAACTAAATTCTATCTTATCAGAATTCGAAGTAATGTATCCCTATTTAAAACTGATTGCTCAAAATAATAAAATCAGCGATGAATTTTCAGATGAAGTAGTTGAGGCCTATTGGTTGGGCAATGAATTGACCGAAGGAGTAAATATTAAAAAATTATATAGCCATTTGACCGAAGATAAAAATTTAAAAAGTAAATTGAAAAAAGGGATTGTTGATAAAGTATTGGGCTTTTTGCCTAAATTCGCCAAGCCGCATCATAATTTTCACGTCATGAATATCTGGCTGCGGGCTGGTAAAAAAAATATTAAACATACTCTGAAAACAATTGATGAGTGCCGCATCTCTTGGGGTGAAGTGCAAAAAATCAACAAATCTACGATTTTAGTTAAATTTCAGCCATTAATATTCTTGAATGATCAACTAGGCCTTGGTGAAATCAAAGAACGCGAAGTATTAATAAGATTTAATGATAAGGGGTTTGTGCGTGATTTGCAAAAAGGAGATTTAGTAACAATCCATTGGGGTTGGGCTTGTGAAAAAATTAATCAAAAGCAATTACAGAATTTAATCAAATATACGACTGAGAGTTTAAAAATTTTCAATAAGCAGTCAAAAGAATTTTTGTATGCCTAAAAAAACAAATCGAAAACCAAATGTCGCCATATTCAGCTTGACATCATGTGAAGGCTGCCAGTTTTCAATCTTAGATTTAAGCAGTAAATTTTTAGAATTGAGCAGTCGTATTAATATTGATGAGTGGCGTTTAATTTCTGACTTGGAGCCGAAAAAGCATTATGACATTTCATTTATTGAGGGTAATCCTGCAACGATAAAGAATTTAAAATTATTGAAGCAGATTAGAAAAATGTCTGACATTGTCGTGGTTTTAGGTAATTGCGCTGATTTAGGTGGTATTTGGGAAATAAAAAATTATCATAATTATAAAAAATACGGAGCCTATGTTTATAAGCAACACCAGACCATTGATAATGAAAAAATAATAGAAGTGCCTAAGGCGATTAAGGTTGATTATGTAATTCCTGGCTGTCCGATTAATGCGCATAATTTTTACGATTTGATTTATAGTTTATTAAATAAAACTCACTGGTCTTTATTTCAAAATCCGGTTTGTTGGGAGTGTCAGATTAACAAAAACCCCTGTCTTTTACAAGAGGGAAAAATTTGTCTCGGACCAATCGCTATTTCGGGTTGTAACGCAGTTTGTTTAAATTCTCGCCAAGAATGTTGGGCTTGTCGGGGAATTTTGGATGATGTCAAAGAAAAAATTGAAAATCTAATTAAGATACTGCAAAATCATGGATATTCTTTGCAAGATATTTTAGAGAAAATGGAATTTTTTGGAGCCAGAGACAGAATCGAAGCGGCTTTGCAGCCACCATCTGAAAAGAAAAAATAATTATATAGAAAAAAGACGGAATTACTTCCGTCTTTTTTATTGTTTAGGGAACAATGCATTTTAGATTTAGCGTAGAAGAACTTGTCGGTCGTGGTCTATGCCACAATTACAGATCCCGCCTTCGTCGATGCAGCCACCGCAGCGATTGCACTTATTGCCAGAACGGCCGGGGTAAACCCATTCAGGCTTGGCCGAAGGAGCATCCTTGAAGTTTTGCAAGTTCTTAATGAGTTTCTCAATTTCTTCAGGGGTGCGGTTGCCTCGGCGAGCCAAAGCAATCGCCTCTGCAGACAGAGAAATTAACCTTTCCATTTGTTGACCGGGGTTAGCAGTCATTTTCCTTCCTCCTTTTCCCTGAATTTTATACGGTTCAGGGTTGGTTTGAGGTTAATATTGTCCCGGGGTTAGCGGGAGTGAAAAAGAACTTATTTATTTTAGCTTAGCCTATTTTTAAAAAATTGTCAATTTTTTAAACCCAGAATTTATGGTATAATAAAGTCAAAGTTATTTTTTTAATCATTAAACAAACTAAATTTATGACTGAATTCTTAGCTTTTGATCTAAATACGGCTTACCAGGAAATTAAAGAAAGAGCTGAAGCAGCTCCAGTTACAAACAAAGAGGCCTGGGACGAAATGGTTGAAGATTATATTAATGAGAAATTAGGAGTAGGCGAACTTGATAAAGATGAAAATACCGAAGGTATAATTGAGGATTTGAAAAATATGTGGTTAGAATATGAGAAGAATTTGAATATTAGATAAATTAAATAAGTGGGCGAAAAGCCCTTTGTCATGCCGACCGAAGCGGAGACATCCCTAAATAACGAAGGGATTTCTCGACTGCGCTCGAAATGACAGGGACAAAGGACTTTTCGCCCTTTTTGTTTTACTCTTGACTTTTTATTAATTTTAAGATAATATTAGATATTAAATCCTTGCCAAAGTGGCAGGGTCTGGCCGCGAATACCGGCTGGCAAAATGAACTTTAAAATGGACCTGCGAAGCGGGTCAAGGAGGACAAAATGGTTGCGAATACCAACCAACGGCAGATCGTACACGTAAGGGATCTTTTTCGGCAAGCGATTGAGCTGATCGAAAAAGGGAAGAGATCGCCAGGCCAAATTGATGAGCTTTCTAATTTCTTACAGTATTTCAAGGATCAGTTGAGGACGTTTATCGTGGTCGCGGATTATCGTCAAACCCTGGCTCAGATGATTGAATCTGTAGGATGTTATTTTTTCCCCGAAGACATAAGTGTTTTCGAGGGAGTGTTTCCGCTTGTGGGTACCGGTCGTCATAAAGAAAAAGTGGTTTTGGTGCCTATCGGCAAACCCGTTACTGAGCTAGAAGCACTTGCGCACCTTGCTAAGAGGGGCTTCGAACCGGTAGGTATCGAGTACCTTTTGGCATTTGGAGAACTTTATCCATATGTCCAGGAACAGTTTCCTATTATCGCTGCCAGCTCGACGTCGAGAGATTCCTTAGGGAATAAATACGTACCATGTTTGTATAAACTTCAAGGCAGGATATTCCATGTATTGAAAATGGGCAAGAACGTACCTTTTCGTAAAGATAGTCGTTTCCTCGCGTTTCAAAAATAAAATGAAGTACATACCCCTCATCAAAAAAGGTGAGGGGTTTTTCTTTTCCTTAAATTCCTTATTTTTGATATAATTAAGCCATGAATTATTAATCAATTTATGTCTAAAAAAATAATAAAAATAAACCATATTGCCAAAATGGAGGGGCATACGGGTTTTGTAGCGGCTATTATTAATGGGGATGTAAAAAAGGCGAAGATGGAAACCCAAGAAGGCGCTCGTTTAATTGAGGCCTGCCTTTTGGGCCGTGATTATTTTGAAGTGCCAATGATTACTGGCAGAATTTGCGGCATTTGTCCGATCGTGCATTTTTTATCATCAACGCAAGCCATTGAAAACGCTTTTAATATTAAGGTCAGCGAGCAAACAATTATTTTACGAAAAATAATGGAATGGCTGCAGATAATTCATTCACACGCCCTGCATGCATTTTTTCTTTCTATTCCAGATTTTTGTGGTATTGAAAATGATTTGAATTTTATAAAAAAATATTCAAAAGAAACTAATGCGGCTTTGCGCGTTAGGCAATTTGCCATAGATTTGGTGGAATTAATTGGTGGCAGAATAGTGCATCCTTTGACAATTGAAGTCGGAGGATTTAAAAAATTGCCAGCTATGGAAGAAATAAATAAAAAAATGAAATATTATAAAGCAATTTTAGAGGATGCTATTTTAGTAACTGAATTTGCTCGCCAATTACCTTATCCAAAATTTTCTCGAGAGACAGAAAATATTGCGCTTTATAATAAAAATGAATATGAAATTCTATCAGGAGATGTGATTTCTAGTATCGGCAGGAGATATAAAGTAAAAGATTTTTATAAGGAGATAAAGGAGTTGCACCAACCTTATGAAAAAGTGAAAAGAACGCATTTGCGCGATAAACCTTATTTAACATTTGCTTTGGCGCGTATTAATTTAAATTTTTCCAAATTGAATCCAGAAGCGAAAAAACTTTGGATAAGCTCTGGCCTTGCCTTGCCCTGTTATAACACTTTTTATAATGTTTATGCACAAGCAGTAGAAATTGTTAATGGGCTTGAAGAAATAAAAAAACTAATAGATCAATTGGGAAAAATTGACCAGAAAAATATAAAAGTTAAAGTAGTGCCAAAAGCAAACGATGGTTATGGCGCAGTAGAAGCACCCAGGGGTATATTATTTGATTATTATAAATTTGATAAAAATGGCAAAGTATTGGAAGCTAATATTATTTCACCGACAGCACAATTTTTGGCAAATTTGGAAGCTGATTTATTGGTTTATTTGCCAAATGTTTATAAAATGCCAGAACACGAGCGTACGATTAAAATAAGGACTCTAATTCGCGCTTATGATCCGTGCATTTCCTGTGCAACGCACTAAATTTTATGCAACGCTTTTTTTTAAATACAACAATTGAAAATCCACAAAAAATTGTTATAAAAGATAAAGAAATTGTAAAAAAAATTATAAAAGTTTTACGCAAACAAATCGGTGATACGATTTTCATTTTTGACAGCACAAATGAGGAATATGAAGTTCAAATAACAGCAATAATCAATAAAGAAGTAATATGCCGTTTGGTTAGCAGGGTAGAAATTAATAGGGAATTACCGGCTGAAATTAATTTATATCAAGCGCTATTAAAAAAAGATAAATTAGAATGGATATGCCAAAAAGCTACGGAAATAGGAGTTAAAAATATTAATCCTGTTATTTCTGAAAATTGCATTGTTAAAGAATTGAATAAAAATAAAGCAGAGCGTTATCAAAAAATTATAAATGAAGCTACAATTCAGTGTGGCGGGAAAATACCGCCGAAGTTCAGTAAATTAATAGCATTTAATCAATTGATTGAAAAGTTAAATCCTAATGAATTAAATTTAATTGCTCACGAAGATGAAAAGGAAAATAAGTTGATTGATGTTTTGAAAAAATGTCCAGTTAGCAAGATAAACATTCTTATTGGGCCAGAGGGCGGTTTTTCACCCGAAGAAGTTAGTTTAGCATTAAGAAATAGTGTAATCCCAATAAGTTTAGGGAAAAGAATCCTAAGAGCAGAGACAGCGGCGATTGTAGCGTGTTCATTAATTTCACAACTTTATGCATGATTTACATGAAGCCGATAAAATTTTAAAAGTCATTCTGGATTACGCGCAGAAAAATAATCTAAAAAAAGTTACAAAAGCAGTTATGGATTTGGGCAGTATTGTTGAGCATGGCGAGGAGTTAATGCCAGAAAATATTAAGTTTAATATTAGTATGCTGTCACGTGGAACTGTGGCTGAAGGGATTGAGGTTGATGTAAATAAAATAAAAGGAGACAGCTGGATGCTAAAAGAGATTGAGGGTGAATGAAGTCAATTTTTTTGCTATAATTAAATTATGCAATTAAAAAGCCTAGAACAAATTAAAAACCTAAAAAACAAACGCGTTTTAGTGCGCGTGGATTATAATGTTGATATTGAAAAAAGTAAAGTGACTGAACCAGAAAGAATTGACAGGACTTTTCGCACTATTAATTATCTGGTAAAAAATCATGCCAGGGTTATTTTAATGTCGCATTTGGGTAAGCCAGAAGGGAAGAGAGATGAAAAGTATTCTCTAAAGCCAGTGGCCACTTATTTAGATAAACAAGCAAAAAAACCTGTTTATTTTGTGAATGATTGTATAGGTAATACAGTAAAACAAAAGATTGAGGACTTGAAAGCGGGGCAAATTTTGCTTTTAGAAAATTTACGATTTTATTCCGGGGAAGAAAAAAATGACGCAAAATTTGCCCACGAACTCGCTTCGCTGGCAGATATTTATATAAATGACGCTTTTGCAGTGGTGCATCGCGCTCATGCCTCTGTATCCGCTATTACAAAATATTTGCCCTCATATGCGGGTTATAATTTAATTGATGAAGTAGATAATTTATCAAAACTTTTAAGCGGTTTTGAAATGCCAGCAGTTGCTATTATTGGCGGTGTGAAAATTTCCACAAAAATAAAAGTTTTAGAGAATTTTTTGAAAAAATACGATAAAGTTTTAATTGGCGGAGCTTTGGCCAACAATTTTTTTGCGGCTAAAAAATATAATATTGGCCAGTCGGTTTATGAGCCAGATTTCGTTAAATTATCAAAGCAATTACTTGATAAATATAAAGATAAAATTGTTTTACCGCTAGATATTGTTATAACTAATAAGGTTGCTAAGGGCGGAAAAAAAGAAATAATTAAAGTTGCGAATTTGAATAAACAAAAAAATAAAAAATTTTTTATAGTTGATATTGGCATTAAGACAGAATTATATTTTGAGAGTATTATTAAATCAGCCAATACATTGGTTTGGAACGGCGCCATGGGTGTTTTTGAAATTCCGCAATTTAGTCACGGCAGCGATTATTTGGCAAGAATTATGGCTATGCAATCAAGGGGTGACGCTTTTGGCGCTGTTGGTGGCGGTGAAACTATTGTTATTATTAAAAGAGATCACCTTGACACTTGGTTTGATTTTGTTTCTACTGGCGGCGGGGCTATGTTGGAATTTTTAGAAGGTAAAATTTTACCTGGTATAAAACCATTGATAAAATGAATTTAGAAGATCTCCAAATTATAGAAAATAAAATGGGGGAGATAAAGGAGCTTTTAAATCCCGTAGATGCTGCCTATATTTGCGATGCTATCGTATCTAATCTAAAAGATGAAATGTTAAGCGAATTAGTGATGGATATGATGCTTAAAATGGGTTATAAAAATAAAAAGATTCTAGAAGTAGCGGAAAAAGTCAGGCAAATACAATCTTAAGTATTAATTTATAAATTAATTAACAAATTTTATGAACACATTTTGGCCAAAATTTAAAGAGAATCCACTTTTTTTTATTCTATTAACAATTTTTTCTGCTGTTTTGATTATTGTTATGATTTTTTGGGCGCGCAATCTTTACAAACAAAACTACTACATTGGTAAAAATCCGCAAATTGATAGAACAATCACAATAACGGGCGAGGGTAAAGTTACAGCCATTCCCGACATTGCTACCTTGAGTTTAGGTATGGAAAATACAAGTATGGACATTCAGGAAGCGCAGAAAAAAAATTCAGGTACTATGAATTCATTACTTAATCAATTGACGGCTCTTAATGTTGCCAAAGAAGATATTCAGACCACAAGTTATAATATATATCCCCAATACGATTGGATAGAGGGAAGACAAATACTAAGAGGTTACACAATTTCACAAAATGTAGTAGTTAAAATAAGAGACACGGAAAAGGTTGATGAAGTGCTAAAAATTGTCGGTGATTTGAAATTAAATCAGGTTGGCGGTTTAAATTTCGATGTTGATGAACCAGAAACTTATCGTCAGCAAGCCCGCGAACTAGCTTTGCAAAATGCTAAGGAGAAAGCAGATGCTTTAGCTAATATTATGGGGGTGAAATTAGGTAAGGTTATTTCTTTTAACGAATCAGGAGCGCCTACTTATTATGATACTTATTATAAAACAGAGGCGATCGGTCTAGGTGGAGGCGGTACAGCACCAAGCGTTTCTGCTGGCAGTCAGGAAATCATTGTTAATGCTTCAGTTGTATACGAATTAGATTAATAAATAAAAATAAATAAATGTTTTCTTCGCGCAAAATAAAAAAGATTCAAGCGCTGGAAATTTTGGATTCAAGAGGGAATCCTACGCTTGAAGTTCAGGTAATTTTAAAAAACGGCATAATTGGTAAGGCCATGGTGCCTTCAGGCGCATCAACTGGCAGTCATGAAGCGTTGGAGTTGCGTGATAATGATAAAAAACGATTTGGCGGAAAAGGCGTTTTGAAGGCAATTAAACATGTTAATGCAGAAATAAATTTTTTGCTGAAAAATTTGGATGTTACTAAACAGCAAGATATTGATAAATTGATGATTAAGCTTGACGACTCTGATAATAAAGAAAATTTGGGAGCAAATGCCATGCTGGGTGTTTCTTTGGCGTGTGCGGATGCGGGCGCAAAAGCTATGAATTTACCGCTATACAAATATTTAAGGCAAATTTATACAATTCATTTTAAGGTTTTTCGCTTGCCCAGGCCCATGATGAATGTACTGAATGGCGGAAAACATGCCGATTGGGCAACTGATATTCAAGAATTTATGATTGTGCCCAAGGCAGGTTCCATGGCAAAACGTGTGCAAATTGGCAGTGAAGTTTTTCATTCATTAAGTAAAGTGCTTAAAGAAAAGAATTTGCCGATTATGGTTGGTGATGAAGGCGGTTTTGCACCAAAATTGAAAAAAAATGAAATGGCACTTGATTTTATTACGCAGGCAATAAGAAAAGCAGGTTATAAAGTTGGCAAAGAAGTAGATTTGGCTATTGACGCTGCTGCTTCCGAATTTTATTCTTCCAGTAAAAAAGTTTATAAGGTTAATGGCAAAAAATTTAGTTCAGGCCGCTTGATCGGCTTATATAAAAAATGGGTAAAAAAGTATAAATTAATTTCTATTGAAGACGGTTTGGCCGAAGATGACTGGCAGGGTTGGCGCACTATGAACAAAAAACTCGGTATAGAAATTATGCTTATTGGCGATGATTTGTTTGTCACAAATAGCGAACGCTTGCAAAAGGGCATTAATATCCAAGCCGCCAATGCCATTTTAATAAAGCCAAATCAGATTGGCACGCTCACTGAAACAATTACTACTATATATTTGGCTAAGATGAATAATTATAAAGTCATTATTTCTCACCGTAGCGGTGAAACAAGCGATACTTTTATTTCTGATCTGGCTGTTGCGGTTAATGCAGAATTTATTAAAGCTGGGTCGTTAAGCAGAGGAGAAAGAGTGGCAAAGTATAACCGGCTTTTAGAAATTGAGCAAGAATTAAGCAAATAATATAAATAAAAAGGCCTACTGAAAAGCAGACCTTTTTTATTTGAGAAGGGCGAAAACGGCCCTTGTCGTCGTTGTAGAGACAGGGTATACCCTGTCTCTACGGCGTACGCAAACCGTTATAGAGACGCATTGCAATGCGTCTGATTATGGTCGTTTTCGCCAAATTGAACGAATTTATTTATTTGAATATAGGTTGTTTTTAGTGTAAAATATAAGTATATGAAAAAAGCAGGCAATAATGAAAATTTGCCTTTTGTTTTGGTTATTTTGGATGGTTGGGGAATTGCCAAGCCATCTGACTCAAATGCTATTTATTTAGCAAAAAAACCGACTTATGACCATTTAATAAAAAGGTATCCCAATACCACTCTTTTAGCGTCTGGAAAAAATGTTGGTCTACCAAATGGTCAAGACGGCAATTCAGAAGCCGGTCATATGAATATTGGTGCTGGCAGGGTAGCCAAGCAAGACGCTGTAATTGTAAATGACATGATTAAAGACGGTTCTTTTTTCAAGAGCCGGGTTTTATTTCAGGCCCTAAATCACGCTAAAAAATATAAGTCAAATGTTCATTTAATGGGCTTATTGAGTAATGGCCAGTCAGCACATTCAGAGCCCAGACATCTTTATGCGCTTCTTAAATTTTTTGCCGATAATAAATTTCATCGCGTTTATTTGCATTTATTCACTGACGGTCGTGATTCATCCCAGCATGCTGCGGCCAGGCTTATTTCTAAATTAATA